>NZ_CAXAPA010000007.1:0-332768 GCF_963970835.1 Pseudomonas sp. EA_15y_Pfl1_P101 | reverse complement strand
CGATCAACTGAAGCAACTCGCTGTCGAATTTCGCATAACTCTTTGTTTACCAAGGAGTTTTCCGTTTCGACTGCGCCGGAAGTGGGGCGAATTATAGACTTCCAGAATCTGCCGTCAACCCTTAATTTTGCTTTTTATATCAATTAGTTAGGATTGATCAAAAAACCACCAGAAAGGCCACGATAACGCCCTCTATATAGAGGGGAAGACTCAGATAACACCCCGCCCCCTCAGGGCAGCCACGCTGGCCACACCCAATCCCAGCACATCCTGCAGCACTTTCGCCGTATGCTCCCCTAATAGAGGAGGCGCACTCCGGTACTCCACAGGGGTCTTGGACAACCGTATCGGACTGGCAACCTGAGGCACCATCCCCGCCAGCGCATGGGGCAACGCCATCGCCAACCCGCGCGCTTTGACCTGTGGATCGGCAAACACTTGAGCCAGGTCATTGATAGGCCCGCAAGGCACACCGACCCGCCCCAACTGTGACACCCACTCAGCCGTCGTCTTAAACACCGTAGCTTGGCGAATCAACGGAATCAGCTCTGCACGATTGGCCACTCGCACCTTATTAGTAGAGAAACGCGGATCATCCGCCCACTGAGGCTGCCCAGCCACCTCAGCAAACTTACGAAACTGTCCGTCATTACCCACCGTCAGGATGAAGTCACCATCGGCCGTGGGAAAATCCTGATAAGGCACAATATTCGGGTGAGCATTGCCCAAGCGCTTAGGCGCCTCCCCTGTTGTCAGGTAATTCATCGCCTGGTTAGCCAGGCAAGCCACCTGCACATCCAGTAACGCCATATCAATATGCTGCCCGCCACCGTCATGGTCCCGATGAGCCAGCGCCGCCAGTATCGCTACGGTCGAGTAAAGCCCCGTAAGAATGTCAGTCAGGGCCACGCCAACCTTCACCGGCCCAGCACCGTCATCACCCTCGGGCCTGCCCGTCAGACTCATAAGCCCGCCCAGCCCCTGGATCATGAAGTCATAGCCAGCACGCGCCGCATAAGGCCCCGTCTGACCAAAGCCGGTAATTGAGCAGTAGATCAACTCCGGATTGATCTCCTTGAGCGACTCATAATCCAGCCCATACGCCGCAAGACCACCCACCTTGAAGTTCTCGATGAGGATGTCCGACTTGGCCGCCAAGTCGCGCACCAGTGCCTGCCCCTCCGGCCGCGTGAAATCGATAGTCACGGACTGCTTATTGCGATTGGCCGACAGGTAATACGCCGCCTCACTGGTGTTCTCGCCATAGGCATCTTTAAGGAAGGGCGGCCCCCACGCACGCGTGTCGTCGCCATTGCCCGGCCGCTCGACCTTAATTACCTCTGCCCCAAGGTCCGCCAGGATTTGCCCGGACCAGGGACCCGCCAGTACTCGCGATAAATCCAGTACCCGCAGATGCGAAAGCGCGCCCATGCCGTACTCCCGTTAATAGAAAGCCTGAAGACCGGTTTGCGCACGCCCTAAGATCAGTGCATGCACGTCATGAGTGCCTTCATAGGTGTTCACCACCTCGAGGTTGACCAAATGGCGCGCCACCCCGAACTCATCGGAAATACCGTTGCCACCCAACATATCCCGCGCCATACGCGCGATATCCAGCGACTTGCCACACGAGTTGCGCTTCATGATCGAAGTAATCTCGACCGCTGCAGTGCCTTCATCCTTCATACGACCCAAGCGCAGGCAGCCTTGCAGGGCCAGAGTGATCTCGGTCTGCATATCGGCCAGTTTCTTCTGGATCAATTGAGTCGCCGCCAATGGACGACCGAATTGCTGACGATCCAGAGTGTATTGGCGAGCGGTGTGCCAGCAGAACTCTGCGGCGCCCAAAGCCCCCCAAGAGATGCCATAGCGGGCAGAGTTAAGGCAGGTGAAAGGCCCTTTCAAACCACGCACATCCGGAAAAATGTTCTCTTCGGGCACGAATACGTTCTCCATGACGATTTCACCCGTAATGGAGGCGCGCAACCCAACCTTGCCGTGAATCGCCGGGGCGCTCAGACCTTTCCAGCCTTTCTCCAGGACAAAACCACGAATATCACCGGCATCGTCCTTGCCCCAGACCACAAATACATCCGCGATCGGGCTATTGGTGATCCACATCTTCGCGCCGGTCAGGCTGTAGCCGCCGTCTACCTTACGAGCACGGGTAATCATCGCGCCCGGGTCGGAACCATGGTCGGGCTCTGTCAGGCCAAAACAGCCGATCCATTCGCCAGAGGCCAACTTCGGCAGGTACTTCTGTTTCTGCGCCTCAGTGCCAAACTCGTTGATAGGCACCATCACCAGTGACGACTGCACACTCATCATCGAACGGTAGCCCGAGTCGACACGCTCCACCTCACGCGCAATCAACCCATAGCAGACATAGTTCAAACCGCTGCCACCGTACTGCTCGGGAATCATCGCACCGAGCAGCCCGGTCTCACCCATCTCGCGAAAAATTGCCGGGTCGGTCTTTTCATGGCGAAAGGCTTCGAGCACACGCGGTGCCAGCTTGTCCTGGGCGAATTGCTCAGCACTGTCGCGCACCATGCGCTCTTCTTCGGTGAGCTGTTGATCCAGCAGCAGCGGATCGATCCAGTTGAAGCTTGCCTTACTAGCCATGAATAAGTCCTCGCGGAGAAAATCGGAAGTCGTGGAATGAGCCTAGGCCCCCCAGGCGCACAGGGCAAACGAGGTTTCCGCATAGGGTTGTGCTAATTTGTCACTTCGTAACGACCAAGAAAGGCCCATCAGCGCTTTATGAGTGAGGACACGGTATATGCGCAGGAAAATTCCCAGCACCACCGCCCTGGTCAGTTTTGAAGCAGCAGCCCGCCACGAAAGCTTCACCAAGGCCGCACACGAGCTTTCGATCACTCAAGGCGCCATCTGTCGACAGATTGCCAGCCTTGAGGAGTTTTTGAGTGTCGAGCTGTTTCGGCGCTCACGGCGCGGGGTCAAGCTGACGGAAGCAGGGCTTTCCTACAGCCGTCGCGTTGCCACACAGTTGGACGCAGTGGAGCGCGATACGCTTTCGGTAATGGGACAGCAGGGCGCCAACGTCATTGAGCTGGCCGTGGTCCCGACGTTTGGCACTCAATGGTTAATACCTCGCCTAAAGGACTTTCAACGCCAGCACCCTGAAGCCACCGTCAACCTGACCAACCGCACGCGCCCCTTTCTGTTTGCCGATACCGAATTCGACGCCGCCATCTACTTCGGCGATGCCGACTGGTCCGGCACTGAATCCCATCGATTGATGGGTGAGAACCCTGTCCCCGTGTGCAGCCCACGACTTTTGGCTAGCCGCACGCAGCTCAACGCTCAGGAGATTGCAGAGCTGCCGCTCCTGCAGCAGACCACTCGACCCTACGCGTGGCGCCAGTGGTTCAGCGCCCAACAACTGAACATCCCCCGCGACATGACAGGCCCCCGTTACGAGCTATTCTCGATGTTGTCCCAGGCAGCCATGCACGACATGGGAATCGCGCTGATCCCGCCGTTCCTCATCCAGCGCGAGCTGGAGGAGGGCCAACTGGTGATTGCAAACCCCCAGACACTGACCTGCTCAAAGGCTTACTACCTGATGATTCCTGAGAGAAAAGTTGAATCTGCCTCACTGCACGCATTCAGAGACTGGTTGATCGACCAATCGCAGCGCTACAGCCCCAATATCTAAAGGCTAAAACTGAATTGCTGACTCTGTAGTCAATTAATTTTTAAGCCTACAGATGTACATATATGTCGCATTTCAACAGACTGTATCTGTCAATCAAAAATCAGGCTAAAAGCCATGATCTACATGGCTTGTAGCGACTATCACAAGCCAATAACCGACTATTCACACGAACCATTGCAAAACACCGCAAAAACACCTGAAACGCTTTAACCCCATGTATTAGAAGAATTTATTTCGGATTGTTGCGACAATCAGTCACAGGGTGACTTGTAGTTAATTTTTCGTCACGCGTCATAATCCCTTGAAGGCCGTAAAGTTCGCCTGCAAAATGCCGCGCCCCGCTTTCATTTCAGCGGGATCGTGCTGATCGGCCGCCCCAGCTGCGCCACTCGCGGTGCACTGGCCTTTTTACAAAAAGATCAAAAGCAAAAAGATCATGCAGGAGATTTGACGTGCACATTGGTGTTCCTCTCGAAACCCAGACCGGTGAAACGCGGGTGGCTGCCACCCCGGAAACCATCAAGAAGCTGATCGGCCAGGGCCATAAGGTCACTGTACAAAGCGGAGCAGGCATTAACGCCAGCGTCCCCGACAGTGCCTATGAAACGGCAGGCGCAACCATTGGCGGCGCCAGCGATGCGTTTGGCGCGGCGCTTATTCTCAAGGTGGTTGCCCCCAGCGACAGCGAACTTGCGCTGATCAAAAGCGGCACCGTGTTGGTGGGCATGCTAAATCCGTTCAGCAACGAAACTATCGCCAAACTTGCCGAACGCGGCATCACCGCCTTCGCACTCGAAGCCGCGCCGCGCACCTCGCGGGCCCAGAGCCTAGACGTGCTGTCTTCCCAGGCCAACATCGCCGGCTATAAAGCTGTGCTGCTCGCCGCGCATCACTATCCGCGCTTCATGCCGATGCTGATGACCGCCGCAGGCACCGTGAAAGCGGCGCGCGTGCTGATACTCGGTGCTGGCGTGGCAGGCTTGCAGGCCATCGCCACGGCGAAACGCCTGGGTGCGGTGATCGAAGCGTCTGACGTACGCCCGGCCGTGAAGGAGCAGATTGAGTCCCTCGGCGCGAAGTTCGTCGATGTGCCCTACGAAACCGATGAAGAGCGCGAATGCGCCATCGGTGTCGGTGGTTACGCCCGTCCAATGCCGACCAGCTGGATGCAGCGTCAGGCCCTGGCCGTGCACGAGCGCGCCAAGCAGGCCGACATCGTCATCACCACTGCGTTGATTCCTGGCCGCAAGGCACCGACGCTGCTGAGCGCCGAGACCGTCGCGCAAATGAAGCCTGGCTCTGTGGTCATCGACCTCGCCGCCGCCCAGGGCGGCAACTGCCCGCTGACCATCGCCGATCAAGTGGTGGTCGAGAACGGCGTGATCATTTGCGGCCCGACTAATCTGGCCGGTGCCGTAGCCGCCGATGCATCTGCTTTATATGCACGCAACCTGCTGGACTTCCTGAAGCTGGTCTTCAACAAGGAAGGGCAGTTTGAACTCAACCTCGAAGACGACATCGTCGCCGCGTGCCTGATGTGCCGCGACGGCCAAGTCATCCGCAAAAACGCCTAAGCAGGGATTCAGACGATGGAAGAGCTTATCTCCCCCGGTATCTACAACCTGATCATCTTTGTGCTGGCGATTTATGTCGGTTACCACGTGGTCTGGAACGTTACCCCCGCGCTGCACACGCCTTTGATGGCGGTGACCAACGCCATTTCCGCAATCGTGATCGTCGGCGCCATGCTGGCCGCTGCGCTAACCGTGACACCGCTGGGCAAGACCATGGGCACCCTGGCGGTGGCCCTTGCGGCGGTAAACGTGTTTGGCGGCTTCCTGGTGACCCGCAGGATGCTTGAGATGTTCAAGAAGAAAGCCCCGAAAGTAAAAGAAGAGGCGCCATCGTCATGAGCATGAATCTCGTCACGACGCTCTACTTGATCGCGTCGATCTGCTTTATCCAAGCTTTAAAAGGCCTATCCCATCCAACCACATCCCGACGCGGCAACCTGTTCGGCATGCTCGGCATGGCGCTGGCGGTACTCACCACGGTAGGCCTCATCTATAAGCTCGGCGCTGAACTTGCTACTGCCGGCATCGGCTACGTGATTGTCGGCTTGTTGATCGGCGGCACTGCCGGCTCGATCATGGCCAAGCGCGTTGAGATGACCAAGATGCCGGAGCTGGTCGCGTTCATGCACAGCATGATCGGCCTGGCAGCGGTGTTCATCGCGATTGCTGCGGTGGTTGAGCCGCAATCCTTGGGTATCGTCAAACACCTGGGTGACGCGATTCCTGCCGGTAACCGCCTGGAGCTGTTTCTCGGTGCCGCCATCGGTGCCATCACCTTTTCCGGCTCGGTGATCGCATTTGGCAAGCTGTCGGGTAAGTACAAGTTCCGCCTGTTCCAGGGCGCCCCCGTACAGTTCGGCGGTCAGCACAAGCTTAACCTGGTGCTCGGCCTCGCAACGCTGGGCCTGGGCATGGCGTTCATGTTCACCGGCAACCTCACCGCGTTCTCGCTGATGCTGGCCCTGGCCTTCGTGCTTGGCGTGCTGATCATCATCCCAATCGGCGGCGCCGACATGCCGGTGGTGGTGTCGATGCTCAACAGTTACTCCGGCTGGGCGGCGGCGGGTATTGGCTTCTCGCTGAATAACTCGATGCTGATCATCGCCGGATCCCTGGTGGGCTCGAGCGGCGCGATCCTGTCGTACATCATGTGCAAGGCGATGAACCGCTCCTTCTTTAATGTACTGCTCGGCGGTTTCGGCAATGCGCCGGATGCCGGCGCGGCGGCGGGCTCTAAAGAAGCACGCCCGGTGAAGTCCGGCTCGGCCGACGACGCGACCTTCCTGCTGACCAACGCCGACACCGTGATCATCGTGCCAGGCTATGGCCTTGCAGTGGCTCGGGCGCAACACGCGCTCAAGGAACTGACGGAGAAGCTGACTCACCGAGGCGTCACCGTGAAGTACGCGATCCACCCGGTGGCGGGGCGCATGCCAGGCCACATGAACGTACTGCTGGCCGAAGCAGAAGTGCCTTACGACCAAGTGTTTGAGATGGAAGACATCAACTCCGAGTTCGGCCAGGCCGACGTGGTGCTGGTGCTGGGCGCAAACGACGTGGTCAACCCGGCCGCCAAGAATGACCCGAACTCGCCGATTGCCGGCATGCCCATTCTCGAAGCCTTCAAGGCCAAGACCATCATCGTCAATAAGCGCTCAATGGCCAGCGGTTATGCCGGCCTGGATAACGAGCTGTTCTACCTGGACAAGACCATGATGGTCTTCGGCGACGCCAAGAAGGTCATCGAAGACATGGTCAAAGCCGTCGAGTAACACTGCTTCAGCGCAACACTCGAAACCCCGGCCTGCTGTAGGCTGGGGTTTTTTATGACTGCATGAAACCCGACCAAAGGCTCTAAATCGCTGCCCGGCATTCGACCATGGTAGCGGGCCGAATTTTTTTGAAATCACTAAACTGCGCACCTTGCCTCCGTAGCCCGAGATAACAATCCATGTACCGTGATCGTATCCGCTTGCCTTCGTTGTTGAACAAGGTCATGAGCGCGGCAGATGCCGCCGCACTGATCGAGGACGGCATGACCGTCGGCATGAGCGGCTTCACCCGTGCCGGTGAAGCCAAGGCCGTCCCGCACGCCCTGGCCGAACGCGCCAAGACTTCCCCACTGAAGATCACCCTGATGACCGGCGCGAGCCTGGGCAATGACCTGGATAAACAACTGACCGAAGCCGGCGTACTGTCACGACGCATGCCATTCCAAGTCGACAGCACCTTGCGCAAGGCGATCAACGCCGGCGAAGTGATGTTTATCGATCAGCACTTGTCGGAAACCGTCGAGCAACTGCGCAACAACCAGCTCAAGCTGCCGGACATCGCCGTGATCGAAGCCGTCGCCATCACCGAGCAAGGGCACATCGTGCCCACCACCTCCGTGGGGAACTCGGCCAGCTTCGCCATTTTTGCCAAGCAGGTGATCATCGAGATCAACATGGCGCACAACCCGAATCTGGAAGGGTTGCACGACATCTATATCCCCACTTATCGGCCAACACGTACGCCAATCCCACTGGTCAAAGTTGACGATCGCATTGGCAGCACCGCGATCCCGATTCCACCGGAAAAGATCGTCGCCATCGTTATCACCAACCAGGCCGACTCGGCCTCTACCGTGACGCCGCCTGACAGCGACACCCAGGGCATCGCCAATCACCTGATCAACTTCCTCAAGCAGGAAGTCGACGCTGGCCGCATGACCAACAAGCTCGGCCCGCTGCAGGCCGGGATCGGCAACATTGCCAACGCAGTGATGTGTGGGCTGATCGATTCGCCATTCGAAGACCTGACCATGTATTCGGAAGTGTTGCAGGACTCGACCTTCGACCTCATCGACGCAGGCAAGCTGAGCTTCGCTTCGGGCAGCTCGATCACCTTGTCAGAACGGCGCAATGCCGATGTGTTCGGCAACCTCGAACACTATAAGGACAAGCTGGTATTGCGCCCGCAGGAGATCTCCAACCACCCTGAAGTGGTGCGTCGCCTGGGCATCATCGGCATCAATACCGCGCTGGAGTTCGACATCTACGGCAACGTCAACTCCACTCATATCTGCGGCACCCGGATGATGAACGGCATTGGCGGTTCCGGCGATTTCGCGCGCAACGCGCACTTGGCGATCTTCGTCACCAAGTCGATTGCCAAAGGCGGTGCGATTTCCAGTGTGGTGCCAATGGTCAGCCATGTGGACCACACCGAGCATGATGTCGACATCCTGGTAACAGAAGTCGGATTGGCCGACCTGCGCGGCCTGGCGCCGAGGGAGCGGGCACGGGTGATCATCGACAACTGTGTGCACCCGGCCTACCGCGATGCGCTGAACACTTACTTCAATGCTGCTTGCGCCCTCGGTGGGCATACCCCGCACATCCTGCGCGAAGCACTGAGCTGGCACATTAACCTGGAAGAAACGGGGCACATGCTCAACGCGTGATTGATACAGATTCGAGCTGATGCAAATACAGTTTCATCAGCTCGGCACCTTCCTTGCGATTTTATGAAAAAACTGTACTGCTGTACTGGTCATTTCCTACCCTGATATTCCACACACCTCACTGAAAATGCCTATTTCGCACCCATTTAGTGCGGACAGGTACAGTTGCCCCTTTTTCGTACAGTACAGCACCCTTAAACAGTTAACTGCCCTCTCACAATACAAGTGAACTGTATCTAGAGAGTCTTGCGTCGGAAGAGGATCATTGGCATCAGTTAAACCACTACCTAATCCCGCCACAAGCGGAAGGATGTCATCATGGAACGTACACTCAGTTCCGATCTGTTCTCTGAAAAAGCTGTAAACAACCAAGCTGCCATGCCTCTGCGCGTTCTGGCCAACCTGATGTTGTGGCAGCGCCGCATCTCCAGCCGTCACCAACTGGCTCGCCTGGATTCGCGTCTGCTGGCTGACGCAGGTATCAGCGAAGCTCAACGTTACGAAGAGCTGAGCAAGCCGTTCTGGCGCTAACTTAGCGCTCGCTGGCCCTGACCCACCGGGTCCACTGCCAGCACTGATTCTTCAAAATAAAGCCCGCCCCGGGAAACCGGAGGCGGGCTTTGTTGTTTCAGCGAGGGTGGTTTTGAACGGGAAAACAGAAGCCTTTCATACCGATAGGTACAGTTTAAAAAATATACCAGTTAAGCAGTACAATTTAGCATTGGTTTATCTGTACCGGTCGCAACGGCTTGCCCAACATGGTGTTTCAGACCTCATGAAAAGTAACCGCCATGGATAAGCCGTCCCCTCTTTATAAGCGGCTCTTGCACCAGACAACCTCCATCCTCGCTAAATGGATGCGCCGCACCTACGAACGACGCCAGCTGTCGCGGCTTGATGGTCGGGAGCTGTCGGATCTCGGTATCAGCCATGGCGACCAAATGGCTGAGCTGTCCAAGCCATTCTGGCGTGACTAGGCAGTCAAGGCGCTTCCCGAACGGATAAGTGTCGGCTTAATATCCACTCAATACGTGGCGAACCGCCTAGCACGAGCGTCTGATCCAGAATGGTTGCCCTGCGCCACCTTATCCGTTCATCTACAGGAGTCACCCCATGTCCCGTCTTCGCCTGCTGAGTGCTGCTGCCCTGTTGGCCCTGGCTGCCAATGCCAATGCGACCAGCTTCATCGTGACCACCGACTCCATCGTCGGCGCGCTGAAGGCCACTTCCGACGCCAGCTCCGATGCCACTTCGTCCCTGCGTGACAATAAGGTCGTGCGCGCCGCTCGTGACGACGCCGCCAGCTTTGTCGCCAGCGAAGGCGCCATTCGTGGGGTAAAACTGGAAAGCGCCCTGGCGCAGATTCGCCAACAGGCTCCGCAACTGAACACCGCGACTGACGCCCAACTGGCCCAGGCCATCCTGTCTATCTGACGACAGGACGGATGCCTGGGCGCTGGCTCTCGCCTGGGCATTGCGCTAGCCTTGGCGCTCACTTTCAGTAGTCGAGTCCCATGGCTTTTTCATACCGCCTTTTAATAGTCCCTTTGATATTTTCCGCCGGCTGGTCGCCACTGTCTTCGGCCTTTGACCTAACCACTCAGAGCACAGTCGCCAGCGCGTACGCCACCAGCAAAGTGACCTCTGCACCCTTCGACAAAAAAGTGATAATGGCCGCCCAGGACGACGCTGCCGCGTTTATTGCCACAGACGGGCAATGGCGGGGTGCACGGCTGGAGTCGGCGCTGGATTACCTGCGCCGTAACGAACCAAAACTTAACGCCAGCGACCTTGAACTGGCGCAAGCAATTCTCGTCCAATAATCATCTTTGTATTTCCATCTTTGTATTTGGAGTTATTCCATGCGTAGCCCGCTGATCGCCGCCGCCCTTGGCCTGCTGTTGTTGGCCGACGTTGCCCAGGCGCATACCCTGGTTGCCACCAGTAACATCATTGTTCGCGCCTCTGGCCGCACCATTGATTTCACCTCGGACACCACCACCTCCATCCGCGATTCCAAAGTGGTGCGCGAAGCCCACGATGACGCCGCCAGTTTCGTGGCTACCAACGGCGAGATCCGTGGCGCGCGATTGGAAGCCGCCTTCGACACCCTGCGCACACGCTTGCCCGAAGCCCGTGACGCCAGTGACCAGACGCTTGCTGAAGCTATCCTCGCACTGTGAGGCGAATCGCCGCCTGGCTCCTGGCCGGGGCTGTGCTGCTGTGTGCCAGCGCGGCCCAGGCCAGCCTGCAACTGCGGCTCAAGACCGAGGGCTTGAGCCCCGCTGAACAAGAGGCCAGCCAGGCATTGCTCGACGAAGCGATGCGCTCTTTGCCGCCGCGCTTTATCAAGCAGTTGGACCGTCGCATCGATGTTGGCTGGACCGACAAGATGCCCGAAAACGCCTATGGCCAAGCCTCCCTGGTGTCCGAGCTGGACCTCAACGGCAACCTGCTCGCCAGCCTCACCGACGGCAGCGCCGCCACCCAAAAAACCAATCGCCCCCACGGCACTGTGCGCCGGGAAATGCTCGCCACCGTGCTGCATGAACTGACCCACATCTATGACCGTGCGCGCCTGTGGTCCAAAGAAGACCGTGCGCTGATCAATCGTTGCAGCCGCCAGAACAACCTCACCGGCCTCATCGGTCTGCCTGATCAATGCCGTGGCCAGAATGGCCGACGCTTTACCCTCAGCGATGACCCACGCCTGCTGGACCTTGCCGGCTGGCCGCAATACGTTGGCCGTCGCGGCGAGCGTGAGCAGAACAATCACCAGGTCGCCCGCAGCCCGGACATCTACGAAACCACCAGCCCGCTGGAATTTGTGGCCGTCAATATGGAGTACTTCCTCCTTGACCCGAGCTACGCCTGCCGCCGCCCCTCACTGTTCCGCTATTACAAGGAACACTTCGGCTGGGCCCCGCCCGAACAAGACACCTGCGCCAAGAGCTACGCATTCCTGAACGCCGGCAACGACTTCGCCAAGACACCGCTGGGCCATGTCGACCCGGAGCGCGTGTACGAAATTGACTACCTGCTGGCCGAGGCCAACCAGAACCTGGTCAGTCGCTGGGGTCACAGCATGCTGCGCCTGGTGATTTGCGCGCCGGGGCGCCCGCGAGGGCCGGATTGTCGGCTGGACCTGGACCAGCATCTGGTGTTGTCCTACCGCGCTTTTGTCGGTGATGTACAGTTGTCGAGCTGGGATGGCCTGGTCGGCAAGTACCCATCGCGACTGTTTGTACTGCCGCTGGCACAAGTGATCGACGAGTACACCAAGACCGAGTTGCGCGGCTTGGCCTCTGTACCGTTGAAACTGACCCGCCAGGAAATCAACGACACTGTCGAACATGCCGCCGAAATGCACTGGAGCTACGACGGCAACTACTTCTTCATTTCCAACAACTGCGCAGTGGAAAGCCTCAAGCTGTTACGCAGCGGCAGCGCCAACCCACAACTGACCGGCCTGGATAACATCACCCCCAATGGTTTGCTGGAGGTCCTGAGCGCTCGCGGCCTGGCCGACACAACTGTACTGGACGACAAGCGCAAGGCCCTGCGCCTGGGCTATCACTTCGACTCGTTCCGCGAGCGTTACCAAGCGATGTTCGATGTGCTGCGCAAACACCTGCCGATCAAACAAACCCAGGTCGAAGATTGGCTGTCTCTCAGCGCAGAGGAACGTCGCCAGTGGTTCGGCCAGGCCGACCTGCGCACCAGCGCCGCGTTGTTGCTGCTGGAGCAGGCGAGCTTTCGTAAACAGTTGATGCTGGCCCAGGACGAGGTCAAACAACGCTACCTCGGCGCTCGCGAGCTGAAAAACGGTGGCATGGAGAAAGCCAACGCCACGTTGCAACAGATCCTCGCCAACAGCGGCTTCCTCAGCCGCCCGGCGGAGCTGCTGGGCAGCGGTGGCTACGGCCTGCCGCAACCGTCGGAATCCAAGCGCCTGGAATCGGAAAGTGCCGAGCGCCAGAAGCAACTGCAATCGCTGACCGGCGAATTGGATAAAGAGGTGAGGGCGCTGCTGGAGCCTTCCCGCTCCACCGAAATTGCTGCGTGCGAAGCCAACCTCAAGCAGGTGGGCGAGCATTTGCGGGCATTGCATAAAGCGGCGGGCGGCTTGGAGCTGCCCTGAAAAACTCGCGGCAGACACCTTTCAAATATGGGAGCTGGCTTGCCTGCGATGCAGACACCTCGGTCGTTCAGTTGAACCGAGGTGATGCAATCGCAGGCAAGCCAGCTCCACATTTGATCTGTGTAAACCTGAAAACCGTATGTCTGGCCTCCATCACCTGTTTTATCAGCGAAAGCTGGCTGAAAGCTTTCGCGACTAGGATCACCTCCAACTGCCGGCAACAGACCGGCTGTACACAACAACAATGGTGATTCCCGATGTCCGCCCGTACCCGCCTGTTCGCCCCAACTCCACCCGTACGCCTCGTGCCTTTCGTTCTGCGCTGACCCCCACCGGTTCGCCATTCCCTAGCCGCGCTACGCCTGGAGTATTCCTATGCTGACTTTCCTTGGCTTTGCCATGGTCATCACGTTCATGTTCCTGATCATGACCAAGCGCCTGTCCGCGCTGATCGCGTTGATCATCGTGCCAATCCTGTTCGCGCTGTTCGGCGGCTTCGCACCGAAGATCGGCCCGATGATGCTCGAAGGCATTACCAAGCTCGCGCCGACCGGCGTGATGCTGATGTTTGCCATCCTCTACTTTGCCCTGATGATCGACTCCGGCCTGTTCGACCCGGCCGTGCGCAAGATCCTCAAGATGGTCAAGGGTGATCCGCTCAAAGTCTCCGTCGGCACCGCTGTGTTAGCCCTGGTGGTGTCCCTCGACGGTGACGGCGCCACCACCTACATGATCTGCGTGGCCGCCATGTTACCGCTGTACCAGCGCATCGGCATGAGCCCGCGGATCATGGCCGGCTTGATCATTCTCGCCGGCGGCGTGATGAACATGACCCCCTGGGGTGGCCCAACCGCCCGTGCCGCCAGTGCGCTGCACGTGGACCCCTCGGATATTTTCGTGCCGATGATCCCGGCCATGGCCGCCGGCGTGGTCGCGATCCTGGTGATCGCCTACATGTACGGCAAGCGCGAACGTGCGCGCTTGGGTGAACTGCACCTGCAAGGTGACGAGATCGACCACAGTGAAATCAGCGTGTCGCAATTCCCGGATGCCCGCCGGCCGAAACTGATCTGGTTCAACGGCGCGCTCACCCTGGCGCTGATGTGCACCCTGATCGCCGGTCTGTTGCCACTGCCGGTGCTGTTCATGGTGGCGTTCAGTATCGCAATGATCGTCAACTACCCGTGCCTGCAACAGCAGAAAGACCGCGTCGCCGCCCACGCCGGCAGCGTCTTGGCGGTGGTGGGACTGATCTTCGCCGCCGGTATCTTCACCGGCATTCTTTCCGGTACCGGCATGGTCGACGCCATGTCCAAGAGCCTGCTGGCGGTCATCCCGGAAGCGATGGGCCCGTACATGGCGGTAATCACCGCGCTGGTCAGCATGCCGTTCACCTTCTTCATGTCCAACGACGCGTTCTACTATGGCGTACTGCCAGTGCTCGCCGAAGCCGCCAGCCACTATGGCATCACCGCCGTCGAAATGGCCCGCGCGTCTATTGTTGGCCAGCCTGTGCACTTGCTCAGCCCGCTGGTACCTTCGACCTACTTGCTGGTAGCCCTGGCCGGTATCGAATTTGGCGATCACCAGCGCTTCACGCTGAAGTGGGCAGTGCTGGTATGCCTGTGCATAATGTTCGCCGCATTGCTGATGGGGATTTTTCCGCTGTTCAGCACTCTATAATCGTACCGACTCACCCACCGCGCGGCGCTGCAGCTTGCGCGGTTTAACACTTGCTCAAAGGAATACACATGGAATGGCTGACCAATCCGGAAATCTGGATTGCCTTCTTCACCCTGACGGCCCTCGAGATCGTCCTGGGTATCGATAACATCATCATGATTTCGATCCTGGTCAGCCGCATGCCTAAGCATATGCAGGCGCGCACCCGGATCTTCGGCCTGGCGCTGGCCATGGTCACGCGCATTCTGTTGCTGCTGTCGATCACCTGGGTGATGCAACTGACCAACGACCTGTTCGTGGTCTTCGGCCAAGGCATCTCCGGTCGCGACCTGATCCTGTTCTTCGGTGGCCTGTTCCTACTGTGGAAAAGCTCCCAGGAGATGTACCACGCGCTGGAAGGTGAAGACGAAACCCACGAAGAGCCAGGCGGCAAGGGTGGCAAGTTCATCTACACCATCATCCAGATCGCGATCATCGACATCGTGTTCTCCCTGGACTCGGTGATCACCGCAGTCGGCATGGTTTCCCATGTGCCGGTCATGGTTGCGGCGATTGTCGTGGCAGTGCTGGTGATGATGCTGGCGGCCGGCACCATCAGCGAATTCATCGACAAGCACCCGTCACTGAAGATGCTCGCGCTGTCGTTCCTGCTGGTCGTGGGTACCGTGCTGATCGCCGAATCGTTCGATGTGCACGTGCCAAAAGGCTACGTCTACTTCGCCATGGCGTTCTCGCTGGCGGTGGAAGCGGTGAACATCAAGATGCGTACCGCCATCGCGAAAAAGCGCAAACAGCAGGATCCGGTGAAACTGCGCAAAGATATTCCGGGTCAATAAAACTGACTCGCTGCTGAAAAAGGGGCTTTCGAGCCCTTTTTTCTCGTCTGCAAAAAGCTGATTTCATGACAGTTTTGTTTCAATCCCCACATTAGCTATGCGATGCTGGCGCAGAGCCCATTCGCCAACTACAGCTTAATTACAAGACGTAAAACGGCAGCGGCAATTCTCATTTGCGTCGATTGGCGCACACCCACACGGGGGGCCGAGCATGCTGACCTTGCTCAATCTGCTTTCCGCCGTGACCCTGCTTATCTGGGGCACGCACATCGTCCGGACCGGCATCCTGCGGGTCTACGGCTCCAACTTGCGCCAAGTCATCGGGCAGAACATGTCCAAGCGCTGGCTGGCATTTGTCGCCGGTATCCTGGTGACTGCCATGGTGCAGAGCAGCAACGCCACAGCGATGCTGGTGACTTCCTTTGTTGGCCAGGGCCTCATGGGCCTGATGCCCGCCCTGGCGACCATGCTGGGTGCCGACGTCGGTACAGCATTGATGGCGCGCGTGCTGACCTTTGACTTGTCTTGGCTGTCACCGCTGCTGATCTTCCTCGGGGTGATTTTCTTCCTGTCGCGCAAACAGACGCGGGCAGGGCAGTTGGGCCGGGTCGGGATCGGTTTGGGGCTGATCATCCTCGCACTGCAACTGATCGTCGAAGCCGCCGGGCCGATCACCCACGCCCAGGGCGTGAAAGTGCTGTTCGCTTCGTTAACCGGCGACATCCTGCTCGACGCCCTGATCGGCGCCTTGTTCGCGATGATTTCCTACTCCAGCCTGGCCGCCGTCCTACTGACCGCCACCCTGGCCGGCGCCGGCGTGATCGGCCTGCACGTGGCCATCGGCCTGGTGATCGGCGCCAACATCGGCAGCGGCGTGCTGGCCTTCCTCAGCACCAGCATGCAAAACGCCGCCGGCCGCCAGGTGGCCCTGGGCAGCTTGCTATACAAATTGATCGGCCTGCTGCTGATCATCCCGGTACTCGACCCACTGGTGCTTTGGATGGATGGCCTGGACTACAGCGCCCAAGGCATGGTCATCACCTTCCATCTGCTCTACAACGTCAGTCGTTGCCTGATCCTGTTGCCCACCATCGGACCGATGGCGCGGCTGTGCGCCTGGTTGCTTCCGGAACAACAGGAGGCCAACGGCAAGGCCAAGCCACGCCACCTCGACCCAACCGCCCTCGCGACGCCCAGTCTGGCCCTGGCCAACGCCGCCCGGGAAACCCTGCGCCTGGGCGACTTGATCGACAACATGCTGACCTCGATGCAAGAAGTACTGCGCGGCAAACAGACCGCTATCACCCAGGAAATGCGCAGCCTCAGCGACGATGTCGAAGCGCTCTACAGCGCGATCAAACTCTACCTGGCGCAAATGCCCCGCGAAGACCTCAGCGAACAGGACAGCCGTCGTTGGGCCGAGATCATTGAGTTGTCGATCAACCTGAAACTGGCCGGCGACTTGATCGAACGCATGCTACGCAAAGTCCAGCAGCAGAAAACCTCCCAGCGCCGCCAATTCTCTGAAGTGGGCCTGGAAGAACTGACCGGCCTGCACGGCCAACTGATCGCCAACCTGCGCCTCGGCTTGTCGGTATTCCTCAGCGGGGACCCGGAAAGCGCTCGCCAATTGCTGCGCGAGAAGCGCCGTTTCCGCGCCCAGGAACGCCGTCTGGCCCACGCCCACGTCAGCCGCCTTCAGCACAAAATCGTACAGAGCCTGGAGACCAGTTCCCTGCATCTGGAACTGATTGCCGACATGAAACGCTTGAACTCGTTGTTTTGCAGCAGTGCTTATGTAGTGTTGGAAACGTCCGACACCGGCGCGCTCTCCGCCGAAGATATTGCCGACATCACACACTCGCCCTGAACGGATGATGGCCCGTGAAGTCAGTTAAAGCTGACCTCACTCGCCAGGAAGCTTGTTATGCGTCGCCTGTTATTCGCTTGCCTGTTCATGAGCTGTGCCCACGCCTTTGCCTTTGACCGCCTGCAAGTCGAGGGCTACACCTTGCCCAACGGCCTGCAATTGCTGCTCAAACCGGGCACCGAGCGCGGGCACGTGGCGATTCGCCTGGTGGTGGGCGTAGGGCTGGATGACTTCAGTTGCGAGGACAAAGAGCTGCCGCACTTGCTGGAGCACTTGCTGTTCAGCGGCATCGACGGCGGCGGCGAAGGTGACCTGGAAGACCGCATGCAGGCACTGGGCGGCGAGTGGAACGCCTACACCAGCAATGCCGACACCACCTTTGTGATCGAAGCGCCCGCGCAAAACCAGCGCAAGGTGCTCGACCTGCTGCTGGCGATCATCACCCGTACGGAACTGACCGACGCCAACATCAACGCCGCCAAACACGTGGTCGAGCGCGAAGACGGCGGCCACTATTCACACCTGCAACGCCTGCTGGACCGCCAGGACCTGGGCCACACTGCCAGTAATCAATTGGCCGTTGAACTTGGCCTCAAGTGTGCTGAACGTGCGGAGGTCAATCACCTGACCCGCGACCAATTAGAGAAGCTGCGCAAAAACTGGTACGCGCCCAACAACATGACGCTGATCATCGTCGGCGACCTCGACAAACTGCTACCGGCTTATCTGGAACGCACCTATGGCCAACTCGACCCGGTCGAGCCGACTGAACACCCCGCGCTGCCCGACATCCAGCACGCCGCCGCCAGCCATCGCGAATTGATTCACGGCTGGGTGGGCGACAGCGCCAAGCTGCACTGGCTGTTTCCCGAGCCGGTGCTGGACGACCAGCATGACGAAACCTACGACTTGCTCAAGGACTACCTCGACTGGGCGCTGTACCGCCAACTGCGCCTCAAGCACGGCTTGTCCTACGGCCCCTGGAGCGAGCGCGAAGTACTCGGCGGCGTAGGCTTCCTCAGCCTGAACGCCGACCTTGAGCGGGAAAACCTCCCCAAAGCCGAACAGGTACTCCAGGACCTCAAGGCGCAACTGCTCAAGGACGGCCTCGACCCTGCGGTATTCGCGCGCTTGCAACAAGCTGCCATCGCGCGCCAGGCGTGGGCCGTGCAAGGCAACAGCGCGTTGGCCGACTACTACTGGAGTGCATCTGGCGATTACAACAAAGGCCGCTTCAGCGACCCGGTCAAGCGCATCAAGGCGGTGAGCCTGGACCAGACCAACCAAGCCATGCTCCAAGTGCTCAAGCAGCCAGGCTACTGGCGCATCGAGAAACCGCTGCTGAGCTATGACGCACTCAGTTGGATCGGCGCCGGTGTACTCGGGCTGATCGCCATTGTGTTGATTGGCGTGCGGGTTTATCGCAAACGGATCGCGTAATGGGGCACCGGACGACGGGCTAAGACGCTATTCTGTCTCGGATTTTTCCCTACAAAGACTGCGAACCGCCGAATGCTAAACCTGACCCGCATAATCACCCGCATCCTTGAGCTGATGAAGCGCTACCCAGGGGTGATTGCACTCGGCGGTTTTATCTCGGGTGTGTGCAGCTTCATCCTGGTGGATCGCCAGCAAGGCATGGCGAGTTGGATCGCCGTGATCATGCTGGTGAGCTGGCTGTGGCTGATGTTGGAAAACAGTTTTACCCAGCTGTTCACCAAAGTCTTCAAGCGCGAAATCCCCGAACCCCTGTTGCGTTACGCGACACAGATGATCCACCAGGAAAGTCTGTTTTTTGTGCTGCCGTTCTTTTTTATCACCACAGCATGGAACAGCGGCCAGTCGATTTTTACCGGCTTGCTCGGTGCGGCGGCACTGGTGTCGATTGTTGACCCGCTGTATTACAAATGGCTGGCGCCCAAACGTTCACTGTTCCTCGCGCTGCACACCTTCACCCTATTCGCCGCTCTGCTCACTGCACTGCCGATCATCCTGCACTTGACCACCGCCGAGAGTTACAAGCTGGCCCTCGGCGTCGCGATGGCGCTGTCGATTCCAAGCCTGGCGGTAAGCCTGCCGCTACGCAGCGTCAAAGGCTGGGCGATGCTGCTCGGGGTCACCGCTGCCATAGGCTGCGCCGGATGGTTCCTACGCAGCTGGGTACCGCCAGCCACGTTGTGGATGACTGAAGTCGCCATCAGTACCCAACTGCAAGACCGCACGCCAGGCGACGACCTCAAGGAAGTCAACGCCGCGCAGCTGCGAAGCAGCGGGCTGTACGCCTACACCGCGATCAACGCCCCACGCGGGCTGGATGAACGGATCTACCACGTGTGGAAGTTCAACGGTAAAGAGGTCGACCGCATCGCCTTGGATATCCATGGCGGACGCAAAGAGGGCTATCGCGCCTGGACCCATAAACAGAACTTCCCAGGCGACTCGGTAGGCCGCTGGCAAGTGCAGGTTTTGACAGAAGACGGGCAGGTGATCGGCGTACTGCGTTTCAACGTCACCGACACAGCACAAGCGGACAATCCAAAGTAGGACGTATCGTGCTATTACGTAGGAATTGTGGATAGCCAAACAAGCTCGGAGCTTATGACCACCCGTACGACCGCCGGCGCAGCCCACCTCGATACGTCCACCACCCCGCCACAGCTGAGGATTACGGGGGACTGGACGCTTGCCCACTATGCCAGCCTGAAGAAGCTGTCGGACAAGCTCGACGGCCAATACGATGCCGGCGCGCGCATCGACCTCAATGGCCTCGGCGCGCTGGATACCGCGGGCGCCTCGCTGCTGGTGGAGTTGCTGGGGCCGACCCGTATCGAGCAATCCGCCGAGCAGACCGATTGCAGCCTGTCAGCCGCCGACCGCGCGCTGTTGAAGACCGTCTACCGCTCCCTGAACGATTTTTGCGTGCCGCAGAAAGCACCGGAAGAAGCCACCGGCATCCAGCTGCTGGCGCGCATCGGCCGGGCGGTGGACACCGTCTGGCAGGACAGCAAAAAACTGCTGGGCTTTATCGGCCTGATTCTCGAAACCTTCGCTCGCGGTATTTTCCGCCCCAAGCGCTGGCGCATCACACCGATGGTCGCGCACATCGAACAAACCGGCCTCGACGCTGCGCCCATTGTGGCCTTGCTGACCTTTCTGGTCGGCGCCGTCGTAGCGTTCCTGGGCGCCACGGTGCTCAAGAGCTTTGGCGCGACGATTTTTACCGTGGACCTGGTGGCGTTCTCTTTCCTACGCGAGTTCGGCGTGTTGCTTACCGCCATCTTGATCGCCGGCCGCACAGCCAGTGCCTTTACCGCGCAAATCGGCTCAATGAAGGCCAATGAAGAAATTGACGCCATCCGCACGCTGGGCCTCGACCCGATGGAACTGTTGGTATTGCCGCGCGTGCTGGCGTTGCTGGTGTCATTGCCAATGCTGACCTTTCTGGCAATGCTCTCCGGGATTGTCGGTGGCGGCGTGGTCTGCGCCGTGGCGTTGGATATATCGCCGGCGATGTTTCTCTCGCTGCTGCAATCGGACATTGGTGTGCAGCATTTCCTGGTGGGCATGGTGAAAGCACCGATCTTCGCCTTCTTGATTGCCGCCATTGGTTGCCTGGAAGGCTTCAAGGTCAGTGGCAGTGCCGAATCGGTCGGCGCTCACACCACCTCCAGCGTGGTGCAATCGATTTTCGTGGTGATCGTGCTGGATGCGGTGGCTGCGCTTTTCTTCATGGAGATGGGCTGGTGAGTCGTCTGCACCGGGCGCCCAGTGAGGCGGTGATCGAAGTGCGCGGGCTGTGCAATCGCTTTGGCAGCCAGAGCGTGCACGAGAACCTCGACTTGGATTTGTATCAAGGCGAGATCCTCGCGGTCGTCGGCGGGTCCGGCAGCGGCAAGTCGGTGCTGTTGCGCAGCATTGTTGGCCTGCGCAGGCCCAGCGAAGGTGAAGTGCGGGTATTCGGTAAAAACCTGCCCAATCTCTCGGAACACGAACGCTCGCTGATGGAACGACGCTTCGGCGTGCTGTTCCAGAAGGGCGCACTGTTTTCCTCGCTGACCGTCACCGAAAACGTCGCGCTGCCACTGATTGAACACGCCGGCCTCAGCCGCCGCGACGCCGAGCACTTGGCTGCGGTCAAGCTGGCCCTGGCCGGGCTGCCGCTGTCGGCGGCCGACAAATACCCGGCCTCGTTGTCGGGCGGCATGATCAAGCGCGCGGCCCTGGCCCGTGCGCTGGCGCTGGACCCGGACATCCTGTTTCTCGACGAACCCACCGCCGGCCTCGACCCGATTGGCGCGGCGCAATTCGACCAACTGATCCTCACCCTGCGCGATGCATTGGGCCTAAGTGTGCTCCTGGTCACTCACGACCTGGATACGCTGTACACCATCACCGACCGCGTGGCGGTGCTGGCACAGAAGAAAGTGCTGGTCGCCGGTGCCATCGACGTCGTCTCGGAAACGGACAACGTGTGGATTCACGAATATTTCCACGGCCCTCGGGGCCGCGCGGCATTGGATGCCGCTCAATCGCTTAACGAGGTATGACATGGAAACCCGAGCCCATCATGTGATGATCGGTCTGTTCAGCGTGATCGTGGTGGTCGGCGCGATGCTGTTTGGCCTGTGGCTGGCTAAGTCCAGCATCGACAGCGCGTTCCAGGATTACGAAGTGGTCTTCAACGAAGCCGTCAGCGGGCTTTCCCAGGGCAGTTCGGTGCAGTACAGCGGCATCAAAGTGGGTGACGTTATCAGCCTGCGCCTGGACCCCAAGGACCCGCGCCGCGTCCTCGCGCGCATCCGCCTGGCCGGCCAGACGCCGATCAAGGAAGACACCCTGGCCAAACTGGCACTGACCGGTATTACGGGCACCTCGATCATCCAGCTCAGCGGCGGCACGCCCCAAAGCCCCGAACTCAAAGGCAAAGACGGCAACCTGCCGGAAATCATCGCTTCGCCTTCGCCCATCGCGCGCCTGCTCAATAACAGTAACGACTTGATGACCAGCATCAACCTGCTGCTGCACAACGCCAACGACATGTTCTCCGCGCAGAATGTCGAGCGCCTGAGCAACACATTGGACCACTTGGAAAAAACCACGGGGTCGATTGCCGACCAGCGTGGCGACATCAAGGTGGTGATGCAGCAACTGATGCAAGTGAGCAAGCAGGCCTCTGCCGCCCTGGAGCAAACCACAGTGCTGATGCGCAACGCCAACGGCTTGCTCAACGATCAAGGCAAACAAGCCTTTGGCAGCGCCGAGCAGGCCATGAAGTCTCTTGAACAGAGCACCGCCACCATCAACACCTTGCTGACAGACAACAAGAGTTCGGTAAACAGCGGCATGCAAGGCCTCAATGAACTGGCACCGGCCGTGCGCGAACTGCGCGAAACCCTCGGCTCACTGCGCGCCATCTCTCGCCGCTTGGAAGCCAACCCCAGCGGCTACCTGCTGGGCAGCGACAAAAACAAGGAGTTCACGCCATGAAGCGTGCTTACCAAATGATCGCCCCTGTGGCCCTGGCGCTCGTGAGCGCGTGCTCGATTTTGCCCAAGGCCGACCCTTCGGATGTGTATCGCCTGACCTCGGCCCAGACCACCACACAGGGCACCCCGGTAGCCTGGTCGCTGCGCGTGACCAAGCCGCAGACCAGCGAATTTCTCGACAGCCCGCGCATTGCCGTGGTGCCCAATGGCGACCTGATCAGCAGTTATGCGAACTCGCGCTGGAGCGATCCGACGCCGGTGCTGTTGCGTAATCGCCTGCTGGACGGGTTTCAGCGCGATGGGCGGGTAACGTTATTGAGCACCGACGAAACCAATCTGCAGGCCGACTATGAGCTGGGCGGGCAATTGCAGGCATTCCAGAGTGAGTACCGGGGCGGGGCGGTAGAGGTGGTGATACGTCTGGATGCGCGGCTGGTGCGGGGGAGCGATCAGCGGATAATTGCCAGTCGACGATTTGAGGTGAGGCAGCCGGTGAATGACACCAAAGTGCCGGCCGTGGTGGCTGGGTTTGGGCAGGCAGGGGATCAGCTGACTAAGCAGGTGGTGGATTGGGTGGTTGCGCAGGGCAATAATGCACCGAAACGCTGAGGGCCTCTTCGCAGGCAAGCCAGCTCTCACATTTGACTGTATTCACGCATCCAAATGTGAGAGCTGGCTTGCCTGCGAAAGGGGTTTAAGCCTCAGCCAAAGAACCAGTAGCACACCGCAATCGCCGCCACGACGCCGGCAAACTCCGCCAGCAACGCACATCCCACCGCATGCCGCGCCCGCTGGATCCCCACCGAACCAAAATAAACCGCCAACACGTAAAAGGTGGTCTCGGTACTGCCCTGAATCGCCGCCGCCACCAATGCCGGGAAGCTGTCTACGCCCTGGGTTTGCATAGTCTCGATCAGCATCGCCCGCGCGGCACTGCCGGAGAACGGCTTGACCATGGCAGTCGGCAAGGCATCCACAAACCGCGTATCCATGCCGGTCCAGGCCACGACGTGGCGAATACCTTCCAGACCAAACTCCAGCGCGCCGGATGCTCGCAGCACGCCGACGGCACACAGCATCGCCACCAGGTACGGCAGCAGATTCTTGGCCACATCGAAGCCTTCTTTGGCGCCTTCGACGAACGCCTCATACACCTTCACCTTACGCAGCGCGCCGATCACTAGGAACAGCATGATCAGGCCGAACAGCGTGAGGTTGCCAAGGATCGACGACAAGCCAGCCAATGCGGTGGCGGACAGCGTCGCCAGCAACGCCATGAAACCGCCCAGCACCAATGCACCCGGAATCAAATAGGCCAGCACCACCGGATCCCACAGACGCAGGCGCTGTATGATCGCCACTGACAACAGACCCACCAATGTAGACGCACTGGTCGCCAGCAGGATCGGCAAAAACACCAGCGTCGGGTCCGCAGCACCTTGCTGCGCGCGGTACATGAAGATGGTCACCGGCAACAGCGTCAGCGAAGACGCGTTTAGCACCAGGAACAGGATCTGCGCGTTACTCGCCGTATCGGGGATGGGGTTGAGTTCCTGCAATGCCTTCATCGCTTTCAAGCCGATGGGCGTTGCCGCGTTATCCAGGCCCAGGCCGTTAGCTGCAAAATTGAGGGTGATCAAGCCAATGGCGGGGTGGCCGGCGGGCACTTCAGGCATCAGGCGGCGAAACAATGGGCCCAGCGCCTTGGCCAGCCACTCGACGATCCCGGCTTTTTCGGCGATGCGCAAAAAGCCCAGCCACAGCGTCAGGGTGCCGAACAGCAGCACCATCACTTCCACCGACAGTTTGGCCATGGCGAAAATGCTTTCGACCATTGCCGCAAAAATCCCGGCATTACCGCCAATCAGCCATTGCGCCAGTGCTGACACCATTGCCACGACAAAGAAGCCAAGCCACAGGCCATTGAGCATCAGTTGAACCCCCCAAAGAATGGGGCGAATGATAACGGGGCTGGCAGAAACGACAAACCCCGGAATTTTCCGGGGTTTGTTTAAGAGCCGTCGTGCTATCAGCTGCGCGTGGCTTGGCCGACCGGCAGCGCTTGCTTGCTGCGCCAGTGCGGCAGGGAGTTCCAGTAACGCTCGCCCTTGGCATCGTCGTACATGCCTTCCCAACGGGAGATGACCAGTACGGCCAGGGCGTTGCCGATCACGTTAAGCGCAGTACGCGCCATGTCCATGATGCGGTCGACGCCGGCGATGAACGCCAGGCCTTCCAGCGGAATGCCCACGCTGCCCAGGGTAGCCAGCAGTACCACGAAGGACACGCCCGGTACGCCGGCGATACCTTTGGAGGTGACCATGAGGGTCAGCACCAGCATCAGCTGCTGGCCGATCGACAGGTCGATGCCGTACAGCTGGGCAATGAAGATCGCCGCGATGCTCTGGTACAGGGTCGAACCGTCGAGGTTGAACGAGTAACCCGTCGGCACCACAAAGCTGCAAATAGCCTTCGGCGCGCCGTAGGCTTCCATCTTCTCGATCACGCGCGGCAGCACGGTTTCGGAGCTGGCGGTGGAGTAGGCCAGTACCAGCTCATCCTTGAAGATGCGCATCAGCTTGACCACCGAGAAGCCGAACAGGCGGGCGATCAGGCCAAGGATCACGAAAGCGAAGAACAAGATGGCGACGTAAACCAGAATCACCAGCTTGGCCAGCGGCAGTAAGGAGGCGAAGCCAAAGTTGGCCACGGTCACGGCGATCAGTGCGAATACGCCGATCGGGGCGTACTTCATGATCATGTGGGTAACTTTGAACATGCTCTCGGACACGCCCTGGAACAGGGTCACCAGCGGCTCACGCAGCTCAGGCTTGAGGCTCGACAAGCCCAGGCCAAACAGCACGGAGAAGAAGATGATCGGCAACATTTCGCCACGGGCCACGGCGGCGAAGATGTTCGATGGGATCAGGTTGAGGATGGTCTCGATGAACGCATGCTCATGCTGCACCTCGGCGGCAGTCGCCTGGTACTTGGAGATATCCACGGTACCCAGGGTACTCATGTCGATGCCAGCACCCGGGTGGAACAGGTTGGCCAGCAGCAGGCCAACCACGATGGCGATGGTGGTGACGATTTCGAAGTAAAGGATGGTTTTGACGCCGATACGCCCGAGTTTTTTCGCGTCACCGACACCGGCAATGCCGACGATCAGCGAGGAGATCACAATCGGGATCACGATCATCTTGATCAGACGGATAAAGATATCGCCCGCTGGCTGCAACACATTGCTGATCCACCAGGCCTTTTCAGCGCTGAAATGGTTGAGCACAGCACCGATTGCGATCCCCAGCACCAAACCGATGAGGATCTGCCAGGCGAGGCTTAGCTTTGCCTTCTTCATGTCATTACCCTTACTTCAAGTGAACTTAAGGCAAACGCGCCAGCTGCAACGCCCGAGGGCGAAAAAGTGTGTGCATCTGCCTCCATGGAAGGTCACCGCAGCGTGGCCGAAATGGCTTACTGGCAGGCGAAAAAAGGCGCAACTATTCCCATGCAAGGGAGCGACGTCTAATGCCGTAAACGCCTACCCTATGCCGAATCGGCATGGTCTTTTTTCATAATAACTGTCCGAACGGTCAGTTCAAATGTGACATTTTGTCCGACAAACATGCCGTGAACCTGCCAAACCCGGCTCGCGCAGAGATTCAGCACGTGTCGCGAGCATTGCCATAAATACTTGGGAATTCCGCTGTTTAGTGTCAGAAATACCTTAAAGGCCCACACTAATTTTCTCGATAGATGGTCGAGCCGACACACTAAGAAATGGTTGGGATCGAGCAGAACGGAAATTTGCGACTATGGAAGGTATAGGCAGGTATATGGAGAGGGGCAAAGAGGCAAAGCATTTACGTCATAAGCGCGCCGCAAATTCAGCAAGCCATAAGCTTGTGAACCTGCGTCGCAGCCTTTCGCCTGACCCGGCCCTTTCGCAGGCACTCCCTGTACCCGTAGGTCACGCCGATCGCGATTGATCAGCACAACCCGGCCCCTTGGTCATGCACAGCACTTGGCGTGCTTTGCAGACAGAAAGAAGCGAGGCGCTTCTTTCAGTGGACGCCAGCTCCGCAGACGACATCGCGTCAGGCGGAACCTAGTACCAATTCGGATCTTTCTTCAATTGCTCCATCAGGAGCTTCTGCATACCTTCGTCCGGCTTGCCGATAAAACGGTAGTCGGCATGCCGCGTGGGCGATTTGTCCGCCGGCAGGCCGGCCGGGACCTCAACCAACATGGCGTAGGCATCTTCCTTGTCGAAGCTGAAGGCAACGATCAAGCGCTTGTTCAGGCACGTGTCAGCGGTTTCGCAGAGCGGCCCAACCAAATACTTATCACCGTCTTCTTCCACGGCATTCATTTGCTCGGCCGTGCCCGACAGGTTCAATACCCATTCTGGCAGACGCTCTTCTTTCTTCACCACGCCTTGCCAGGTTTCACGGTATTGCGGGTCCGAGCTGAGCAATTCGTTGGCTCGGGATTGGCCGTCATTGGCGGCCATCACCAAGCTGCTAACGCCCAGAAGCAGGGCGGCAGTAATGGCTTTGAAGGACAGAGTGGTCATTTTCAGCCTCGGCCGCGACGACCAAAGAAGAAAGAAACGATGAACATCACCAGGAAGACCACAAACAGGATTTTTGCGATACCCGTCGCGGTGCCCGCGATGCCACCGAAGCCCAAGACTGCAGCCACAATGGCGATGATCAGAAATGTGATTGCCCAACTCAACATGGTGATTCTCCTTATCGTTCTTTAAGAGGTAACAGCTGTGGTGCCGTACAGCCACTCAACACGAGTAGCCTTTGTGTTGCCTAGAACACCCAACGCTCTTGGGATGGCAGTTCACTCAGGGAAGACGCCTGGTCAACCATCCGCAATTGCGGGGCTGTTGCGCTGGGAGCAACGCTGCCAACGGAACGGAAATGGGTCTGGGTCATGGCCGGACGCTCAAACTGAGGAACCTGCTGCTGACTCTGCTGCCAATGTTGCAACTGCTGAACACCAATCAACGTGACAATCAGCGCCAAGCTGGCAAACAGCCCTTGCTGCAAGCGCAGTGGCGATACACGCAATTGGCTAAGGCTTTGGCGAGTCATGCTGCTGTTCTCCCACATTTTGATTATTCGTGAGAGGGATATTGCAGAGCGCATGCCAGTTTTTTTACAAAATAAATATCAACAAAATCAATAGGTTATCTATTAATAGATCACCATGAACCCAGCATCCTGCACGATCCCCTACTTGGCGCCGTGCGAAATGCACGATGGCCAGCGGTCGGATCAAGGGATAGACAGCGCAAGGTGTGTTGCCGAAGTGGCAAGACGGCTTGAAAACGCCATCAGACGGCGCTTTTTAGACAGGGTTGCAGATACCTGCACGACGTCGCCATTTATCAATCAGAATAAACCATGCAACTTGCCCGATTATTCCGGGACTAAACACCATCATTCATACTTTTAGGGAGCGCGGGACAGATGGAATCAGCCAAGGAACTTCAAGGCCGCATTCTTTTAGTGGATGACGAATCCGCGATCCTCCGCACCTTCCGCTATTGCCTGGAAGATGAAGGCTACACAGTGGCTACCGCGAACAGCGCTGCCCAGGCCGATACCTTGATGCAGCGCCAGGTGTTCGACCTGTGCTTCCTGGACTTGCGCCTGGGCGAAGACAATGGCCTGGATGTATTGGCCCAGATGCGGATCCAGGCGCCCTGGATGCGCGTGGTGATTGTGACCGCCCATTCGGCGGTCGACACCGCTGTTGATGCCATCCAGGCTGGCGCCGCCGACTACTTGGTGAAGCCTTGCAGCCCCGACCAACTGCGCCTCGCCACCGCCAAGCAACTGGAAGTGCGTCAACTCTCTGCGCGCCTCGAGGCCCTCGAAGGCGAAGTGCGCCAACCGAAAGATGGCCTCGACTCCCACAGCCCGTCGATGATGGTGGTACTGGAAACCGCACGCCAGGTGGCCGGGACAGATGCCAACATCTTGATCCTGGGTGAATCCGGTACCGGTAAAGGTGAGCTGGCGCGAGCCATTCACGGCTGGAGCAAGCGCTCAAAGAAATCCTGTGTGACCATTAACTGCCCATCGCTGACCGCAGAGCTGATGGAAAGTGAGTTGTTCGGTCATAGCCGTGGGGCCTTTACCGGTGCCAGTGAAAGCACCTTGGGCCGCGTCAACCAAGCAGATGGCGGCACGCTGTTTCTCGACGAGATCGGCGACTTTCCACTCACGTTGCAACCTAAATTGCTACGATTCATCCAAGACAAGGAATACGAGCGTGTGGGCGACCCTGTCACCCGTCGTGCCGATGTACGTATCCTCGCGGCCACCAACCTGAATCTGGAAGACATGGTGCGCGACGGCCGCTTCCGAGAGGACTTGCTCTATCGCCTCAACGTGATCACCTTGCACCTGCCGCCGCTGCGCGAGCGAAGTGAAGACATCCTGACCCTGGCCGACCGTTTCCTGGCGCGCTTCGTCAAGGAATACGCCCGACCTGCACGCGGCTTCAGCGATGAAGCGCGCGAAGCGCTGCTCAACTATCGCTGGCCGGGGAATATCCGTGAGCTGCGCAACGTAGTGGAACGCGCCAGCATCATTTGTCCCCAGGATAAGGTCGAAATCAGCCACCTCGGGATGTCTGAGCAGCCGACCAACAATGCGCCGCGTATCGGTGCGGCGCTGAGCCTCGACGAGCTGGAGAAGGCACACATCGGCGCCGTCCTCGCGACCAGCGACACCCTGGACCAGGCGGCTCGCACCCTGGGTATCGACGCGTCGACCCTGTACCGCAAACGTAAACAGTACAACCTGTGAGCTGTAACCTATGAAGTTAGCGATGAAACTGCGCACTCGGTTATTCCTGAGCATCTCCGCGCTGATCACCGTTGCCCTGCTAGGTTTGATCCTGGGCTTGGTCAGCGTCATGCAAATGGCCAAGACCCAGGAGTCTTCAATTCGCAGCAACTTCGTTACCCTCGACTTGGGGCTCAAGCTGCGTCAGAGCCTGGGCGACCAGTTGATGATGATGCTGGAGGCGCGACCTAATCCGGAAGCCCTGGAAGCCTCGAAAGGACGCTACTTTGATTTGCTGGACCAGGGGATTGCCCATGAGCGGCAAGCTCACACCGGAAGCGGCTTCAGCGAGGCCAAGGCGGACTACCTGAGTTTCCTCGAGGCTTTCGATGAGTCTCAGCAGGCTTCGCCGCCGCCGGGCAGCAAGGAAAAACTCCACGAAACCTTCAACGTGCTGCGTAACGGCCTGATCGCCGAACACAAGCACGCCCTGGAAAGCATCAGCGCCAGCGAACAAAAGTCCCGCGCGCGCGCCTTGCTGATCGCCGGCGTTCTGGGATTGGTGGGGCTCGCGGTGCTGATCATCGGATTCATTACGGCTCATGGCATTGCCAGGCGTTTTGGCGGGCCGATCGAAGCCCTGGCCAAGGCGGCGGACAAGATCGGGCAGGGCGATTTCGAGGTGACGCTGCCCCTCTCCTCTGCCGCGGAAATGAACCTGTTGACCCGGCGCTTCGGCATCATGGCCGAAGCGTTGCGCCAGCATCAGGCGACCAATGTCGATGAACTGCTGGCGGGCCAGCAGCGCCTGCAAGCGGTGCTCGACAGCATCGACGATGGCTTGCTGATGATCGACCGCCAAGGCCGCCTGGAGCATCTCAACCCTGTCGCCCAGCGGCAATTAGGTTGGGACGAGGAACGCCTCGGCCAGGGCCTGGGCGAGGCGTTGGTGCGTCCGGAACTGGACGAGCAACTGCAACTGGTACTGCGAGGCGGTAACCTGGAGCGGGCGCCGGACGATCTGGAAGTGGAAGTCGAAGGCGAACTGCGCCTGCTGACCTACAGCTTGACCCCCGTGAGCCATACCGAGGGGCATATCCTCGGCGCGGTGATGGTGCTGCATGACGTCACCGAACAACGGGCATTCGAGCGGGTGCGCAGCGAGTTCGTACTACGCGCCTCCCATGAACTGCGTACGCCGGTGACCGGCATGCACATGGCATTCGGACTGTTCCGCGAACGCGCGAAGTTTCCCGCAGAGTCCCGTGAAGCGGACCTGCTGGACACGGTTAATGAAGAGATGCAGCGCCTGATGCAGTTGATCAACGACCTGCTCAATTTCTCGCGGTACCAGAACGGCCTGCAGAAACTCACGCTGGGGCCGTGCGATGTGACTGACCTGCTGGAACACGCCCGGGCGCGCTTCGTCGAGCCAGCCAAAGCGCAAAACGTCGAACTGCTGGTAGAAACTCAATCCGACCTGCCCAGATTGTATGCAGACCAGGCACAACTGGAGCGGGTGCTCGATAACCTGCTGGGTAACGCCCTGCGCCATACAGCCACTGGCGGGCAGATTCGCCTGCATGCGCGCCGCCATGGTGAGCGGGTGATTGTCAGCGTCGAAGATAACGGCGAAGGCATCGCTTACGGGCAACAGGGGCGGATCTTCGAGCCCTTCGTCCAGGTAGGCCGCAAGAAAGGCGGCGCCGGCCTGGGGCTGGCGCTGTGCAAGGAGATCGTGCAATTGCACGGCGGCCGCATGGGCGTGTATTCGCGGCCGGGGCAAGGCACTCAGTTCTATATGGCGTTACCGCTTTAACGGTGGTTCAACGCTCGCAGGATCGCTGCACTCTCCGCATCCGGCGCGCCGTCAAATAGCGATGGCCGGAAATGCATCTGGAACGCCGCGATCACGTGACGCGTGGCCACATCCAGCTCTCCGGTCTGGGGTGTCTGGTAGCCCAGACGCGCCAACTCTTCCTGAAACCAGGTGATGCTCGGCAGCTCGGTGGCGTATTGCACCTGGTAGCGCGCGAAAGCCTGGGCATCCGGCCATACGCCCAGCCCTTCAGCAGCCAGGCGCTTCCAAGGGAATAGCGGGCCCGGGTCCAACTTGCGCAGCGGTGCGATATCGCTGTGACCAATAATGTTTTTGGGGTCGATGCCGTTGCGCTTACTGATATCTTTGAGCAAGACCACCAGGGATTTCACCTGCGCCTCAGAGTACGGGTACCAGAGTCGGCCAGTCGGTGTGTCCTTGTAGCCAGGGTTCACGATCTCGATACCGATGGAGCTGGAGTTAAGCCAGGTGCGCCCCATCCACTCGCTTTCCCCGGCATGCCAGGCGCGCTGGCTCTCATCTACCAGCTTGTAAATGGTGGCGGAGGCATCGTCGCCGATCAGGTAGTGGCTGCTGACCTGGCCGTGGGTGAGCAATGCCAGGGAGCGTTCAAGGTTGGTGGAGGTGTAATGGACGACCACGAACTGCACGCGGTTATCGTGATTCACCGAGGGGTGGTTGGTGTCCAGGCGAGGGCCGCTGGCGCAGCCCGCAAGCAGAAGGAACACAAAAGCAAAGTACAAGGATTTCATGGCGGAAGACGTTACACTGAAGACGATAATGCAACAGTGTAACGTACCGGTTGTGGCCCGGCGGTCAAATTACAAAATGGAACATTTTTTAGGCTGCCTGCACCTGATTCCGTCCCGCTGCCTTTGCCCGATATAGCGCCGCATCGGCGCGTTTGAGCGCCAGGTCACTGCGCTCTGCCGGCTGGAACTGCGCCACGCCCATGGAGACCGTGATCGTCACCGGCTCGCCCTTGAAGTGAAACGGGCACGCCTCAATCGCTGCGCGCAACACCTCGCCCGCCGCCAGGGCATCCTTCAAGGATGAGTCAGGCATCAGCAAGACGAACTCTTCACCGCCAAAGCGCGCGATAAAGTCAGTCGGTCGCAGGCGTTTGCGCAGCACAGTGGCGATGATTTTCAGCACCCTGTCGCCAGCCAGGTGGCCGTAGCCATCGTTGATGCGCTTGAAGTGATCCAGGTCCAGCATCGCCAGCGACAGGTTGTTGCCGCGTTGGAGCCAAGTGTTGACCTCCTGATCCAGGCGCTCACTCCACGCTGCGCGATTGGGCAAGCCGGTGAGCGGATCGATCAGGGCCTTCTGGCGTTGAACCTCCAAGTGCTCGCGATAGCCTTGGGCTTCCTGCTCCATATTGGCAACCCGTTCGGCCAGGCCCTTCAGACGTGCAGCCGTTTCCTGCTCACGTTGATCGCGCTGCTGCTGGTGCTCATCCATGGTACCTAACAGGCCTTCGAGATGGCTTTCCAATACGTGCTTGAGGCTGTCCAGGTCGGCGGCTTCCTGCACGCTGCTTTGCAGGCCGTCGACCTGTTCGCGGATCTGCGTGTCCAGTTCCCGGGCGGCGGAACGGCTATCGGCGTGGCCGTCGCTGGCGACCTGTAAATGCCCCTGGAACGCTTCGAGGCGCTCGTTGAGCTGCTTAAGGTAAGCCTCGAACTCATGCTGGCCGCTGTCGGTGATCGCCAGCATCAAGACTGCCAGGTCGTCGAGGATAGGCAGCAGTTCGTACCAGTTCAGGCCGTGGGCCAGACGCTCACGCATGGCTTCGGCCTGGGGCCGATGGCGCTCGGGCAATGCCAGCTCTTCCAGCAGGCCGAGCAGGGTGTCTTCGATGTGCTTGGCCACGAAGCTGTAGGACGGCTCCGGCGAGTCGGGTAGGGAATACGCGCCATCCGATTGCAGCTCGTCGGGGTCGGACTCTTCGGCCTCCAGCACAGGCGGGAGCGACAGGCTGCCGATGACAGTTTTATCCGGGGTTTCGACCTGAGGTTCGGGGGTTTCGATGAAGGCGGCAAGGGCGCTTTCCGGCGCCAGTTGTTCTGCCTGAAGTTCGACCTCGGGCTCCACACGCGCCAAGGGCGCTGCGAGCGCTTCAATAGGAGCGGCTTGAGCGGCGGCCTCGTAGACGAACGCTTCACTGGAGGCCTCGGCAACCTTTGCCGGTGCATCCGATTCAACTGCAAGGACAACCGGCTCTTGAGGCTGTGGCGCAAAGGCGCGCAAGGCTTGCGTCAGCTCCTCGGACTGCTCGGGCTGCTGAGGCTCGGCGACGGGCTTGGCCACAGGGGTTTGCGATGCCGGGATGGGGACCGGTTCGTTTGCTAGCGCCTCGTTCGAGACATCCTTGGAACCAAACAGACGCTGCAAGAGCCCAGGCCCTGCGCGCGTGGTTTCGCCGCCGGGCTCCAGGTTATTCAGCGCCTGGCTTTGCAGGCCACTCAACTCGCTCAGCAACAACGGGATCTCACGTGCCTGGCCGACGCGCCCGTCCAACTGCTTGGCAAACGCCTTCAGCGGACGGATGACCTCACGGGGCAACGGCAGCTTTTGCAGTTGCGTGACCAAGGAGGTCAGCGCAGTGCTGATCTGGTCGACCCGGGTTTCGCGGCGCTGCTCTGACTCAAGAACGGCCTTTTCCAGACGCGGCAGCAACGCGGCGAGGGCGGCGTCCATGTCATCCGTGCGGACAACGTCGCGCATTTCCTTCATGCATTGGTCAACCACGCGATCGGTGCCCTCAGCCGCCAACGTACTGCGTACGAGCCCACGACGCAGCAGGTCAAGGCGGGCGGCCCAGCGACGTTCGAGCTTTTCCTGTTGCTCGATGCTTTTAAGGTACTTCTCTTTCCAGCGCTGGGCGTCGTCGCTCATGCAAGGGGTCCGTGAGGGCCGGGACTCAGCGCGGGGAATGCATCGGCCGTGAGCGAACCCGGCAGACGAATCTCTACCGCGACCGGCAGGTGATCGGAGATGGGCTGCGCCAGCACCTGCACACTCTCGAGTGTAAGGGTCGGGCTTAGCAGGATATGGTCAAGACAGCGTTGCGGGCGCCAGCTGGGAAACGTAGCTTCGGCTTGCGGTGCCAGTAGGCCAAGGTCGCGCAACGGAGAATTCAGCAGCAGGTCGCTGGCATGGGTGTTCATGTCCCCCATCAGCACCTGGTGTTTGTAATTGCCAATCAGCTCTCGGATGTAGGCCAATTGCAGGGTCCGGGTGCGTGCACCCAGCGCCAGGTGCATCATCACCACGACCAAAGCCTCTGGCCCCTCGCCAAAACGCACAAGGATAGCGCCGCGGCCCTTGGGGCCTGGCAGCGGGTGGTCTTCGATGGCAGAAGGCTTCAAGCGGCTGAGCACACCATTGCTGTGCTGCGCCAGACGCCCGAGGTTGCGATTAAGCTGCTGGTACCAATAAGGGAAGGCACCCAGCTGGGCCAAGTGCTCCACCTGATTGATATAGCCGGAGCGCATGCTGCCGCCATCGGCTTCCTGCAGGGCAACTAGGTCGAAGTCATTCAACAGGTTGCCGATCTTTTGCAGGTTGCCGGCGCGCCCATTGTGGGGCAACAGGTGTTGCCAGCCACGGGTGAGGTAATGCCGATACTTCTCGGTACTGATGCCCACCTGGATATTGAAGCTCAGCAGCCGCAGACGACTGTCCGGCGGCAAACCTGTGGTTTCCAGGTGATGTTCGTTGACCTGCGGATCATGCAGGCCAACCACACGTTCGGTACCCCAGCGGCGCATGACAGGCCCCTTACTTGGCTGCGCGCTCTTTGGCGATCAGCTGGTCGGCAACATTAAGGACAGCTTCCGGGCCGCCAGCAGTACCCAGGTCAAAACGGTATTTGCCGTTGACGATCAGCGTCGGTACACCTTGCACGCCATACTTCTGTGCCAGTTCCTTGGCCTGTTTGATCTGGCCCTGTATAGCGAAGGAGTTGAAGGTGGCCAGGAACTTGTCCTTGTCGACGCCTTGGGTGGCAACGAAGTCAGCCATTTCGTCTGGTTTGGTCAGGCGTTTGCCTTCTTTCTGAATCGCATTGAACACGGCGTTGTGCACCTTGTGCTCTACGCCCATGGCTTCCAGGGTCAAGAACAGTTGGCCATGAGCATCCCATGGGCCGCCAAACATGGCAGGGATACGTTTGAAGTTTACGTCCTTAGGCAGCTTCTCAACCCATGGGTTGATCGTCGGCTCAAAAGCGTAGCAATGCGGGCAGCCATACCAGAACAGCTCCACCACTTCGATCTTGCCTGGCACCGAAACCGGAACCGGGTTGGCCAATTCAACATAGGTTTTCCCGGCTTCAAGCGGCACGTCGGCAGCTTGTGCGGTCATGCCGAAGAGGCTGGCAGTGACGAGAGCGGCGCTGAGGATCAGATTACGCATGCTTTACTCCTGGACAAATAAAGTCGCCTCACGCGACCTTTGTTGTGACAGGTCTACGCGGGCATGAGTTCGTTAGTGTAACGGTAGCGGCCACAAAAAAGGGCAGCCTAAGCCACCCTTTTTATGCTTGCATCGATGGATTAATCGAGCGTTAACGTCGTGTGCGCCTCAGTGCAGCCCCTGGATGTAGCTGGAGACCGCCGCAATGTCTTCATCACTCAGCTTGCGAGCAATTGTGCGCATGATCATCGCATCGCCGTCGTTGCTTCGCCCGGCCTCTTCCTTACGGAAATCGGTCAACTGTTTGGCGATGTAGGTTGCGTGCTGGCCACTCAAGTGCGGGAAGCCTGCGGCTGCTATACCGGCGCCATTTGGCGAGTGGCAGCCGGTGCAGGCAGGAAGACCTTTCTCCAGGTCGCCGCCGCGGAACAGTTTCTCACCACGGGCCACCAGTTTCGGATCGGCAGCTCCCACACTGCCTTTCTGGCTGGCAAAATACGCGGCGATGTCTGCCAGGTCCTGATCGCTGAGGTTGGTCAGCAAGCCGGTCATTTCCAGGACCGTGCGCTTGCCAGACTTGATATCCTGCATCTGCTTGGTCAGGTAGCGCTCTCCCTGGCCGGCCAGTTTGGGGAAGTTCGGCGCCGGGCTGTTACCATCCGGTCCATGGCAAGCACCACAGACGGCGGCTTTCGCCTGGCCCGCTGTAGCGTCGCCTGCAGCATGGGCAACACCAGTGATGCCCAAGGTCAACAGCAGACTCACGATCAGTTTGTTCATCAGCTAATCCAACTACGGCTAAGGGTTTAAGAGTTATCAACCGGGTTTACTCACCATCAACTCAATGATGGCCTGGTAATCCTCAGTACTGCAGTCCATGCACAAACCACGCGGCGGCATTGCCTTGAAACCCTGGGTCACGTGTTGCACCCGCGTGACCACGTAAACTCGGTTGTACACCGCTTCCGGATCCTGTGTAGCCTGAGCACCCTAAAGCGGGACCAGGACACCGACAGCGCGCAACCACTTGGTCAGACGTCGACCATTCAGGGTTTGAGAGCGTTTTGCGTTCTAATGCGCAATAAAGGTCTTTCGCTCCCGTGAACTTCGTCCTTCGCTGGGACAAAGCACACACAAAATCTGCGGCATTATATACTGGCGCTACTGAAACGGAAACGACACCGCTTGCCGCACCCTTTCTCGGCATCGCCCACATCGGAAATCTCATGCAACTCAAGAATCCCATCCTCGGCCTGTGCCAACAGTCCACGTTCATGCTCAGCGCCGCCAAAGTTGACCAATGCCCCGATGACGAAGGCTTTGAAGTCGCCTTTGCCGGTCGTTCCAACGCCGGTAAATCCAGCGCACTGAACACCCTGACTCACGCCAGCCTGGCACGTACCTCGAAAACCCCGGGCCGCACGCAACTCCTCAACTTCTTCAAGCTAGACGATGATCGGCGTCTGGTCGACCTTCCGGGCTACGGTTACGCAAAAGTACCCATCCCGCTGAAGCTGCACTGGCAGCGTCACCTCGAGGCTTATCTGGGTGGCCGCGAGAGCTTGAAGGGTTTGATTTTGATGATGGACATCCGCCATCCGATGACCGATTTCGACCTGTTGATGCTCGATTGGGCTGTTGCCAGCGGCATGCCGATGCATATCCTGCTGACCAAGGCAGACAAACTGACCTACGGCGCCGCCAAGAACACCCTGCTCAAAGTGCAGGCCGAAATCCGTAAAGGCTGGGGTGACGCGATCACTATCCAACTGTTCTCGGCGCCGAAGCGTATGGGCCTGGAAGACGCCTACACCGTGCTGGCCGGCTGGATGGAATTGGCCGACAAGGGCGCGGAAATCGCGGAGTAACTTTTCTGCAGGCAAAAAAAACCCCGGACTTCGTATGGGGAGGGGAAGTTCGGGGTTCAAGTTCCGGACCGCTAGGGCGAGGCCCAGATATCTGCCAACACTTAACACAACATAGGAGCATTGAAGGGCTTCACCACCCATTCAGTAACTCTGAGTGGCAGTTCACAGGTTAAGTTCCGGCAGGCTCAAAACTATTGGAAATAACTGACAGCGACTTCCGGACTAAAGCACTGTGCCACCACCCAAGGTGGTGGCAAAGCCTCGTAATCAGTGCGCTTCGTCCCAGTTATCGCCCACACCTACTTCCACCAGCAGTGGCACATCCAACTGAGCAGCCGCACTCATGTGCTCACGGATCCTCTCGCTGACTTCGGCCACCAAGTCCTCACGCACTTCCAGCACCAATTCATCGTGCACCTGCAGGATGACCCTGGCATCCAGGCCCGAATCGGTCAGCCAATTGTCCACCAGCACCATGGCTTTCTTGATGATATCCGCCGCCGTGCCCTGCATTGGCGCGTTGATCGCGGTGCGTTCTGCCGCCGCGCGCTCCTGTGGCTTGTTGGAATGGATATCCGGCAAATACAGCCGGCGCCCGAAGAAGGTTTCGACGTAACCCTGGTCGGAAGCCTGGGCGCGGGTGCGCTCCATGTACTCGCGAACCCCGGGATAACGGGCGAAGTACACATCGATGTACGCTTTGGCCGTCTTGGTATCGACGCCGATATCCTTGCCAAGCTTCTGCGCGCCCATGCCATAGATCAAACCGAAGTTGATCGCCTTCGCGCTGCGGCGCTGGTCAGACGTAACCTCACCCAGCTCAACCTTGAACACCTCGGCGGCCGTCGCCGTGTGCACGTCGAGGTTGTGACGGAAGGCGTTCATCAACCCTTCGTCCTTCGACAGGTGCGCCATGATCCGCAGCTCGATTTGCGAATAGTCCGCCGCCAGCAGTTTGTAGCCCTTAGGCGCAACAAACGCCTGGCGAATCCGCCGCCCTTCGGCGGTGCGCACCGGAATATTCTGCAGATTCGGGTCACTCGAGGACAAGCGCCCGGTAGCCGCCACGGCCTGGTGATAGGACGTGTGGATCCGCCCGGTGCGCGGGTTGATCTGTTCCGGCAAGCGATCGGTGTAAGTGCTTTTCAGCTTGCTCATGCTGCGGTACTGCATCAGCACCTTGGGCAGCGGATAGTCATCTTCGGCCAGCTTGGCCAGCACTTCTTCGGCAGTCGACGCCTGGCCCTTACCGGTTTTTTTCAACACCGGCAGGCCGAGTTTTTCGTAAAGGATCGCGCCGAGCTGCTTGGGCGAACCCAAGTTGAATTCCTCGCCGGCGATCTCGAACGCCTCGCGCTCCAGTTCGACCATCTTGTTGCCCAGTTCGATGCTCTGGATACCCAGCAGCTCCTTGTCCACCAGCGCACCCTGGCGCTCGATACGGGCCAGCACCGGTACCAACGGAATCTCGATATCCTTGAGCACACTCACCAGGCTCGGGATTGCTGACAGTTGCGCGAACAGCTCCTGATGCAGGCGCAAGGTCACATCGGCATCTTCAGCCGCATAAGGGCCGGCCTGCTCCAATGCGATCTGGTTGAAGGTGAGCTGCTTGGCGCCCCTGCCGGCGATGTCCTGGAAACTGACAGTGTCGTAATCCAGGTACTTCTTCGCCAGGCTGTCCATGTCATGCCGGGTTGCGGTGGCGTTTAACACATAGGATTCGAGCATGGTGTCAAAGGCGATGCCCCGCACCGTAATGCCGTGTGCGGGGTCGCCGCCGATGGCGCAGTTGGCCAGGATATTCATGTCGAACTTGGCGTGCTGGCCGACCTTGAGCTTGGTCGGGTCTTCCAGCAACGGTTTCAGGGCCAGCAGCACGGTGTCACGGTCCAACTGCTCAGGCACGCCGACATAGGCGTGGGTCAGCGGGATGTAGGCGGCTTCATGGGGCTGCACGGCGAAGGAAACACCGACCAACTGTGCCCGTTGGGCGTCGATGCCGGTGGTTTCGGTGTCGAAGGCGAACAACTTCGCGTCGTTGAGCTTTTTCAACCAGCTATCGAAGGTCGCCTGGTCGAGGATGGTGGTGTAGGTGGTCTGCGCTGGCGCCACGGGTTCAACGACTGCTTCAACAACAGGAGCAGCCTTGAGCTCCACTCGTTTGGCGTCGCGCTGGATCTCGTCAATCCAGCTCTTGAACTCCAGCAGCGTATACAGCTCCAGCAGTTTTTCACGGTCCGGTTCGATCAGGTGCAGATCATCCAGGCCCACATCCAGTGGCACATCAATCTTGATCGTCGCCAGTTGGTAGGAAAGGAACGCCATCTCTCGATGCTCTTCCAGCTTGGCCGGCAGCGTCTTCGCGCCACGGATAGGCAGGGTCGGCACGATATCCAACTGCTCATAAAGCTCTTTAAGGCCGCCGTTCACACCGACAAGCAAGCCGGACGCGGTCTTAGGACCGATACCAGGAACACCCGGAATGTTGTCGGACGAATCGCCCATCAACGCCAGATAGTCGATGATCTGCTCCGGTGCGACGCCGAATTTCTCCTTTACGCCCTCGATATCCATCGCACTACCGGTCATGGTATTGACCAAGGTAATGTGGCCGTCCACCAATTGCGCCATGTCCTTGTCACCGGTCGAAATCACCACCGGGCGGTCAGCGGCGGCGCTGCTGCGGGCCAGGGTGCCGATCACGTCATCGGCCTCGACGCCTTCGACGCATAGCAGCGGGAAGCCCAGCGCGATCACGCTTTGATGCAATGGCTCGATTTGCAGGCGCATGTCATCAGGCATGCTGGGGCGATTGGCCTTGTATTCGGCGTACATGTCATCGCGAAAGGTCCCACCCTTGGCGTCGAACACCACCGCGAACGGGCTGTCCGGGTACTGCCTGCGCAGGCTTTTGAGCATGTTCAACACGCCCTTGACCGCACCAGTCGGCAGGCCTTTGGAGGTGGTCAGCGGTGGCAGCGCATGAAAAGCGCGGTACAGATAAGAAGAACCGTCCACCAGGACGAGGGGTGCTTGGCTCATGAGCAGAATCAACCTTTTCGGCGGGTCAGGCGCTAGAATAGCCAGACCAATGACGACAAAGGGACAAGGTTATCATGCGTACATTTAATCGCCTGCTGTTGACCGGCTTGATTTCACTCACTCCGTTGGCTGCCATGGCGGCAGACGATGCGCCTGGGGGTGATCCGCAAGTGACCATTCGCACGGAAGGCGACAAGACCATCCAGGAGTACCGTCAGAACGGGTTCCTGTACGCAATCAAGGTCACTCCGAAAGGGGCGCCTCCGTATTTCCTGGTGCGCGCGGACGGAACCGATGCGAACTTCATCCGCTCTGACCAGCCGGATATGCTGATCCCGTCATGGAAGATCTTCGAATGGAAGTGATTTCTTAACTTAAATTGGCGCCGCGCACAGCGGCGCCCGTACTGGCAGTTTTAACCATGTCTGTGTTCACCCCCCTGGCTCGGCCCGAGCTGGAAACCTTTCTCGCCCCTTACGGGCTCGGCCGCCTGATTGATTTCCAGGGGATTGCCGCCGGTAGTGAAAACACCAATTTCTTTGTCAGCCTTGAGCGGGGCGAGTATGTCCTGACACTGGTTGAGCGCGGCCCGGTCGCAGAAATGCCGTTCTTCATCGAACTGCTCGACGTGCTCCACGACGCTGACCTACCCGTGCCTTATGCCCTGCGTACAACCGACGGCGTGGCACTGCGCGAGCTGAAAGGCAAACCGGCACTGCTGCAACCGCGCCTGGCCGGCAAGCACATCAAGGACGCCAACGCCCAGCACTGTACCCAGGTCGGCGACCTGCTTGGCCACCTGCACCTAGCGACTCAAGGCGAAAAGGTGCTGGAACGCAAGACCGATCGTGGCCTGGATTGGATGCTGACTGAAGGCACGCAACTGATCTCGCACCTGAATGACGCACAGCAACACCTGCTGAAAGCTGCACTGACGGAAATCGAAGCCCACAAGATCCAGATCCTCGCCCTGCCGCGCGCCAACGTCCACGCCGACCTGTTCCGCGACAACGCGATGTTCGAAGGCACGCACCTCACAGGCCTGATCGACTTCTACAACGCCTGCTCCGGGCCGATGCTGTACGACGTGGCGATCGCCCTGAATGACTGGTGCTCGGATGCCGACGGCGTGATTGACGGGCAACGCGCCCGTGCGCTGCTCGGCGCCTATGCCGGCCTGCGACCGTTCACCGCCAAGGAAGCCGAACTGTGGCCGACGATGTTGCGGGTGGCGTGCGTGCGGTTCTGGCTGTCACGCCTGATCGCCGCCGAGTCGTTTGCAGGGCAGGATGTGTTGATCCATGACCCGGCGGAGTTCGAGTATCGCTTGGCACAACGCCAGCAGGTCACGATCCAACTGCCGTTCGCCCTCTAAAGCCCCAACTCGGTCAATGTGGGAGCTGGCTTGCCTGCTCCCACATTAGACCTGCGCGGTCTGTTACAACGACTCCAGGCACCCAGCCAAGTCATTCCCCAACTTTTCCAACACCTGCTCATAACCCTGAGCCGTAGCCGGGGTATACCCGCCCAACGCATCCAACTCCGCCAGCTTCACCGGCAAGCCCGCCACCAGCGTTTCAGCCAAACGCGGACGCAACGGCGGCTCGCTGAACACGCAGGTCTTACCCACTTCCTGCAAACGCGTACGCATCGCCGCTACGTGCTGGGCGCCGGGCTGCACTTCAGCGGCGACACTGAACACACCGGCATGTTTGAGCCCATAAGCGTCTTCGAAGTAATCGAAGGCTTCGTGGAACACGAAGTAAGGTTTGCCGCCAACCGGCGCCAGGCGGGCTTTCAGGCGAGCATCCAAAACATCCAGGCGCTCATCAAAGGCTTTCACATTACCCTGGTAACGCACGGCATTGGCCGGGTCTGCGGCCGCCAGATCAGCAGCCATGCGCGCCGCAATCACACGAGCATTCACGGTCGACAGCCACAAGTGCGAATCCAGGCTGCCTGGGCGGTGATCATGATCATGTTCGTCGGCATCGTCGCTATGGGAGTGGCTATCTTCGGCGAAGCGCCGCAGCTTCATACCCGGAAGATCCTGCACCGCCACCGTTGTTGCCGTACGACCTTTCAGCACGCGCGGCAGGAAACTCTCCATATCCGGACCGATCCAGTACAGCAGGTCCACCGACTGCACGCGCCGTACGTCGGATGGACGCAGCGCGTAGTTATGCGGCGACGCACCCGGCGGCAGCAACACCTCCGGTACCGCCACGCCGTCCTGCACAGCCGCGGCTATCAACTGCAATGGCTTGATGCTGGTCAGCACCTTGACCTCGGCCTGAGCGGCGCCATTGATGAACAAACTGGTGACAAATACGATAAAAACGGGAAAAAGTCGGGACACGATGACCACTCAATGGCGTAGGAACGGGTAACATAATAACGTCTCTATCAAATGTCTGTCGCCGCTCATGCCTATTACACCGCTTGCCAGCCGTCCCCACGATCACTCCCACTGCGTGCATACCGCGCTGTCGGAGGCCGATACCCTCTGCGCACAAAAGGGGTTGCGCCTGACCGCCTTGCGTCGGCGGGTACTGGAACTGGTGTGGCAGAGCCACAAGCCGCTGGGTGCCTACGACATTCTCGGGGTGCTCAGTGAGCAGGACGGCCGCCGTGCAGCGCCACCCACGGTCTACCGTGCGCTGGATTTCCTGCTGGAAAACGGCTTGGTGCACCGCATTGCCTCGCTCAACGCCTTTGTTGGCTGCAACCACCCGGAACACGCGCATCAAGGTCAATTCCTGATCTGCCGCGCGTGCCATGCCGCCATCGAACTTGAACAAAAAAGCATCAGCGACGCCATTATCAGCAGCGCTGCCGATGTCGGCTTTACGGTCGAAGGGCAAACGGTCGAAGTAGTCGGCCTGTGCTCGGGCTGCCAGGGGGCTTGATGAGCAATGCGTTAATCCGCCTGGAACAGGTCGGGGTCACGTTCGCCGGGCAACACGTGCTGGATAACATCGCACTGAGCGTGGAGCCGGGGCAGATCGTCACCCTGATCGGCCCTAACGGCGCCGGCAAGACCACGCTGGTGCGCGCCGTGCTCGGCCTGCTCAAGCCCGACACCGGCAGCGTCTGGCGCAAGCCGAAGCTACGCGTCGGCTACATGCCGCAGAAGCTGCACGTCGACGCGACGCTGCCACTCTCGGTGTTGCGATTCCTTCGCCTGGTGCCGGGCGTGGACCGAGCCCGCGCGCAGGCTGCGCTCAAGGAGGTCGGCGCCGAACAGGTGATCGACAGCCCGGTACAAAGTATCTCCGGCGGCGAAATGCAGCGCGTGCTGCTGGCCCGCGCCTTGTTGCGAGAGCCGGAACTGCTGGTACTGGATGAACCCGTGCAAGGCGTCGACGTCGCCGGCCAAGCCGAGCTGTACAGCCTGATCACGCGCCTGCGCGACCGCCATGGCTGCGGCGTGCTGATGGTGTCCCACGACTTGCACTTGGTGATGAGCACCACCGACCAGGTGGTCTGCCTCAATCGGCACGTGTGCTGCTCCGGCCACCCGGAGCAGGTCAGCGGCGACCCGGCGTTCGTCGAGCTGTTCGGCAAAAACGCGCAGAGCCTGGCGATCTATCACCACCACCACGACCACGCGCATGACCTGCATGGCGCGGTCGTGGACGATCCTTCTACCCCTCACGTTCATGGAGATAGCTGCAAGCATGGCTGATTTTCTGCTCTACGCCCTGCTGGCAGGCTTGGCTTTGGCACTGGTTGCAGGCCCGTTGGGCTCCTTCGTGGTCTGGCGGCGCATGGCGTATTTCGGCGACACCTTGTCGCATGCCGCGTTGCTGGGCGTGGCCATGGGCTTTTTGCTCGATGTAAGCCCGACCATCGCGGTGACCGTAGGCTGCCTGCTCCTGGCGGTGCTGCTGGTGACCCTGCAACAGCGCCAGCCACTGGCCTCCGACACCCTGTTGGGCATCCTGGCACCAAGCACCCTGTCTTTGGGCCTGGTGGTGCTGAGCTTTATGCACGAAGTGCGCATCGACCTCATGGCCTATCTGTTCGGCGATCTGCTGGCGATCAGCCCCACTGACCTGACCTGGATCCTCGGCGGCAGCGCGACCGTGCTGGTGTTGCTGGTGGCCCTGTGGCGCCCATTGCTGGCGATCACCGTGCATGAAGAGCTGGCCAGGGTGGAGGGTTTGCCCGTACCCGCGCTGCGCATGGCCCTGATGTTGCTGATCGCCGTGGTGATTGCTGTCGCGATGAAGATTGTCGGCGTATTGTTGATCACATCGCTGCTGATCATTCCCGCCGCCGCCGCTCAGCGCCATGCCCGTTCGCCGGAGCAAATGGCGATCGGCGCCAGCCTGTTGGGGGTGTTTGCAGTGTGCGGGGGCTTGGCGCTGTCCTGGTTCAAGGACACGCCTGCCGGGCCATCGATTGTGGTCACGGCCGCCGCCCTGTTTCTGCTGAGTTTTGTCCTGCCCCGTCGAGGGGTGTAGACTTGCTCGCTTTTTGCGCAAATAGAGAGTCGCAGGAATGAAGCCGTTCACCGCCCGATATCTGCTCCTTGCCGCATTTTCCCTGCTGCTGGGCGCCTGTCAAAGCACACCGCCCGCCGCCCCACAGGCACAGGACGCACGTGCTGTGGCCATCACGCAACTGGAGCAAAACCTGGCCAGCAGCGAGCTGGCTACCGCCGAAGATCAGTTGGCCACCCTGCAAGCCCAGTCGCCCAACGACCCGACGCTTGAGGGCTACCAACGCCAATTGGCCGAGGCCTACCTGCAGCGCAGCCAGATAGTGTTGCAAAAAGGTGACGTCAACGCAGCTGCCACTGCGCTAAGCCGAGCGCGTGCGCTGATGCCAAAGGCACCGGCACTCACTGGCGGCGTTAACAGCGCCATCAGCCACGCCCGCAAAGCCGAGCTGGATAAAGCCGAAGCCGCCCTGAAAGCCGCTGAAACTCAGCCCGCCGCCAAGGTCATCGACCCGGCAGCGCCAAGCACCACCGTGGCACTGAACCTCACCGACATCGAAGCACTGCGCCATCAGCTGGATGCAATCGCCACCGACGTCGTGAATTACCAGTGCGACGTGAGCATCCAGGCGCCGCGCACCGAGGATTACCCGTGGCTGGCCACGTTACTGACCAAACGGGTGAAGCGTATTGATTCGGGGTATGACCTGAAGATTCACCGGCAGATTCTGAAGCACATTCCGGCGCAAGTTGTGTTGATTCCGCGCAAAGCGGACTAAACGCATCGCGGGCAAGCCCGCTCCCACATTTGAACGGTGAACACTTCAAGTGGGGGAGCGGGCTTGCCCGCGATAGCGATCTAACAAACAACAGATGACTTAAGCCGGAATCGCCTTCGCCTTCACCTCACGATCCCAAACCCGATGCTGGCCAATCGCAGCAAAGAATGCCTTGAACGCTTTGGCATCCGACCCCACGATCAACCCCGCATCCGCCTCCAGCTTCAGCAGATCCAGCAAAGGCTTCACGTCACTGGCCACCGCAATCGCCTTCAGGTGCTTGTACGCCTCCAACACGTAATGCAGTGCCACGCCGTCGCCGCTCAGCGCCTTCACCGACTCTTTCCCACCCGGGATAAACACCGCATCAAACGCAATGGACGGCATACCCTCCATCGACGCGTCGACTGGCAGGCTCTTGCCATCAGCCGTCTTCACCGGCGCTGACGTCGGCCCCAGCAGCTTGGCATGTGCGCCTTGCGCTGCGAGTGCCTTCTTCAACGCGTCAATCGCCACGCCGTCCACACCATTCGCCGCCAGGATCGCCACCTTGCGGGTTTTGATATCACCCGGCAGCAAGTTCGCCTGGCTCAACGCTGGCGAACGTTCCGGCTTGGTTTGGCGCTCAGGCACAGTACCTTTGGTCGGTGCTGGCAGCCCCAGGTTATGCGCCACGCGCTTGGCCAGTTCCAAGTCGATGTTGGCCAGGATCTCATTGACCTGGCGCGCACGAATAAACTCACGCTCAACCTTACCCAGCTCAAAGCTGTAGGCCGCAATGATGTGCTCCTGCTCGTGCTTGCTCATGCTGCGGAAGAACAGGCGGGCCTGAGAGAAGTGATCGCCGAACGACTCGCTGCGCTCACGGATCTTGTGGGCGTCGATGCGCTCTGGGTACGTCTCGAAGCCGCCATCCTGCGCCGCTGGCGGGGTTTCTTTCGGCCAGCCGCCATCGATCGAGTTTGGCTCGTAAGCCGCACGACCTTTATCAATGGTGGTGCGGTGCATGGCATCGCGCTGGTTGTTATGGAACGGCACGACCGGCTGGTTGATCGGCAACTGGTGAAAGTTCGGGCCACCCAGTCGGCTGATCTGTGTATCGGTGTACGAAAACAGCCGACCTTGCAGCAATGGATCATTAGAGAAGTCGATACCCGGCACGATATGCCCGGGGCAGAACGCGACCTGCTCGACTTCAGCGAAGAAGTTGTCCGGATTACGGTTCAGCACCATTTTGCCCAGCGGGGTGATCGGCACCAGCTCCTCAGGAATCAGCTTGGTCGGGTCGAGAATGTCGAAGTCAAACGCATGCTCCTTATCCTCAGGAATCACCTGCACGCCCAATTCCCACTCAGGGTAATCGCCCATCTCAATGGCTTCCCAGAGATCGCGGCGGTGGTAGTCGGTGTCTTTACCGGCGAGCTTTTGCGCTTCATCCCACACCAGCGAGCAAGTACCCGCGGTAGGACGCCAGTGGAATTTGACGAAGTTGGATTTACCCTCAGCATTCACCAAGCGGAAGGTGTGCACACCAAAACCCTGCATGCTGCGCAGGCTTTTTGGAATGGCGCGGTCAGACATTGCCCAGATCACCATGTGGGCAGATTCAGGCTGCAACGAGACGAAGTCCCAGAACGTATCGTGAGCCGAGCCGCCTGTAGGAATCTCGTTGTGAGGCTCTGGCTTAACGGCGTGCACAAAGTCAGGGAACTTGATCGCGTCCTGAATGAAAAACACCGGCATGTTGTTGCCCACCAGGTCGAAGTTGCCTTCTTCGGTGAAGAACTTCACGGCAAAACCCCGTACATCTCGCACCGTATCGCCAGAGCCGCGCGGCCCCTGCACAGTCGAAAACCGGGTAAATACCGGCGTCTTGTGGCCTGGGTCACGCAGGAACCCGGCCTTGGTCAGCGCCGAATGGTTCTCATACGTCTGGAAATAGCCATGAGCGCCAGTGCCACGGGCATGCACGATGCGCTCCGGGATGCGCTCATGGTCAAAGTGCGTGATTTTTTCACGCATGATGAAGTCTTCCAGCAGCGACGGGCCACGGGAGCCGACTTTCAACGTGTTCTGGTTATCGGAAATCTTGACGCCTTGGTTGGTACGCAGGGCCTGGCCGGTCGCATCGGAACGGAATTCCTCCAAGGCCTGCAGCTTGGCGTTGGTGTTGCCACGGTCCAGGGTATCGGTGCCCGCGAGCTCACTCTTCGACGGGGTGGCTGGCTTCTTGGTACTCATCAGACAAAACTCCTTATTCAAAGTGGCCAGAGCGATCCCCGGCTCGTTTGAGCAAAAACCCCAGGCACGGCACCTGGGATATCGCGTTGCTTAAGTAGTGACTGATGAGGTTTTGGGCCGTTCCTTTTTTATGACCTTTGATCGCGTTATTGCCAAATCGCTGGTTGAATGCGAAATAAATGCTAAGAAACGCTATACGGACAGGCTAAAATGCGCGCCCGGCTAACCGCTGATCCCTTTTCCATGCGCCCCACAAGGTTCGCTACGTGATCGAGTTTCATAACGTCCATAAAACCTACCGCGTCGCCGGTAAGGATATTCCCGCACTGCATGCCACCAGCCTGAGTGTCGAAAACGGCCAGGTGTTCGGCCTGATTGGCCACTCCGGTGCAGGCAAAAGCACACTGCTGCGCCTGATCAACCGCCTGGAAGAACCGAGTGGCGGCCAGATCACGGTTGATGGCGAAGAAGTCACCGCCCTGGACGCCAACGGCCTGCGCCGTTTCCGCCAGCAGGTCGGGATGATCTTCCAGCACTTCAACCTGCTCGCGTCCAAGACCGTTGCCGACAACGTGGCGCTGCCTCTGACCCTGGCCGGCGAATTGTCGCGCAAGGAAATCGACCAGCGCGTCGCCGAATTGCTCGCCCGTGTCGGCCTGTCAGACCACGCCAAGAAGTACCCGGCGCAGTTGTCCGGCGGCCAGAAGCAACGCGTCGGCATCGCTCGTGCCTTGGCGACCAAGCCAAAGATCCTGCTGTGCGACGAAGCCACCAGCGCCCTCGACCCGCAAACCACCGCTTCGGTGTTGCAACTGCTGGCCGAGATCAACCGCGAGTTGAAGCTGACCATCGTGCTGATCACCCATGAAATGGACGTGATCCGCCGCGTCTGCGACCAGGTGGCGGTAATGGACGCCGGCGTGATCGTCGAGCAAGGCTCGGTCTCCGATGTGTTCCTGCACCCCAAGCACCCGACCACCAAGCGCTTCGTACAAGAATCCGAGCAGGTCGACGAAGGTGAACAGCGCGATGATTTCGCCCACGTCCCAGGCCGCATCGTGCGCCTGACGTTCCAGGGTGAATCGACCTACGCGCCGTTGCTGGGTACCGTCGCCCGCGAAACGGGTGTGGACTACAGCATCCTTGCCGGGCGTATCGACCGCATCAAAGACATTCCCTACGGGCAATTGACCCTGGCCATTACCGGCGGTGACATGGAAGCGGCCTTCGCCCGCTTCACCGCAGCCGATGTGCACATGGAGGTCCTGCGCTAATGGACGTTTTACTGCATTACTTCGACAAAGTTGACTGGGCTGACATCTGGGTTGCCACCGGCGACACCATGCTGATGCTCAGTACCTCGCTGCTGTTCACCGTGCTGGTGGGCCTGCCGCTGGGCGTTCTGCTGTTTCTCTTCAGCCCTCGACAGTTGCTGGAGCAGAAGAACACCTACGCAGTACTGGCATTCGTGGTCAACGCCATACGCTCTCTGCCATTTATCATTCTGCTGATTGTGATGATCCCTACGACGATCTTTATCACAGGCACATCGCTTGGCGTGGCCGGGGCCATTCCACCGCTGGTGGTAGGAGCTTCGACGTTCTTCGCACGGCTGGTGGAAACCGCCCTACGCGAAGTGGACCGCGGCATCATCGAGGCGACTCAAGCAATGGGCGCCACCACCCGGCAGATCATCATCAAGGCGCTTTTGCCGGAGGCTAAGCCCGGTATCATTGCTGCAATCACAGTCACTGCGATCGCACTGGTAGGCTACACCGCGATGGCCGGTGTAGTGGGCGCCGGAGGCTTGGGTGACCTGGCCATTCGTTATGGATACCAGCGTTTTCAGGACGACGTCATGGTCGTCACCGTGGTGATGTTGATTGTGCTGGTACAAATTCTGCAGACCATCGGCGATAAGCTGGTGACGCACTATTCTCGAAAATAACGGCCATTGCCGGCCCCCGCCGGCTATGCCCGAACAAGGAGCTTGCTGGATGAAAAAACTACTGGTTGCTTTCGCCGCCGTTGCCGCGTTTTCCGCCCACGCCGAGACCATTACGGTCGCCGCTTCGCCGGTCCCGCACGCGGAAATCCTGGAATTCGTGAAACCTGCCCTGGCTAAAGAAGGCGTGGACCTGCAGGTCAAAGTCTTCACCGACTACGTGCAGCCGAACGTACAGGTGGCTGAAAAGCGCCTGGACGCCAACTTCTTCCAGCATCAGCCGTACCTGGATGAGTTCAACAAAACCAAGGGCACTCACCTGGTGAGCGTAGCCGGTGTACACCTGGAACCCCTGGGCGCTTACTCCAGCAAATACAAAAAACTGGACGAGTTGCCTGATGGTGCCAACGTGGTGATCCCGAACGACGCCACCAACGGCGGCCGTGCGCTGTTGCTGCTGGCCAAGCACAACCTGATCACCCTGAAGGATCCGACAGACATCCTGTCGACCATCAAAGACATCACCGCCAACCCGAAAAACCTGAAGTTTCGCGAACTCGAAGCCGCCACCCTGCCGCGCGTGCTGACCCAGGTTGACCTGGCGCTGATCAACACGAACTACGCGCTGGAAGCCAAGCTGGACCCGTCCAAGGACGCGCTGGTCATCGAAGGCAGCGACTCGCCTTACGTGAACATCCTGGTCACCCGCGAAGACAACAAAGACTCGGACGCCGTGAAGAAGCTGGTCGCAGCCCTGCACACGCCTGAAGTGAAGAAATTCATCGAAGAGAAGTACAAAGGCGCGATCAAGCCGGCGTTCTGACCTGACTCGATCTCCCAAACACTGGAGATCAAAAAATGTGGGAGCGGGCTTGCTCGCGAATGCGGTGGACCAGTCAACATCTTCGTCGACTGATACCCCGCATTCGCGAGCAAGCCCACTCCCACATTTGTTTTATGGTGTTGGCTGGGTTGGCGTCCGGCCTATTTGCGCTGTAGCAACACCGGCAGTTGCACCACCAGCTTCTGATTGTTCAACGGCGCCCGGATAAACCCACGCTGCGTCCCATCCGGTCCGATCAGCGCCAGGTTGCCGCTGTGGTCGACGGTGTAGTTCGGCTTGCTGGTATCCGCCGGAATGAACGGAATGCTCACCGCATTTGAAACCTTCTGCACATCCTCCACATTCGCGCCGGTCAGGCCCTGGAACTGCGGGTCGAAGTAGCCCAGGTACTGCTTGAGCTGAGTCGGCGTGTCGCGGTGCGGGTCGACGCTGACCAGGATCACCTGCAACTTATCCACAACGTCCTTGGGCAGTTCGCTTTTGATCTGGCGCAGCTGGGCGAGGGTCGTCGGACAGATGTCCGGGCAAAAGGTGTAGCCGAAGAACAGCAGGCTCCACTTGCCCTTCAACTCATTAACCTGCACCGGTTGGCCTTCCTGATTGGTCATGGTCACCGGCGGTAGCTGGCGGCTTTGCGGCAGCAGGATGATACCGGCGTCGATCAAAGCGGTGGGGTCGCCCTGGCCTTTGCCCGAGAGCACTTTGTTGACGGTCAGGCCCATGATCAATGCCACCAGGGCCACCAGGATGAAGACAGTTTTTTGAGTTCGAGTCATAGGTTCAACAGTAGGTAGTGGTCTACGAGCAGGGCGATGAACAGCAGCAGCAAGTACCAGATAGAGTACTTGAACGTGTTGATCGCCGCGTGCGGCCGAGCGCCACGGTACAACACCCAGGCCCATTGCAGAAAGCGCCCGCCCAATATCAGCGCGCACGCAAGGTACAACACGCCGCTCATATGGATCACATAGGGCATCAGGCTCACCGCCAGCAGGGCGAAGGTATAGAGCAGGATGTGCACCTTGGTGTAGTGCTCGCCATGGGTGACCGGCAGCATGGGGATATCGGCCTTGGCGTATTCCTCCTTGCGGTGGATGGCCAGCGCCCAGAAGTGCGGCGGGGTCCAGGCGAAGATGATCAGCACCAGCAGCAGCGGTTCGGCACTGACATGGCCGGTGACAGCGACCCAGCCCAATAATGGCGGCGCAGCACCGGCGAGGCCGCCGATGACGATATTTTGAGGCGTCGCACGCTTCAGGAAACCGGTGTAAATCACTGCGTACCCCAGCAGCGAAGCCAAGGTCAGCCATGCCGCCAATGGGTTGGTAAAGGCCAGCAATAGCGCCAATCCCGCAACAGCCAGGAACAATGCAAAGGCCAAAGCAGCCAACGGCGACACACGCCCCTGCGCCAGCGGCCGCTTATGGGTGCGCGCCATCACCGCATCAATCCGCCGGTCCACCACGTGGTTCACCACCGCCGCGCCACCGGCACACAGGGCAATGCCCAGGTTGCCGAACACCAGCACTGTCCACGGCACACCCGCGCGCGTTGCGAGAAACATCCCCACCAGCGAGGTGATAAGCATCAGCACCACCACTTTCGGCTTGGTCAGCTCCAGGTAGTCACGCCAGATCGCCTGGCCGTGACGCGCGCCGCTCAAGGTCGCCATGGCATCTCTCCTTTAAGGGTGATGAGGCCCGATACGTGTTTGCGCGGGATAAAACGCCAGCCGAACGGCCGTTGATTACGCACCCGGACCAGGCTGGTGCGGGCGTGGTAATTGACCAGCACCAGGCTCAGCAACAACACGGCGCCTCCTGCGTTATGGCCTACAGCTATTGCCAGCGGCAGCCCGAACGCCACATTGCTCAGGCCCAGGCAGATTTGTGCAGCCAGGGCGATCAGCAACAAACCCGCTAGCCGCGTCATGCCGACCGCGCGCAGTTGCCAGGCCAGGCCAAGCAATACCAGGCTGACGATCACGGCGCCGATGCGGTGGGTCAAGTGAATAGCCGTGCGCGCTTCGCTGTCCAACTGCCCGCCAAGGTAATTAGGGCCAATATGCTGGGTAAGATGAAAGCCATTGGCAAAATCCGCCGCCGGCCACCATTCGCCATGGCACGTTGGCAGATCAACACAGGCCACGGCCGCGTAGTTGGAGCTGACCCAGCCGCCCAGCGCAATCTGCCCGATCACCAGCACCAAGCCTGCCGTCGCCCAATATTGCAGGCGCTTGGGGACAATCAACGCAGGCAGCACGCCCGACAATCGCAGGGTCAGCAGAAACAGCAGGCTCAAGGTCGCAAAGCCCCCGAGCAAATGCCCCGTCACCACCTGCGGCCACAGCTTCAACGTGACCGTCCACATGCCAAACGCCGCCTGTGCAAACACTACCGCCAATAGAAACAGCGGCAATTTCACCGGCTGACCGGGATCACGCCGATGGCTCCACGAGCGCGCCGCGAGCAGCAAGATCAGTAGGCCCAAAGTGCCTGCGAAGTAGCGGTGAATCATCTCGCTCCAGCCCTTGTCCGCCTCAACCGGTGTATCGGGGAAATGCAGTTCGGCATGGGCCAGCTGAGTCTCGCTTTGCGGCACGCTGATAAAACCGTAACAGCCGGGCCAGTCCGGGCACCCCAGTCCAGCATGGGTCAGGCGGGTATAAGCGCCCAGCAGCACGACGATCAGCGCCAGCAAGGTGGCAAACAACGCGAGGCGAAATCCAGGTTTGGCCATGACGATGCCCTTATCCGATATTCGACAGTTTCAGCAGATGGCGCAGGTCGTTGAGCACGTCCTTGCCCTTGACCTTGGCGTCATAGCGCAGCACCAGGTTGCCGTGGGGATCGACGATCCACAGCTGTGCATCGCCCGGCGCGCCGGCGTCCTTGGTGAAGGTCGCCAGGTCCAGCGGGTAACGCTGCAGTTGCGGATATTGCGCCTTGAGCTTGGCCTCGTAGTCGGTGGTGACCGGCTGCGCACTGGCCAAGGCGTGGCTGGCACGGGAGGCGTCGCGGCCGAGGCCGATCTGCAACTGGCGCGCGAGGTACACCAGTTGCTGGCAATCTGCGGCACAGGCAGCGGGCGCGGTGACCAGCAGTTGCCAACGCTGTTCATCAGCTTGCACGCCAATATCGGCGCGGGTCTGGCCGTTGCCGATTATCTCGCCATGGTAGCTGCGGCTTTCCGGCACCCAGAACTGCAATTTGTACATGAAGGTCGCCAGCGCCATCGGGCCGATTACCATCATCAGGATCAGCAACAGCTGCCAACGGCCTTTGCGCCGATCAGGCACGTCAGACATGTTGAGTGGATTCATGGCCGCTCCCATGGGGCTTCTCCTTTTTGTTGTGCCATCCGAGGTAGAGGTAAAGCGCCAGCAGGGCCAGCGACATGGCGAACCACTGCACGGCATAAGCCAGGTGTTTTTCGGGCCCCATGGCCACGATGGGCCAGGTGGTTTCGTAGGTGCCGGGGCCTGCTTCGGCCCGTAGCTCGTAGGCGAAACCACTGCGCCCCAGTTCAGCCCACAGCGCGGCCGGATGCAGGGCGGTCAGCAAGCGCGGCCATTGCGCGCTCGTCGGGTCAGCATGCAGTTGGAAGGTTTCGCCGGGGGCGACGTAAACCCAGGCATCCAGGTTCAAGGGCTGCTCAGGGGTGGCAAAGACGGGCGGCGTGCGCCGATCCGGCCAAGGCAGCCAGCCGCGATTGAGCAAGAGCCACAGGCCGCTGGCCTGGTCGTGGAAGGGTTGCAGCAGCTCTACGCCGGCCTTGCCGTCACGCAGGCGGTTATCGAGAAACACACTGTGTTCGGCGTCGAATTGCCCGCGCAGGCGCACACGACGAAAAGCCGGGTCAGCCAGTTCGTTAAGCTGTGCACTGCTGATCGGATCAGCCGCGCGCCGCTCGGCATAACTGTCCACCATCAGCTGTTTTTCATGGCCTCGGGACAATTGCCAGAACCCCAGGCCCACCATCAACCGCAGCAGCACCAACACCACCAGCGTCGGCGCAATCCCGGGGCGAAAGCTTTTTATGGCGCTGGCTATACTTGTTTTCATTGCCCGCCCATCCAATTGGAGCCAGACCATGCTCAAAGCCGCTATTGCCCTGATGCTGATCGCGACTGTCGTGAGCCTGTTCAGTGGCTTGTTCTATCTGGTCAAGGACGAGGGCAACTCCAACCGCCTCGTCACTGCCCTGACCGTGCGCGTGGTACTGGCCGTGATCACCGTGGCGCTGATCGCCTGGGGCTTTTTTAGCGGCCAGCTGGTTTCTCATGCGCCGTGGTAAGGCGCCTCACAGCACATAGACGAAGAAAAACAGCCCGATCCACACCACGTCCACAAAGTGCCAATACCAACTCGCCGCTTCGAAGCCGAACTGGTGCTCGGCATTGAAATGCCCCTTCAGGATGCGCATCAGCATCACGAACAGAATGATGGTGCCGATGGTGACGTGCGCACCATGAAAGCCGGTGAGCATGAAGAAGGTCGCGCCGTACACGCCCGAACCGAGCGTGAGCCCCAACTCTTTATAAGCGTGGATATATTCCTCGGCCTGGAACCCAAGAAATGCAAGGCCCAGCAGCACGGTGATCGCCAGCCAAATCTTCAGCGCGCCGCGATGGCCTTTGCGCAAGGCATGGTGGGCGATGGTGATGGTCACGCTGGAACTCACGAGCAGAATGGTATTGACCAGTGGCAGGCCCCAAGGACTGATGGTGCCTTCCGGCGCCGGATACATTTTCGGGTCTGGGTTGTTGAGCAAAGGCCAGGCAAATTCGAAGTTCGGCCACAGCATATGCGCGATGCCCTTGTGGCCTTCCCCGCCCAGCCACGGGCCGGACATGTGCCGCACGTAAAACAGCGCACCGAAGAACGCGATAAAAAACATCACTTCGGAAAAGATGAACCAGCTCATGCCCCATCGGAACGAGCGGTCCATCTGCGAACTGTACAAACCGGCGCGGCTTTCCTTGATCACCGCGCCGAACCAGCCAAACATCATGTAGGCCAACAGTAGGCCACCGACGAAAAAGATCCACGGGCCGTAGGATTCCGGGCGCGCCGCCTTCAAGTCGTTAAACCACACACCCAAGCCATACACAGTGATCAACAGGCCAAAGGTGGCAATTATCGGCCATTTGCTTTGCGCTGGTACGTAGTACGTATCATGAGTCGACATGTATTCGCTCTCCTGATTGAGCGGGCAAACAGTAGCTAGCCGCCGGTATGGACAGCCACGGGCGGTTGGCGCGCAGTGATGTCAAACAGCGTGTACGCCAGGGTCAGATGCTTCACATCCTTGGGCATGTCGCGGTCGACAATGAAGCGCACCGGCATCTCAATGCGCTGGCCTGGCTGCAGCACTTGCTGGGTGAAGCAAAAGCACTCGGTCTTGTGGAAGTACATCGCCGCTTCAGCCGGCGAAATACTCGGCACGGCTTGGGCAGTCATCGGTTTGTCGGTAGGGTTGTAGGCCACGAACAGCATCTCGGTCACCGCGCCCGGGTTGACCACCACTTCGTCAGCCTTGGCATAAAAATCCCAAACCATGTCGATGGCATTGGTGGACAAGAACTGCACCCGCACCTGGCGTGAGGCGTCCACCACCTGCGAGCCCTCGTACTGTCCGGCCGTCTTGCCGTTAATGCCGAACGCCTTGCACATCACGTCATAGATCGGCACCAGCGCAAAGCCAAAGGCGAACATCGCCACCACCAGGATCAGCAGGCGGGTGACCAGGCGTTTGAGCGCAGCGGAGTCAGCCATGATGCTCACCTGAGACGAACGCGATCAATGTGGGAGCGGGCTTGCTCGCGAATGCGGTTTCACAGCCAATGATGAGGCTGACTGACACACGGTCTTCGCGAGAAAGCCCGCTCCCACAGGGGATTTGCGGCGTCAGGTTCATTTGACCTCCGGCGGCGTAGTGAACGTGTGGTACGGCGCGGGCGAAGGGATGCTCCACTCCAGGCCTTCGGCGCCATCCCAAGGCTTGGCCGGTGCGGGTGTACCGCCACGGATGCACTTGATCACAATGAACAGGAAGAAGATCTGCGTGGCGCCGAACATGAAGGCACCAATCGACGAGACCATGTTGAAGTCGGCGAACTGCAGGTTGTAGTCCGGCACCCGCCGCGGCATGCCCGCCAGCCCGACGAAGTGCATCGGGAAGAACGCCAGGTTCATGCCCACGAAGGACAGCCAGAAGTGCAGCTTGCCCAGGGTTTCGTCGTACATGTGGCCGGTCCATTTCGGCAGCCAGTAGTAGGCCGAGGCAAAAATGCCGAAGATCGCGCCGGGCACCAGTACGTAATGGAAGTGCGCCACCACGAAGTAGGTGTCGTGGTACTGGAAGTCGGCCGGGGCAATCGCCAGCATCAGCCCGGAAAACCCGCCGATGGTGAACAAGATTACGAAGGCCACCGCAAACAGCATGGGCGTCTCAAACGTCAGAGAGCCTTGCCACATGGTGCTGACCCAGTTGAACACCTTCACCCCGGTCGGCACGGCGATCAGCAGCGTGGCATACATGAAGAACAGCTCGCCCACCAACGGAATACCGACCACGAACATGTGGTGCGCCCATACGATGAACGACAGGAATGCGATGCTCGCCGTGGCGTAGACCATCGAGGTGTAGCCAAACAGTGGCTTGCGAGAAAAGGTCGGGATGATCGAGCTCACGGCACCAAACGCCGGCAGGATCATGATGTACACCTCGGGATGGCCGAAGAACCAGAACACATGCTGGAACAGCACTGGATCACCGCCACCGGCCGCACTGAAGAAGCTGGTGCCGAAGTGGATATCCATCAGCATCATGGTCACGCAGCCTGCCAGCACCGGCATTACCGCGATCAACAGGAACGCGGTGATCAGCCAGGTCCAGACGAACAGCGGCATTTTCATCAACGTCATGCCTGGAGCGCGCAGATTGAGGATGGTGGCGACCACGTTGATGGCGCCCATGATCGAACTGATGCCCATCAGGTGAATGGCGAAGATAAAGAACGTCACGCTTTCCGGTGCATAGGTGGTGGAGAGCGGCGCGTAGAAGGTCCAGCCGAAATTCGGCCCACCACCGGGGGCGAACAGGGTCGATACCAGCAGCAGGAATGCCGCCGGCAGCAGCCAGAAGCTGAAGTTGTTCATGCGCGGCAGGGCCATGTCGGGCGCGCCGATCATCAGCGGAATCATCCAATTGGCCAGGCCGACAAACGCCGGCATGACCGCGCCGAACACCATGATCAGCCCGTGCATGGTGGTCATCTGGTTGAAAAACGCCGGCTCCACAATCTGCAAGCCGGGCTGGAACAGTTCGGCACGGATCACCATGGCGAACGAACCGCCGAGCAGAAACATGGTGAAGGCGAACCACAGGTACAGTGTGCCAATGTCTTTATGGTTGGTGGTCAGCACCCAGCGCATCAAACCCTTGGCGGGGCCGTGGGCATGGTCAGCGTGACCATGGTCATCAATCACAGCGCTCATGGCCGTTCTCCTGAGAGCAAGTGGGCAGGGCAGGTCGAGGTAAACGCCATGAAAGAGTTCATTGGCTTTCCGCCTGCTTGATGGCCAGCACGTCTTTAGGCGTGACCACGTCGCCTTTGTTGTTGCCCCACGCGTTGCGCTCGTAGGTCACCACGGCGGCGATATCCACTTCAGAGAGCTGCTTGCCGAACGCGGCCATCGCGGTGCCGGGCTTGCCGTGATAGACGATGCTCAGGTGGCCGTCTTTCGGGCCGATGGCGATTTTCGAGCCTTTGAGCGCCGGGAACATCGGCGGCAGGCCTTGGCCTTCAGCCTGGTGACACGCCACGCAGGTGGTGTGGTAGACCTTATCGCCACGCGCCACGAGTTCTTCCAGGGTCCACTCTTTGGAGGTCAGCTCCTTGAGCTTGGCGGCCTCTGCCTTGCGCTCGCCGAGCCAGGTTTCGTAATCGGCCTTGGACTTGACCTCGACCACGATGGGCATGAAGCCGTGGTCCTTGCCGCACAGTTCGGCGCACTGGCCACGGTAGATGCCGGGCTTCTCGACACGCGTCCAGGCCTCGTTGACGAAGCCGGGAATGGCGTCGCGCTTGACCGCAAAGGCCGGCACCCACCACGAGTGGATCACGTCCGCGGCCGTCACCAGGAAGCGCACCTTGGCCCCCACCGGTAACACCAGCGGCTGGTCGACTTCCAGCAGGTAATGTTCGCCCTTGGTCGCCTGGTTGCGGATCTGTTCGGCGGGCGTGGCCAGGTTGCTGAAGAACTCCACGTCCTGGCCCAGGTATTTGTAATGCCACTTCCACTGGTAGCCGGTGACCTGGATATCGATATCCGATTCACTGCTGTCGTAGATATTGATGAGGGTCTTGGTCGCAGGAATGGCCATCGCGATCAGGATCAGCAAGGGCACTACGGTCCAGAGGATCTCCACGGTGGTGCTCTCGTGGAACTTCGCCGCGACCTGGCCCGTGGACCGGCGATGAACGATCATCGACCAGAACATCGCGCCAAACACGATGATGCCGATCACCACACATATCCAGAAAATGGTCATGTGCAGGTCGAACACAGCGTGACTGACTTCTGTCGCCCCTGGCGCCATATTCGTTGTCCAGGCGGCATGTGCCTGGCCGAATACTGACCACAACAGGAGGCCCATCCAAACGTGTGGATGTCGCATCATTGCGGGTTCCCCTTATCGTTCTTGTTATCCCGCCGGTTTGCACCTGCGTCGAAGGGAGCGGCTTCCATACTGCTTACAACCGCTTAGCCTTGCCTGCTTATGCAGTCTGGCGTCATCAGCTAATCGCGTACAAATCCGAGTATAGACAGGCTCTGCAACCCCGCAATGTGTAGGGGTAAATGAGCTGAAATGAGGCACTTGGGCTTAATGAAACAGGCTGCGGAATCGTTTATGCGGTGCGCTATCGCGATTCGATATAACGCCTGCGCATAACCATGAAATAATTATGACAAATGCGTCTGAGGCGCTCGTACAAACGAGCTACCTTATCCTCTCCCTTTTCCTACACCTGCATCACTGGAGCCTTCATGAACACCGCCGCATTGCGCGAGCAGATTTCCCGTGCCCACCAACACGAAACCAGCACGGGCCAGCTTGCCCAGCAACTGGAAAAACAATTGCCGCACCTGCATTCGGCCATTGCCCTGGCTGACGGTGATCGCAACGTTGTCATGACCCGCTTTGTCACCGCCTACATCGACCTCGTCCCGGATTTGCTCGACGCTGCCAACGACGTAGCCCGCGAGGCCGGTATCGAAAGCCAGATCAAGCCGGTGCTGAAGATCGCCGAGCATTTCTTCCTGCAGCCGCCTGCGATCCTGGCAGGCCACGAGGGGCTCGACGGCCTGCTGGATGAGGCTTACCTGGCCCATCGCCTGGTGGAAGAGGTCAACGATCTGTATATCAAGCATTTCGGTCAGCCGTTGATTCCGGCGGATACCACTGTGGCTAACGTGATTGCCCACCAACTGATTGGCGAAACATTCGCTAATCAACTGGATGAGGCGGTGCATCAAGCAGTGGATGAGATGCTGAACGAAGAGAGCTTTGCGCTGGAGTCGGTGGAGGCTTACCGCGAAACGCTCAAGAGCCCGAACACCGAGGCCGCGTGGAAGCGCTGGCCGTGCCTGTCGCGGCAGTTGGGGGTTGAGTTGGCGTTGGATCAGCCGGCCTAGATCTTAGATCTAATACAAAACCCATGTGGGAGCGGGCTTGCTCGCGAATGCTATGGTTCAGTCAACACTTCCGGTGACTGACACGCCTTCGCGAGCAAGCCCGCACACATTTTGATCCGGTTTCGTCAGCTCACAGATGGCGCCGAACCTATCCCCGTCGTCATTCGCACCCGCCCTTCCAACCGGCGCTTCAACCCACGCGCCTCGATCACCAGCGTCGAACCCTTCGCCGCATTGGCTCGCCCCCATTCTTCCAGTAACTCCAGGCAAGAATGGTCAATATAATTCAGGTTGTTCAGCGGTACGTGCAAGGTCGTCCCAGCGGGCACTGTCGCCAGCACTTGGGTCAATGCCGGCACTTTCAGGAAGGTCGCAGCCCCCGCCAGGCGCAGCTCCATCTCACCGACCTGGGGCAAGTCGATCAGGCTGACTTTAAGCCGTGACGCCTTGAACGCCAGCTTGACCAACGTCAACCCAAAGCCCACCAGCACGCCGGTCAGCAGGTCGGTAAAGATGATCGCCAACGCCGTGGCCGCATAGGTAAACATTGGCATCCGCCCATAGCGCCCCAGCGCCTTGAACGCCTTGATGTCCACCAGCTTGATCCCGGTATACACCAGCACACCCGCCAGGCTCGCCACCGGAATGCTCTGCAGCACACTCGACAACAACAGTACGAACCCCAGCAGCCAGAGGCCATGGAACATCGCCGACAAGCGCGTAGTTGCACCGGCCTGCACATTGGCCGAGCTGCGTACGATCACGCCAGTCATCGGCAAGGCGCCGACCAGGCCGCAGAGCATGTTGCCTACACCTTGAGCGGACAATTCCCTGTCAAAATCAGAACGCTGACCGCTGTGCATGCGGTCGACCGCCGCAGCGGAGAGCAGGGTCTCGGCACTCGCGATAAACGCTACGGCGAACGCGGCGATCAACAGTTGCGGATCAGCGAGGTTCAGCAAGTCGCTGGGACGCAGCCAGTCGATGGCATCGGCGAGATTTTCCGGCACCTCCACACGTTTGACCTGCAACGCCAGCACCAAACTGACAACGGTGGTCAGGCCCACGCCCAACAAGGCGCCCGGCACAAAGCGCAGGCGTTGCGGGCGTAATTTGTCCCAGGTGTACATCACCAGCATTGTCGATAAACCGAGCAACCCCGCCTGCCAGCCCAGGCCGCCGCCCAGGGTCGGGATCGCTTCAGCCAACGCCGCAGGGAAGCCTGCCAGGTTATCCAGCCCCGAAGGTTTGGGCGCGCCGTCGAGCATCACGTGGATCTGCGACAGCACGATCAGCACGCCAATCCCTGCCAGCATGCCGTACACCACCGCCGGCGCCGTAACACGGAACCAGCAGCCCAGACGCAAACGCCCGGCGACCAGTTGCAGAAAGCCTGCCAGCAACAGGATTGGCCCAAGCATCAGCATGCCGTGCTGGCGTACCAGTTCGAACACCAACACCGCCAAACCCGCCGCCGGGCCACTGACCTGCAACGGTGAACCCGCCAACCAACCCACCACCAAGCCACCGATGATCCCGGTAATCAGGCCTTTGGCCGGCGGCATGCCGGAGGCGATAGCAATACCCATGCACAAGGGCAGGGCGACCAGAAACACAACCACCGAAGCGAGCAGCTCCCGTGGCAATACAGCTTTCAATTGAGCAGCACGCATGATGACTCTCCCGAGGCATTGGCCGGGCGCGGTAAAGCCTGGCTGCATCCATGGCAGCCACCGCTAAACCCGGCAGGGAAGTGTTTTAGAAGCGCGCTTTAGGCGTCGCTGAAGGAATCGGCCCTTCGCCGCCCAACGGCAGGAAGGTCGACTGATCCGCATCGTAGGCGCGGATTTCGCTGGTCTCGATGTTGTAGATCCAACCATGGATAAACAAATGACCATTGGCCATGCGCGAAGCCACCGAAGGGTGGGTGCGCAAATGTTGCAGCTGGGCGATGACGTTTTCTTCGGTCAGCACCTTCATGCTCTCGCCTTCGTTGGCGCAGTCGCAGTTGTCATGGACCATGGCCTTGGCGACCTCGGCGTGCCGCAGCCAGGCCCTGACCGTCGGCATCTTCTCCAGGCTATCGGGGTTGAGTACCGCGCGCATGGCGCCGCAATCAGAGTGCCCGCAGACAATGATGTGCTGCACGCCCAGGGCGAGTACGGCGTACTCGATGGCAGTAGAAACGCCGCCATTCATCTGGCCGTAAGGCGGAACCACGTTACCGACGTTACGCGTCACGAACAGGTCGCCCGGAGAGCTTTGGGTGATCAGCTCGGGCACGATGCGCGAGTCGGCGCACGTAATGAACATCGCTCGTGGGCTTTGGGCCGTGGCGAGTTTCTTGAAGAGTTCTTCCTGTTGGGGAAAGACGTCGTGATGGAAATGCAAAAAGCCGTCAACAATATGCTTAAGCGCTGCATCGGCGGTTTCCGCCACCTGAGGGGCTGAAGCCGACGCAGCCAACGGCTGTTTATCCTGGTCACTCATGATTCATCCTCTTGATTAAATACAGGGGAGCTTTCAGGTCAGTTCGACGCCGGGCGTGTGGAACAGTTGCAAAAGCCACAAAGCGGGACGCCGACTCATCAGTCACTCGCAGAACACGTTAACCGCCGAAACTTAACTCAAACTGAATGAACCGCTCTAGTCCGCGGGTTTCAGTGATGTCAAAAAGCGACTATTCCTACACGGACTTCGCAAATCGCCTCTTCAGTCTACAACAAAGCCATCTGCCTGCCTGGCGGACAGAACGCCGTGCAATCCAGATTGAAGCCCTCCCGCTGGTTGAGCCCCAAGCGCTTGATCGCCTTGCTGAAGCGCTGCGCCAGCAGATCGGCAAATGGCCCTTCACCACGCATGCGCACGCCGAAGCGGCTGTCGTATACCTCACCGCCGCGTACCTGACGTACCAAGCTCATCACATGGGCCGCACGCTGCGGGTAATGCGCCGCCAGCCACTCCTCGAACAGCGGCGCCACCTCCAACGGCAGGCGCAGCATCATGTACGCCGCACTCTGCGCGCCAGCGGCGTGGGCTTCGGTCAGCAGGCTTTCCAGCTCACTGTCATTGATCATCGGAATCATGGGCGAACACAGCACGCCCACCGGGATCCCCGCCTCGCGCATTACCCGAATCGCTCGCAACCGCGCCTTCGGCGCCGCCGTGCGCGGCTCCAGGATGCGCTTGAGCTCGTCGTCCAGGCTGGTGAGGCTGATCATCACCGCCACCAGCCGCTGACGCGCCAACTCAGTGAGCAAATCCAGATCGCGCAGAATCAATGAGCCCTTAGTGATGATGGTCACCGGATGCCGGTAGCGCAGCAACACTTCAAGGGTTTGCCGAGTGATCGTGTACTCGCGCTCGATCGGCTGGTACGGGTCGGTGTTGGAACCCAGGTTGATCGGCGCGCACACATACCCCGGTTTCGACAGTTGCTGCTCCAGCACATCGGCGGCGTTGGTCTTGGCAATCAATTTGGTTTCGAAATCGAGCCCCGGCGACATGTCCCAATAAGCATGGCTGGGCCGCGCATAGCAGTAAATGCAGCCATGCTCGCAGCCACGGTACGGGTTGATCGAACGGTCGAACGGCAAGTCCGGCGAGTTGTTGCGGGTGATGAGGGTCTTGGCCGTTTCGATACGCACTTCGGTGCCCTGGGTCGGCGGCACTTCCTGATACCAGCCGTCGTCCTCGACCACGCTGACGGTGGGCGCAAAGCGGTTATGCAGGTTAGTGGCCGTGCCACGGCCACGGGGCGGCAGCGGAGTAGACATGAAAACGCCTCTATACTGTTTTTATATACAGTATCGAGGCGCGAGGTTTCTGACCAGTGCCGTTTGGCGGTCAGGGAAGGATCAGTGCTTTTGCGTCACCTGTCCCAAGTCATCGCCTGAAGTGGTGCGCAGATCTTTCTCGCGCAGGTCCGCCACATCGCTGGCGTTGACCGGCGCGCCCTGATTGCCCCAACTGCCGCGGATGAAACTGACCACATCCGCCACTTCCTGGTCCGACAGGCGCCAGGCAAATGCTGGCATGGTGAAGGTCGACGGCGCCGCGTGCGTGGCCGGCAACGTGCCGCCGTTCAACACGATGTTGATCAGCGACGTGGCATCCGCCGTCTGCAACACCGGGTTGCCCGCCAGCGCCGGGAACACCCGCGTGTAGCCATGGCCGTCAGTACGGTGGCAGGCCGCACAGTTGTCGATGTACACCGACGCACCTGGCTTGCTGTCATCACCTTTCCACAGGGCATCAGCCACCTGCTTGTCGTACTGATGCGGCTGGTCCTTGGGGTCCACCGCCGGCAGGCTCTTAAGGTAACGGGCGATAGCCGTCAGGTCATTTTCCGACATGTACTGCATGCTGTGGACCACAACATCGCTCATGCCACCAAACACCGCACTGCGATCACTGCGGCCGGTCTTGAGGAATTGCACCAGTTGCGCCTCGCTCCAACTGCCGAGGCCGTCCTTGTGGTCGCCGCGCAGGCTCTTGGCGATCCAGCCCTCCAACGGCGCGCTGCCAGACAGGAACGCGTTGCCATCAGTGGCACTCAGGGCTTTTTCCTGCATGGTCAAAGCCCGTGGCGTATGGCAAGCGCCGCAGTGGCCAAGGCCTTCCACCAAATAAGCACCCCGGCTGATCACCGGATCAGCATTAGCCGGTGCCTGGTAGTCTGCCACCTCGGGCGCAAACATCCAGCGCCATGCCGCCAACGGCCAGCGCATGCTCAGTGGCCAGGGAATATCGCTGTCCTTGTTCTCCTGGGCGACCGGTTCAACACCCTTCATGAAATACGCATACAACGCCTGCATATCGTTTTCGCTGACACGTGCGTAAGACGGGTAGGGCATCGCCGGGTAAAGCGTACTACCGCTCTTGGCGACGCCATGGCGCACGGCCTTGTCGAAGTCTTCAAAGCTGTAGTCGCCCAGGCCGGTCTTGTCCGGGGTGATGTTGGTGGAATAGATCACGCCGATGGGGGTTTCCATCGGCAGGCCGCCGGCAAAGGGCTTACCGCCCTTGGCGGTGTGGCAGGCCACGCAGTCACCGGCGCGGGCCAGGTACTCGCCCTGCTTGACCAGGTCGGTTTCAGCCGCGCTGATCGAGCAACTGCTCAATAGGGCAAACGTCGCGATAACAAGTGCTTTCATGGTCATCGCTCCTTATGCCTGAACCAGTGGGCCGGGGTTTTTCAGGTACTGCTCGCGGATCGCCCGGGCCGACCAATAGGTCAGCGCCGCCACCAGGCCGGTAGGGTTGTAGCCCAAACCTTGTGGGAAAGCGGATGCGCCTGGCACAAACACGTTGTGTACATCCCAGCACTGCAGGTAACGATTCAAGGCACTGGTTTTCGGGTCGGTGCCCATGATCGCGCCGCCGTTGAGGTGGGTGGTCTGGTACGACGCGGTGTTGAAGTGCTCACCGACCTTTTTGCCCAGCACGGCAATTGCCTTGGGGTTCATCGCTTCGGCGACTTTGCCCATTTTCTCTACCATGAAGCGGTTCATCTTGATGTCGTTTTCTTGCCAATCGAATGTCATCCGCAGCAGCGGCTGGCCGTAGGCATCACGATAAACCGGGTCCAGATCCAGGTAGTTGCCCCGGTAGGATTGATGGGCGCCATGGGCATCCATCGACACCTGGTGGGTGTAGTAATCGGCGGTCGCGCGCTTCCACGCGCTGCCCCAGGCCGGGGTTCCCGGCGGATTCGAGGTGCCTGCAATAGGCCGACTTCCCGCCTGGTTGACCCACATCGGCGAGCCGCCCACAAAGCCGTGAGGGCCATGGTCGAAGTTGTCGGCATTGAAGTCATCAATGGCCACGCCATTGCCGCCCGCACCGATGAAGTTGTTGGTGTGGGTGTCCTTGTCGAAGAACGCCTTGATGGTCGCCATGTTCTGGTAGGCGAAGTTCCTGCCCACCACACCTTCATTGGTAATCGGGTCGTAAGGCTTGCCGATACCGGACAGCAGCATCAAACGCACATTGTGGAACTGGAACGCGCCGAGGATCACCAAGTCCGCCGGCTGCTCGCATTCCCGGCCCTGGGCGTCGATATAAGTCACGCCGGTGGCCTTGCTCTTGGTGCTGTCGAGGTTGACCTTGAGCACGTGAGAATTAGGCCGCAGTTCGAAATTCGGCACCTGGCGCAACGCTGGCAGGATGTTCACGTTCGGCGAGGCTTTGGAATACATGTAGCAAACATAGCCACTGCAAAACCCGCAGAAATTGCACGGGCCCATCTGCGCACCATAGGGGTTGGTGTAAGGCCCCGAGGTATTGGCCGACGGCAGGTTGTAGGGTTTGTAACCCACATCGCTAGCAGCTTTCTGAAACAGCTGTGCGGAAACGGTGATTTTCTGTGCTTCCAACGGGAACGGATTGGAACGGTCCGGTGCATATGGGTTGCCGCCACGGCCCTCACCAACGACTTGACCTTTCACCGTCCAGGCCTGGCCGGAGGTGCCGAAGACTTTTTCCGCGTAGTCGAAAAACGGCTCCAGCTCTTCATAGCTCACGCCGAAGTCCTGGATTGTCATGTCCTTGGGGATAAAGTTTTTGCCGTAACGCTCTTCGTAATGGCTACGGATGCGCAACTCCATCGGGTCGACGCGAAAATGCACGCCGGACCAGTGCAGGCCTGCACCGCCGACGCCATTGCCCGGCAAGAACGCACCTAACTGACGGTTAGGCAGGGCCACGTCATTCACGCTATGGCGAATGGTCACCGTCTCTTTGGAAATGTCCTGGAAGAGTTTTTTACGCACGCTGTAGGTCAATTCGTCGATGACCTGCGGATAGTTGCCGTCAGGGTAAGTGTCCTGCATCGGGCCGCGTTCCAGCGCGACCACGTTTAGACCCGCTTCCGTCAGCTCCTTGGCCATGATCGCGCCGGTCCAGCCGAAGCCGACGATCACTGCATCTACTTTTTTCATGATGGTCGCCACGTTTATGCCCTCTCGCCGCGGATGGAAACTGCCGGGAAGGGGTATTGCTCGTTGCGTTCAACCCAGTCCATGAAGTCGGCGCGAGCGCCGGGGAAGCCAATCATGGTCCAACCGACCATGCCTTTGTTGCCGCCGTGGATCGGGTCGCAGAAGAAGCCTTCCTTGGTGTTTTGCAACAGCAGGTTGAAGAACATCTTCGGCGGCACCGTCTCGAAATGCGCAGCAACTTCGCTACCGCCAGCCTCGAGGCGGCGCAGCATATCGTCTCGGGTAGCGCTGTCTTGCGCAGCAAAAGCTTTACCGTTGAACGCCTTCGACCATGCATCCGTCGCGGCAATGCCCAGACGATAGATTTCTTTGGGTACCAATTTGCTCTGCCAGCCCATCTCGGGCGGTGCGTCAGCGTTGAACGGGCCTTGCATGAACCACAGGGCACCACTGGCGTAAGGCGTGTTCATCTGCCGGTCGATGTATTCCGGTGCACCCGCTTCCAGGGCACCTGGGCCTTGGGCATCGGCGGGAATCAGGCGCTCGACGGCGGCATTGATAAACGACCATTCCTCGGCGGTGAAATACGTAGGCTCATAGGCTTTGTCGCTGGCCGCAGGCTTGGCGGGCGCGGCCTGCGCTGGCTCTGGCGTAGCCATCAGCATCGAGCCGCCGAGGCCAGTGCTGGCAACCGTGACCACCGGGATCAAGGTCAAGGATTTGCGCAGAAAGTCACGCCGGGGGTTGTCTTGATCTTGATCAGACATGGTGGCACCTCATCATGTGGTCACGGGTTATCAGCTTCTAGTGAGCTTTTTTTTGGCAATCAATAGTTACAAAGGATAGCAGGCTAAGGATGAGGGGAATCGATTCAGTGACCTAAGTCGAGTAAATGCGGGCAAAAAAAGTGGGCGCTGCTTATTTGGGAGCTGGCTTGCCTGCGATGCAAACACCTCAATCGTCCTATCAGGCCGAGGTGATGCTATCGCAGGCAAGCCAGCTCCCCAAACAAGCAGCGCCCACGCTAGATCAGCGAATAACGCCTAGTCTTTTTTCAGCTTCGGGTTGGGGAAAAACTGTACGGCTTGAGTGTTAGGATCAGCCGGCGCTTTCAGCGCTGAGGTGTTGACCCGCGTACCCAATTCCTTGGGCACCGACAGACCCTGGTCATTCAGTGTGTCGGTATAACCGCAGGCCACGCACTCGCGATGCGGCACGTTGTCCTCGGTCCACATTTTCAACTTGTCCGGCTCGCTGCACGCCGGGCAGACCGCCCCGGCGATGAATTGCTTTTTGGTCATCACAGGCCCTTCGCTCATGCTGCCGCGTCCTCACTCAGGCCGCTGTGGCGCAAGAGTGCGTCAATCGACGGCGCACGTCCGCGGAAGTCGACGAACAGCACCATCGGCGCCTGGGAACCGCCACGGGCCAGGATCGCCTCGCGGAAAGCACGGCCGGTTTCGGCATTGAGTACGCCGTCTTCTTCAAACTTGGAGAAGGCATCCGCCGAGAGCACTTCAGCCCATTTGTAGCTGTAGTAACCCGCCGCATAACCACCAGCGAAGATGTGCGCAAAACTGTTGGGGAAGCGGTTGTAGGCCGGCGGACGCATCACCGAGACTTCATCGCGCACGCCTTCCAGTACTTGCGCCACGCTGCGGCCATCACCGTGGGTGGCGTGCAGTTCGAAGTCGAACAGCGAGAATTCCAGCTGGCGCACCATCATCAGGCCGGACTGGAAGTTCTTCGCCGCGAGCATTTTTTCCAGCAGGTCTTGGGGCAGCGGCTCGCCGGTTTCGTAATGGCCAGAGATCAGCGCCAGGCCTTCCGGCTCCCAGCACCAGTTCTCCATGAACTGGCTAGGCAATTCCACCGCATCCCAGGCCACGCCGTTGATGCCGGACACACCGGCATGCTCGACGCGGGTCAGCAAGTGATGCAGGCCGTGGCCGAATTCGTGGAACAGCGTGGTGACTTCATCATGGGTCAGCAGGGCAGGCTTGCCGCTGTCGGCCGGGGTGAAATTGCACACCAGGTTGGCCACCGGGCTTTGCAGCACGCCATCAACCGTGCGGCGACGGTCGCGCGCGCCGTCCATCCAGGCACCGCCACGCTTGTTGGCGCGGGCGTACAGGTCGAAGAAGAAGCGACCGACGTGCTGGCCGCTTTCCTTGATTTCAAACAGGCGGACATCCGGGTGCCAGGTGTCGAAGCCTTTTTGCTCGGCGATCTCGATGCCGTACAGGCGCTGGACGATGGCGAACAGACCACCGAGCACTTTGTCGATGGGGAAGTAGGCGCGCAGGGCTTCCTGGGACACGCTATAGCGCTGCTCACGCAGTTTCTCGCCATAGAAGCCGCTGTCCCAACTTTGCAGGTCGGCGCAGCCTTGTTCAGCGGCGTAAGCCTTGAGCTGTTGCAGGTCTTGGGCGGCAAACGGTTTGCTGCGCTTGGCCAGGTCACGCAGGAAGCTGAGCACCTGGTCGCTGGACTCGGCCATTTTGGTGGCCAGGCTCAGTTCGGAGAAGGACGCGTAGCCCAGCAGTTGAGCCAGTTCCTGACGCAAGTCGAGGATCTGTTCCATCACCGGGCCGTTATCGTTCTGACCGGCATTCGGGCCTTGGTCCGACGCGCGGGTGCAGTAAGCCGCGTAGACTTCTTCTCGCAGCGCGCGATCCTGGGCGTACGTCATTACCGCGTAGTAGCTGGGGAATTCCAGGGTGATCAACCAACCGTCGAGGCCCTTGGCCTGGGCAGCGGCAGCCATTTGCGCCTTGGCCGAGTCGCTCAGGCCGGCGAGGGTGGCTTCCTCGGCAACGTGCTTGGTCCACGCCTGGGTAGCATCCAGCAACTGGTTGGAGAACTTGCTGCCCAACTCGGACAGTTTGCTTTGCACTTGCGCGTAGCGCTTTTGCTGTTCCGGCGGCAAATCGATGCCCGACAGGCGGAAATCACGCAGGGCGTGTTCCAGGATGGTTTTTTGCGCCACGTCGAAACCGGCGGCTTCCGGGCTATTGGCGAGGGCTTCAAAAGCCTGGAACAGCGCGCGGTTCTGGCCCATCTCTGTGGAATAGGCGCTCAACGCGGGCAGGCAGCCTTCGTAGGCTTCGCGCAGTTCAGCGCTGTTGCACACGGCGTTGAGGTGGCTGACCGGGCTCCAGGCGGCACCCAGGCGGTCATTCAGTTCATCCATCGCCAGGACCAGGCCGGCCCATGTCGGATTTTCCCCCTGGCTTTGCAGGATGCCTTCGATGGCAACGCGGTTATCGGCAAGGATCTGTTCGATGGCCGGCTGGACGTGCTCGGCACGGATCGCCGAGAACGGCGGCAGGTCGTAGGACTGCAGAAGAGGGTTGTTCGCGCTCACGGTTGGCACCTTGGCTGAAGAAACTGATAAGACAAAGATGGGGCCATCTTAATTACAATCAACACCCACCGCAGCTATCAGCAGAAGAGAGAGAGGCTATCGTGACCCTTCGCACCTATCAGAACCACACGCCAACCCTGTGCGCCGGGGCTTTTGTCGATGTTTCGGCGGTGGTGATCGGCGATGTCGAAATCGGCGCCGACAGCTCGGTTTGGCCGCTGACCGTGATTCGTGGCGACATGCACCGCATCCGCATCGGTGCACGCACCAGCGTGCAGGATGGCTGCGTATTGCACATTACTCACGCCGGGCCGTTCAACCCGGACGGCTTCCCGCTGTTGATCGGCGACGATGTAACCATCGCCCACAAAGTCATGTTGCACGGCTGCACCGTGGGCAACCGCATCCTGATCGGCATGGGCAGCATCGTGATGGACGGCGCGGTGGTGGAAGATGACGTGATCATCGGCGCCGGTAGCCTGGTGCCACCGGGCAAGAAGCTCGAAAGCGGTTTTTTGTATGTTGGCAGCCCGGTTAAAAAAGTCCGCGCATTGACTGACAAGGAGCGCGCCTTTTTCACCTACAGCGCCGCGAACTACGTGAAGCTCAAAGACCTGCACCTGGCTGAAGGATTCGACCGATGAGCCTGCCCTACCAAACCGTCCTGTTCGACTTGGACGGCACCCTCACCGACCCGCGCGAGGGCATCACCCGTTCGATCCAGTACGCCCTCGGCAAGCTGGGTATCGACGAGCCGGACCTGACAAAGCTGGAGCATTTTATCGGCCCGCCGTTGCTGCAAGCCTTTATGCAGTTCTACGACTTCGATGAAGCCAAGGCCTGGGAGGCGGTGAATTTCTATCGCGAGCGTTTCAAAGTGACCGGTTTGTATGAGAACCGCGTGTTCGACGGCGTGATGCCGCTATTGGATGACCTGAATAGCCAGGGCCGCCAACTGTATGTGGCGACGTCCAAGCCTTGGGTGTTTGCCCGCGAGATCGCCCGGCACTTCGATTTTGCCAGGCATTTTAACGTGATCTACGGCAGCGAGCTGGACGGCACGCGCACCAATAAAGTCGAGTTGATCGCCCACCTGATCAGTGAGGAAGGCCTGGACCGGGCCACCACCTTGATGATTGGTGATCGCAAGCATGACCTGATCGGCGCGCGCAGCAACGGGCTGGATTCGGCGGCGGTGGGGTACGGGTTTGGCAGCTTTGAGGAGTTGAATGCCGAGGCGCCGACTTGGCATTTTGAGACATTGGCCCAGATGCATCAGGCGTTTATGCTGCGTTCTTGAGATAGCGTTCGCAGGCAAGCCAGCTCGCACATTTTGACCGGTGTACACAGGACCCATGTGGGAGCTGGCTTGCCTGCGATGAGGCCCTAAAGCCCAACACCTTCCAACTGTTGCAACGCCGCTCTACGCTGCTCCACCGACAACTCGCCCATCTTCTCCACCGCCGCATAAAACCTCACCCAATCCCCACCCTCCTGCGCAAACAACGCCGCAAACGCCGGTACCCACCTGTCATACAAACCAAACGGCAACAGCCGCGCATTGTTCATCGGCTGGTTGATCCAGGCGTCATACCGCTTATCACCGCCCCACTGGCTATCGCGCAATTGTCGGTAATCACTGCGCAAGCGCTCGAACTGCGCGGCCTTGGCCTGGCGCATCATGGCGGCCGCCAAGGGCTTGGCGTAGAGCGCTTCCAGGCGTTTACGGGTATCGAGAATCAGGCGGATAAATTGGTCGCGCTGCTGCAGTATTGCACTGCTGAGCGGTGCCAAACCTCGCACGGCTCGCCACTGGCGAGTGCCTTCCTGCTCAACGAAGTTGGCAAATGATTCATTGAACTCGGTGTCGTCCTTCACATAGAAGCGCTGGTGCGCCAGCTCATGAAAAATCAGCGTGGCCAGGCGTTCATCCCCCCAGCTCAACATCGAATTCATGATCGGGTCATTAAACCAACCCAATGTGGAGTAAGCCTCGACGCCGCCAATCGACACATCCATGCCACGCTGCCTCAACAACGCCGCCTCGCCCCGCGCCGCGCCCTGGTTGTAGTAACCGCGATAGGCCACGCAACCGGCGATAGGGAAGCAATGGGTTTCAGGTGAAAGGGAAAATTCTTGCGTGGCGAAGACATTCCAGACCACATAAGGCCGGCCGATATCGGCGTACAGCCTGTAACTCTGGTTGTCAGGCAGGTGCAGATGCTCACTGGCGAACGTTCGCGCTTTTTGCGATTGCGCCAAGTGCTCGCGCAGCAGCGGTGGGCGGGAAGGGTCGGCGATGACCTGCGCCACCGGCTCCCGGGCCCGCAGCAATTGCCACTGGCCACTCGCCAATTGGCTGTAATAGCTCAAGCTCGAGCAGCCGCTGAGCAGCACCACCATCAGCCCTGGAAGAAAACGCCTGACCATGCCCCGACCGCTCCTGGGAAATTTGCTCGCCAGACTATCGCGCCTGCGCGGAATTTTTCCATGGCATGACGTGTTTATACTCATAGGGAGTCTGTGGCCGTCGGCGCCAGGCTTAATTCTCTCATCCCGTTGAGTGCCTGCCATGCGTCAGCTCTTGCTTCCCGTCGCCGCCCTATTCCTCAGTGCCTGCACCACAACCCCTGTGCCACCGGCAGACCCGCAACAGGCCTGGGTCGATTTCACTACGCCGACGCCGGGATCCAGGCTGGTGATGGCACAGCGTTTGGACGGTAAGAACCTCAATGATGGGCGTTACTTCCAAATGCCGCCCGGCAGTCACGAATTAATGGTGCGCTTCGATTTTGAAGTGCCGGCAGGCGGTGGTCTGGGCGGACTCAGCTCGATGATGTATCGCACCTGCTTCATGACCCTGCAATACGACCACTTCCAGGCTGGCCAGCGCTATGTGCTGGAAGGGCGCTCGCTGGCCTTCACACCTAATATCCGGCTGTATGACTCGGCGCGTCAGTTGCTCGCGCAAGAACGTAGCGTCAACTGCATCTGATCAGTCGTTGTTCTTCTGGTAGAGGATACGCTTGGTGCCGTTTTCGCACGAACCGACAAGCATCGCCCTGTCGTGATTCTTGGCTTCTTCGGCGGTAATGATTTCCAGAGTGTAGGAGGGAATAGCCTTGGCCTGGATCTTTACCTCGATCTCTTTCCTGAGCTCTTCACAATCTTTCGGAGCGGCCACAGCCGATGTGGCCAATACACCGCAGAAGATCGCCAAGGCAAAACGTTTCATGTGTGAAGCTCCCTGAATGCATTGCGCACGAGTGTGTGGCTAAGGCTGCAATGGCTATAGGACCACATTTGTGAAACACGAGTTCTGATTTAACGCATAACTAAGTGTGGGAGCTGACTTGTCGGATCGACGATTCGACAAGCCAGCTCCCACATTGGATCTGCTGTGTCAGTTAACCAGCGTGCCATCCAGGGTGATGGTTGCATTCAACACCTTGGACACCGGGCATCCTTCCTTGGCCTTCTTGCTCAGCTCATCGAACTGCGCCTGGCTCGCGCCAGGGATCTTGGCCTTGAGGGTCAAGTGCACGGCGGTGATCGCAAAACCACCCTCGACCTGATCCAGAGTGACGTCAGCCTGGGTGTCGATGCTGTCAGCCTTGAGCCCAGCGTCGCCGAGAATCATGGAAAACGCCATGGAGAAACAGCCAGCGTGGGCCGCGCCAATCAACTCTTCAGGGTTGGTGCCTTTGCCGCCTTCGAAACGGGCCTTGAAGCCGTAGGGCGCTTCACGCAATACGCCGGTCTCCGTAGAAATGGAACCCAGGCCAGTCTTCAGGTCACCTTCCCAATGCGCGGATGCTTTTTTAACAATACTCATAGCGGTCTCCTCGAACGGTGGTTTTGCTTCAGTAAGGGTTCTGAGGATAGTTGGCGTGGCAAAGTTCATCTTGTCGGAGAAACCTAGCAATTTAGTAGGAAATTTCCATTCCGCTATTGAATCTCGGGTATATGCCCTCATTGCATAGACCATGCACATGAAGCGGCAGGTTTTGGTTCGTCTAAGAAGCCTGCGCCCCCATTGGAGAAGCAGGCTTATGAAATCGCTGTCCGACGTAAAATTCTCGACCCTTGACCTCGTGCCCGTGCGCGCCAACGGCAGCCCGGCGCAGGCGCTGCGTAATTCCCTGGACCTGGCCCAGCATGTGGAGAAGTTTGGCTATAACCGTTTCTGGGTGGCCGAACACCACAACATGGACGGCATCGCCAGCTCTGCCACCTCGGTATTGCTCGGTTACCTGGCCGGCGGCACCTCGACCATTCGCGTCGGCTCCGGCGGCGTCATGCTGCCCAACCACGCGCCATTGGTGATTGCCGAACAGTTCGGCACCCTGGAAAGCCTCTACCCCGGGCGTATCGACCTGGGCCTGGGCCGCGCGCCCGGCTCCAACCAGATGACCGCCCGCGCGCTGCGCCGTGAACGCTCCGGCAGCGCAGATGACTTCCCCGATGATGTGGCCGAACTGATGGCGTACTTGGGTCCACGCACACCTGACCAACGGGTTATTGCGGTGCCCGGCAGCGGTACCAATGTGCCGGTCTGGCTGCTCGGTTCCAGCCTGTTCAGCGCACAATTGGCAGGCGAACGCGGTTTGCCCTACGCATTCGCCTCGCATTTCGCACCGCGCTTGATGCATGAAGCGATTCGCGTCTACCGCAACCACTTCAAGCCTTCAGCCGTGCTGGACAAACCCTACGTGATGCTCGGCATTCCGCTGGTCGCCGCAGACACTGATGAGCAGGCCGACTACCTGGCCACTTCGGTGTACCAACGCATCCTTGCACTGATGCGCGGCCAGAGCCTGGTGCAGCGCCCACCGGTGAGCACCATGGATGGCCTGTGGCTCCCTCACGAGAAAGACGCGGTCGGCAGCTTCCTGGGCCTGGCGATGGTCGGCGGCCCGGCGAAGATCCGCGCCAAGCTGGAGGTGTTGATCGAGCAAACCGGCGCCGATGAGCTGATTTTCACCAGCGACCTGTACGAACATGCTGACCGGATTCATTCCTACGAGCTGCTCGCGCAAGTAATGAAAGGCTAAAACCGAGGCGAAAAAAACCGACGCACCCGCGTCGGTTTTTTATGTCTGGAGCACGAGATTAACCGCGCTTGTAGACGATTTCCTTGGTGCCGCCTTCGCAGCTACCGACCACTTGAGCGTCGGTAGAAGCGCCTTTATCCACCACTTCGAGGGAATAACCTGAAGCGCCCTTGGCGTCGATTTTCGCTGCGATTTCGCTTTTCAGCTCTTCGCATGGCTTGCCCGCCGCCAGGGCTGTACCTGCAATGCTCAACAGACCGACTGCTAACAGAAACTTCTTCATCCGTTACTTCCTTACGCTGATCGAATAGAACGTGCCGACGCTGTCGCCTCGGCACCCCAACGTTGTAGCGCAGGTTATGGCAATCGGCCAGTCAGCAAGTTCAACTCACAGGATCAACTGCTGGCAATTCGGAACCCTACCTTGAGCGTGACCTGATAGTGCGCGACCTTGCCATTCTCGATATGGCCGCGGGTTTCAGTCACCTCAAACCATTCCAGGTGCTTGATGCTCTTGTTGGCTTCAGCCACCGCATTGTTGATGGCGTCTTCGATACTGGTGGTGGACGAACCCACCAATTCGACTTTCTTGTAGGTGTGATGATCAGACATGGCGTTTCTCCTGAGGTCTCTAGTGAGCGTAGCAGTCAATGTTCCTACTGCTTCTGTCGACGATTCGTCCTCGAAAGTTCAGATTTACTGCACTTTTTGAATAGGCCGCAGTCGGTATCTACACACGCCACTCAATCACTTCAGGAGATGTCCACATGGCCAACACTTCTTTACGCAAAGCATCGCTGGAAAGCATGGAAGCCGAGATTTCGAGCCTGCTCAAGTCCCTTGAGAGCCTCAAGGACGATGCGTCCGACGAGTCGCGCAAAACGTTGAAGGCCCTGAAAAGCAATGCCGAGAATGCCCTCAAGCATTCCCGTCATCTGATCAGCGATGCCTACGAAGAAAGCAAAGTCAAAATTCGCGAAACCAGTGTTGCTACCCGTGATTACGCGCAAGAGCACCCATGGACTACAGCCGGCGTTGCTGTAGGCGCATTGGGTCTGCTGGCGGCCTATCTGCTGTGCAAACGTGGTGACTAAATAGGCTGGCGCAACAGCTCAGCCTTGAGCCACTGCGCCAGTTGCCCGGCGCGCCCGTCTGCGGCGCGCTTGGGTAGCCACAACGCCAGGTGCGCCGGGGTTTCGCTGAACCCCCACGGCGCCACTAGGCGGCCCGCCCGCAAGTCCTCTGCTACCAGCGGTTGCGGCGCAATCGCCACACCCAGCCCGGCCACCGCCGCCTCCAGTAAATAATACAAATGCTCAAAACCCTGGCCGTGTTTCAACGCGTCCGGCTTGATGCCGTGTTGCTGCGCCCAACTGGGCCAAGCTTGCGGGCGCGATGTGGTGTGCAGTAACGCCTCATCGCACAACGCAGCGGCGGGCGCCTCGCGCAAACGCTCGTAGCCAGCAAAACGCGGGCTCATCACCGGGCCGATGCGTTCGCTGGCCAGTTCATACACCTGCATATCCGCCGGCCAAGGCGGTTCGGCAAACACCAGCAGGGCGTCCAGGCCCGGGCGGCGAGGATCAAGATCACCGTCACCTGCCGACAGGTGCAGGCGCAAATCCGGCAGGTCCGCATTCAAGCGACCCAGGCGCGGGATCAACCAACGCGCCAGCAGGCTGCCGGAGCAACCCAGCACGAACGGCGCATCGGCGCTGCTTTGGGTCAGTTCAGCGCATACATCCCGTAATCGCTCAAACGCCTCAGCACTCGCATCCCGAAGCCGCACGCCGGAATCTGTGAGTTTAAGGCCGCGCCCATCCTTGACGAACAAGCTGACACCGAGGTGCTCCTCCAACACCTTCAACTGCCGACTGACGGCGCCGTGGGTCACGTGCAATTGCTCGGCCGCTTGGCTGACGCTGTTCAACCGCGCGGTGGCTTCAAACGCGCGAAGGGCATTGAGGGGTGGAAGGTCTCGGCTCATCTGTGAGTTTTCCTGACAGGTTACGGCGATCTTATCGGTTTTCAGCATAGGCCGTCAGGGGTAGAGTGGCCCTCATTGTTTCTCACACCGATTCTTTTCCTGGAGCGCCCCATGACTCAGTCCCAGACCGATCTACGCAACGGCCCTGACGCCAACGGCCTGTTTGGCGCGTTCGGCGGCCGCTACGTCGCTGAAACCCTGATGCCGTTGATCCTCGAGCTGGCCCGTGAATACGAAGCGGCCAAGATTGATCCGGCTTTCAACGAGGAATTGGCCTACTTCCAGCGCGACTACGTCGGTCGACCAAGCCCGCTGTATTTCGCCGAGCGGCTGACCGAGTTCTGCGGCGGCGCCAAGATTTACCTCAAGCGCGAAGAGCTAAACCACACCGGCGCGCACAAGATCAACAACTGCATCGGCCAGATCCTGCTGGCGCGGCGCATGGGCAAAAAACGCATCATCGCCGAGACCGGCGCCGGCATGCACGGTGTGGCCACCGCCACCGTGGCTGCGCGCTTCGGCCTCGACTGCGTGATCTACATGGGCACCACCGACATCGAGCGCCAACAGGCCAACGTGTTCCGCATGAAACTGTTGGGCGCCAAAGTGATCCCGGTAGTGTCCGGCACCGGCACGCTCAAAGACGCGATGAACGAAGCCCTGCGCGACTGGGTGACCAACGTTGATGACACCTTCTACCTGATCGGCACCGTGGCTGGCCCGCACCCGTACCCTGCAATGGTGCGCGACTTCCAGGCAGTGATCGGCAAGGAAACCCGTGACCAGATGCAAGCCCAGGAAGGTCGCCTGCCGGACAGCCTGGTGGCGTGTATCGGCGGTGGCTCGAACGCCATGGGCCTGTTCCACCCGTTCCTGAATGACACCAGCGTCGAAATCATCGGCGTTGAAGCGGCAGGCTATGGCATCGAAACCGGCAAGCATGCCGCCAGCCTCAACGGCGGCGTACCGGGTGTGCTGCACGGCAACCGTACCTTCCTGCTGCAGGACGACGACGGCCAGATCATCGACGCCCACTCGATTTCCGCCGGCCTCGACTACCCCGGCATCGGCCCGGAACACGCCTGGTTGCATGACATCGGCCGCGCCCAGTACACGTCGGTGACCGACCACGAAGCCCTGGAAGCGTTTCACAAATGCTGCCGCCTGGAAGGGATTATTCCCGCTCTGGAAACTGCCCACGCCCTGGCCGAAGTATTCAAACGCGCACCGACCCTGCCGAAAGATCACCTGATGGTGGTGAACTTGTCCGGCCGTGGCGACAAAGACATGCAGACCGTGATGCACCACATGGAACAGTCCCAGCAGGAGAAACACTAATGAGCCGCCTGCAAACCCGCTTTGCGCAGCTGAAAGAACAAAACCGTGCCGCCCTGGTGACCTTCGTCACCGCCGGCGACCCCGGTTATGACACCTCGCTGGCGATCCTCAAGGGCTTGCCCACCGCTGGCGCCGACGTGATCGAGCTGGGCATGCCTTTCACCGACCCGATGGCCGACGGCCCGGCGATCCAGCTGGCTAACATCCGTGCGCTGGAAGCCAAGCAGAACCTGGCGAAAACCCTGCAAATGGTCCGCGAGTTCCGCAAGGACAACAACGACACGCCGCTGGTATTGATGGGCTACTTCAACCCGATCCACAAATACGGCGTACCGCAGTTCATCGCCGACGCCAAGGAAGCCGGCGTGGATGGCGTGATCGTGGTCGACATGCCGCCTGAGCATAACGGCGAACTGTGCGACCCGGCCCAGGCCGCCGGTATCGACTTTATCCGCCTGACCACGCCGACCACCGATGACGTGCGCCTGCCGACCGTCCTCAACGGCAGCTCCGGCTTTGTGTACTACGTGTCGGTGGCTGGTGTGACCGGTGCCGGCGCCGCTACCCTGGAGCACGTCGAAGAAGCCGTGACCCGCCTGCGTCGGCATACCGACCTGCCGATCAGCATTGGTTTCGGTATTCGTACACCGGAACAAGCAGCGGATATCGCGCGGTTGGCGGACGGTGTGGTGGTGGGTTCGGCGCTGATCGATCACATCGCCAATGCCAGCAATGACCAACAAGCCATTGACGGTGTGTTGACCCTCTGCGCGGCGCTGTCGGAAGGCGTACGTAACGCCCGTAAGTAAAGGCCCCGTAACCAGTAGGTAAAGTTCCTGATACAGAGGAATCAACCCGCTCGGACACAGCCTAAACAGCAAGACCAAGGGATCTCGAACCTCGTTCGAGATCCCTTTTTTGTGTGTGTGCCCTGAGGAATACCCGATGAAAATGCCCAAATCCGTGATTGCAGGCCTTGGCGTGCTAGTGCTCGGCGCCAGCGCCCTGGTGCAAGCCGCGCCATATGACCAAGGCGGCCCTGACCGTGGCGGCCCACAAGGCCAACACGAACAACGTGGCGACGAGCATCGCGGCCCTCAGGACAACCGTCGCGGCGGCCCACCCAAGGACTTCGGCCCGGTGCGGCAGATCATCCACGACAATCACGGCCAGTTCTCCCGTGGCGCACCGCCTCCGCCGAACGTGCGCCTGGTACGTGGCCAGCCATTGCCGCGTGGTTACTACGGTGAACGCCTCGACGGCCGTGCCCTGGCACGCCTGCCGGTGTACCCGGGCTATGAATGGCGCCGTTCGGGGCCGGATGTGGTGCTGATCGCCGTGGGTACGGGCGTCGTCTACGAGATTTTGGATGGTGTGCTCAACTAACGCCGAGTAATAGCTTTGAGCGGGCTTGACCCGCGATGGATGGCGAAGCCGCCCCAATGAAGACACCGCTTTCTGCCTGACAGAATATGGTGTGTGGTTTTGGGCTGCTGCACATCCCAGCGCGGGTCAAGCCCGCTCACTACGCGCTACTCATTCAATTCTATCCGCTCGACCTTGCCGACCAGCAAGATGTAGGACAGCGCCCCAAGCAACGCCAGCACCGCAACATAGGTAATCGCCGGCGCGAACGAATCACCGCTGGCCAGAAAGCCAATCACGATCGGCGTAGCAATCGCCGACAGGTTGCCGATGAAGTTGAACACCCCACCGGTCAAACCTAGCAACCGTGCAGGCGCGAGAGTCGAGACCAGCGACCAGGTGATCGACGCCAGGCCATTACCAAAGAACGCCACGGCCAGGAACGCAATTACCCACGCGGTCGAGTCCACGTAGTTGGCGCCGATGATCGCCGTGGAAATCAACAGCCCGCTGATGATCGGCAACTTGCGTGCGAAGCCCACCGACGCACCTCGGCGAATCAGCCAGTCGGAAAAGATCCCGGAACACAGCACACCAACAAACGCCGCCAGAAATGGCAAGGACGCCAGCAGGCCGGACTTGATGAAGTCCATGCCGCGATACTTCACCAAATAGGTCGGGAACCAGGTCAGGAAGAACCACAGCGTGGAGTTGAGGCAGAACTGCCCCAGGTAGATCCCCCAGAGTTTGCGCTTGCTCAACACGATGCCCAGGTCGACCCAACTGAACGGCGCCTTGACGGTTTTTTCCTGCATGTCCACCAGCCCGCCGCCTTCACGGATCAGCTCGATTTCCGCAGCGTTCGCGCCTTTGAAATCCTTGGGCTCGCGGTACACCGCGTACCAGATCAGCGCCCACACAATGCCCACGCCACCGGTCGCGACAAACACCATGTGCCAACCAAATGCGTGCTGCAGCCAAGCCAGTACCGGCGTGAGAAACGCCAGCCCGACAAACTGGCCCGAGGTGTAGACGCCAATCGCCGTGGCGCGCTCGCGCTCGGGAAACCAAGTGGTGACCACGCGGCTGTTGATCGGGTAGGCCGGCGCTTCCAGCGCGCCCACCGCCATGCGCAGCACGAACAACGCGATAAAGCTGGCGGCGAAGCCGAGCATCACAGTGGCGATGGACCACAACAGCAGCGCAGCGGTGTAGAGGATGCGCGGAGGCACGCGGTCGACCAGCCAGCCACCGGGGATTTGCATGGCGGCGTAGGTCCAGCCGAAGGCCGAGAAGATCAGGCCGACGTGCACCGGGTCGATCCCCAGTTCACTGGTCAGCGCCGGGGCGGCGATCGACAGGTTGCTGCGGTCGAGGTAGTTGATCACCACGGTGATGAACAGCAGCACCATGATGAAAAAACGCTTTCTGGTAGGCGTGACTAAAGACGCCTGCCCGGTGGAGGATGCAGGGTGCATGAGGGGGTGCCTCTTCTTATGTTTATTGAGGTCTGGAATGGCGCTGACTGAAGAAACCGGATCAGAAATGTGGGCGCGAGCAAGCCGGCTCCCACATTTCTGACCGCGCGCCTTCAGTCAGGACTCACCACTCGGCGAAGCTGCCGTCGGCATGGCGCCAGATCGGGTTGCGCCAGCGATGGCCGATGGCCGCGCGTTCGATCACGTATTCCTCGTTGATCTCGATACCCAGGCCCGGTCCGTTAGGGATTTTCACGAAGCCTTTGTCGTAATCGAATACACGCGGGTCCTTCACATAGTCGAGCAAGTCGTTGCTCTCGTTGTAGTGAATGCCCAGGCTTTGCTCCTGGATAAACGCGTTGTAGCAAACCGCGTCCAGCTGCAGGCAAGCCGCCAGGGCAATCGGGCCCAGCGGGCAGTGCAGGGCCAGGGCCACGTCGTAGGCTTCGGCCATGTTCGCGATCTTGCGGGTTTCGGTGATGCCGCCGGCGTGGGAGGCGTCCGGCTGGATGATGTCGACGTAGCCTTCGCTGAGCACGCGCTTGAAGTCCCAGCGCGAGAACAGGCGCTCGCCCAGGGCAATCGGGGTGCTGGTCAGTGGCGCCAGTTCCTTGAGGGCTTCGTAGTTTTCGCTGAGCACCGGCTCTTCGATAAACATCAGTTTGTACGGGTCCAGTTCTTTCATCAGCACCTTGGCCATGGGCTTGTGCACCCGGCCATGGAAGTCGACGCCAATGCCGACGTTCGGGCCGACGGCATCACGCACGGCGGCGACGTTGGCCAACGCCAAGTCGACTTTTTCGAAGCTGTCGACGAACTGCAACTCCTCGGTGCCGTTCATTTTCACCGCAGTGAAGCCACGGGACACGGCTTCCTGGGCAGCACGAGCGGTGTCGGCCGGGCGGTCGCCGCCGATCCACGAGTACACGCGGATCTTGTCGCGCACCTGACCACCGAGCAAGTCGCTGACCGAAACGCCAAGAGCCTTGCCCTTGATGTCCCACAACGCCTGGTCGATACCGGCGAGGGCGCTCATGTGCACGGCGCCGCCGCGGTAGAAGCCACCGCGATAGAGCACGGTCCAGATGTCTTCGATGTTGCGTGGGTCTTTGCCGATCAGGTAGTCGGACAGTTCTTCGACGGCAGCCGCCACGGTGTGGGCGCGGCCCTCTACCACGGGCTCACCCCAGCCGGTCACACCTTGGTCGGTCTCGACCTTGAGGAAGCACCAGCGCGGCGGGACGATAAAGGTCGTCAGTTTGGTGATTTTCATCTGTTATCTCTCTTATAGATGCAGCGCCTGTGGGCGCGGAACTTATAGTCAGCTCAGGGCTTTCCAGGCGGCGACATAAGCCTGGGCGCGGCTCGCTACCTGATCCACTGTCATACCCGGTTTGAACAACCCGGAACCCAGCCCGAAGCCTTTAGCGCCGGCGTCGATGAACACCTGCATGTTGTCCGGGGTGATGCCACCCACCGGCAGCAGCAAGGTGCCTGCCGGCAATACCGCCAGCCACGCCTTGATCACCGCCGGGCCCATTTGCTCGGCCGGGAACAGCTTCAATACGTCGGCGCCTTCGGCCAATGCGGCGAAGGCTTCGGTCGGCGTCGCCACACCCGGCGACAGGAACAGCCCCGCCGTTTTCGCGGCACGCAACACCTTGGCATCGCTGTGAGGCATCACGATCACCTGGCCACCAGCGGCTTTCACCTGCTCGACCTGCTCAGGCAGCAACACCGTACCGGCACCGATCAGGCAATCGGCGGGCAGGCTGTCGCGCAGAATACGAATGCTGGTGTAAGGGTCGGGCGAATTCAGCGGGACTTCGATCACCCGAAACCCGGCCTCGTACAGCACCTGGCCAACGGCCTTGGCTTCGTCCGGGCGGATGCCGCGCAGGATGGCGATCAAACCGTTTTGCGCGAGTGCTTGCTTGAGCATGTCAGGCCTCCGATACAGGTTGAGTGAGCCCCGCCGCCACTGCCAGTTGCCACAGGCCGCGTTCGCTGGCTTCCTGCGCCAGGCTGACGTGGGCGAAGCCGCAGAGGGCGAGGGCGCGTTGATAGCGGGCGCAGAGCGGCGCTGCACCGACCAGAATGATCGGCGTGTGTTTGGCTTTGCCGGGCAAGCCGGCGAGTTCATGGCCGATGAGCAAACCCGAGAGGTAATCGGGCTGTTCGTCTGGGGCGAGTTGGGCGGTGAGCCCAAGGGTGCGCGCGCTGAACAAGGTCGACAGCACGCCGCGCTGGCCGTCTTTGGAGAGCGCCACTTGCACGCCTCGGTCAAACGCTTCGGCCTGGAATATTTCGGACGGTTGCTGGGTACGGCCAAGGATGCTGTGCTTGCTCAGCACTGCAAACAGCTCACCGGTCATGAAGGTATCGAAGTGAGTGATGCAGCCATCGACCACCTCGACCCACTTGGAATGGCTGCCGGGCAGGCCGATCAATACATCGGCGCCCAACCCTTGCAGCACGCCCAATACTTGGGTTTCTTCGCCGCGCATCACGTTGGGCAAACCGCTTTGCTCGATCACACCGGGCACGATATGCACATCAACCCCGCGCTGGCTGCGCACCTTATGCAGCGCCTGGCCCAAGCGGGCGACGTCGACGGGCGTATTGCGATAAGCCGCTTCGCTCCAACCCTGGGCGCTGCCGACCATACCGCAGGCGATCACCGGGAGGTCGGGGTGCGCTTCGAGCCAATCCCCGCATGCCGCGTCGAACGCCAACTCGAAGCCATCGCTGCAGCGCACGCCGGCGATGTCGCGGGGCTCGCAGGGCAAATGCATGATGCCCCACGCCAGCGAGCGCTGTTCCAGCACTACGCCTGCGGGGCCGAGTTTATAAGCACGAAGGGAACTAGTTCCCCAATCGAGCGCGATCAATTGCGCCTGCATCGCTTCACCTGAAATGAGTGGGTGCTGAAAAAAGCAGATGGGCGAATATAAACCTATGACCAGTAATATCTCAATATATAAATACCAGTCCCACATAATGGGAGTTGAGCGCGCAAAATCCCACACCCCTTTAAGGCAGCAGGGGGTTGCGGATTAGAAAGAGGTTACAAAACAGACAGATCCAGCTCGCGCACCGCCCCCATCCACACCGCGTAGTCGGTATGATCCTTCAGCTCATCGCCGGTATTGGGGTGCAGGAACACCACCAGCCCATTGCGATGGATCACCAACCACGGCAACACCACGCCAATGTATTCGGCGTCGAACGCCAGCTGGCAGCTCCAGTCCGGGTGAGGGCCCACGGGCCGTTCGTGTACACGGCCCATGCGCAGCGGGAAGAGTTTGGCGGCGTCTTCGCACAAGGTGCGCGCCTGCTCAATGGTGCTGGCGTCAAAGTAGATATGGGCGTGATAGCCCTTGATACGTTGCATGACCGACTCCGGATCCAATGTGCGCAAAATCCTAGACCGCAATGGACGGCAGGGCCAGCCCGGTCAGCGACTGCGCGCTGCTGGCCTGCTCGGCCACCAGCCAGTCGACAAACCGCTCGACCAATTGCCTCCGGCGTTTGCGCTGTGGCTGCACCACGTAATAGCCGAAACGTGAGATCACCGTACCGCTCACCGGCCGGCACAACCAGCCCTGCTCCAGCAAGTTATCCACCAGGTGGCGCCAGCCGATGGCTACGCCCTGGCCGGCAATCGCGGCCTGGATAAGCAGGGTGTAATTATCGAAGCGCAGTTGGCCGGGTGTGGGTGCAGTGGTGATACCCAGCTCGCGAAACACACCGCTCCAGTCGAACCACTGGCTGTTGTTTTCCTGACGCAGGTGCAGCAGAGGAACATCGTGCAAATTTTGTACAGTCAGCGGTGACGCCTGGTTCTTCAGCCATTGCGGGCTGCACACCGGGAACACTTCTTCGTTGAACAGCCACAGGCTGTCGCCCTGCTTGAAACGGCCATCGCCAAACAGCACCGCCACATCGATATCGCTGCGCAGGGTGGCGTGGTTGCGTTCGCTGGTCACCAGGCTTACGTCTACCTGGGGATTGGCGTGGTGAAAGCGGTGCAGGCGCGGCATCAACCAGTAGGCGGCAAACGCAAAGTCCGTCGCGACTTGCAGCACTTCATGTTGATCCTGTTGGGCGATTGCGCTCAGACCTTGGTTGATGGCCTGCAAGCCACCTTGCACATGCTCGAACAACAGGGCGCCGGCGTCGGTCAGCTCAATGCCACGGTAGATTCGATCAAACAAGCGGTTCGCCAGTTGCTCTTCCAGGCGCTTGATCTGCTGGCTGATGGCCGGTTGGGTGGTGCCCAGCTCCATCGCGGCGGCGGTGAAGCTGCGGTGGCGCGCTGCGGCTTCGAAGGCGCGCAGCAAATCGAGGGACACGTCACCGAGGGCTTCATACATAAGCTGTGCTTATCCTAGACATTGCTTTTCATGGGCTTTACCCCAGTTTGCATGGGCTGCATGCTCATTCGCATAAACATCGCCTATGGAATGCCGAGAACCCATGAAGCGCAAGAACATTCTTTTTATCATGGCCGATCAAATGGCCGCGCCGTTGCTTCCGTTCTACGGTTCTTCGCCTATCAAGCTGCCTAATCTAAGCCGCCTCGCTACGCAGGGCGTGGTGTTCGACGCGGCGTACTGCAACAGCCCGCTGTGTGCACCGTCGCGTTTCACCCTGGTCAGCGGCCAGTTGCCGAGCAAGATAGGCGCCTACGACAACGCCGCCGATTTCCCCGCCGATGTGCCGACCTATGCCCACTATCTTCGGCGCCTCGGCTACCGCACCGCGTTGTCGGGCAAGATGCACTTCTGCGGACCAGATCAACTGCACGGTTATGAAGAACGCCTGACCAGCGACATTTACCCCGCCGACTACGGCTGGGCGGTGAACTGGGATGAGCCGGACGTACGACCCACTTGGTATCACAACATGTCCTCGGTGCTGCAAGCCGGCCCGTGCGTGCGCACCAACCAGCTGGATTTCGACGAAGAAGTGGTGTTCAAGGCGCAGCAGTACCTGTTCGACCACATCCGCGAGGACGGCGACCAGCCGTTCTGCCTGACCGTGTCGATGACTCACCCACACGATCCGTACACGATTCCCAAGCCATTCTGGGACCTGTACGACGACGCCGACATCCCGTTGCCTGCAACACCCGCGCAAGGTGATCTCGACCCGCATTCCCAGCGCCTGCTCAAGGTCTACGACCTGTGGGACAAGCCGCTGCCTGTGGATAAGATTCGTGATGCGCGCCGTGCCTACTTCGGCGCGTGCAGCTACATCGACAGCAATGTCGGCAAGCTCCTGCAAACCCTGGAAGACACCGGCCTGGCCGACGACACGATCATCATCTTCTCCGGCGACCACGGCGACATGCTCGGCGAGCGTGGCCTCTGGTACAAAATGCACTGGTTCGAAATGGCCGCCCGCGTGCCACTGCTGGTGAGTGCGCCGGGGCAATTCGCGGCAGGCCGCGTGTCCAAAGCCGTGTCCACCGCCGACCTGTTGCCGACCCTGGTGGAACTGGCCGGCGGCGAGCTGGACCCGCGCCTGCCGCTGGACGGCCGTTCGCTGGTCCCACACTTGCAAGGGCAGGGGGGGCACGACGAGGTGTTCGGCGAATACATGGCTGAAGGCACCATCAGCCCGCTGATGATGATTCGCCGTGGCGCGTACAAATTCATCTACAGCGAAGACGACCCTTGTCTACTGTTCGATGTACACAACGACCCTCGGGAACAGGAAGAACTCAGCCAGTCGCCGCAGCATCGGGCGCTGTTTGCAGCCTTCCTTGACGAGGCGCGGGCCAAATGGGACATCCCGGCGATCCACCAACAGGTGCTCGCCAGCCAACGCCGCCGCCGTCTGGTGTTTGAAGCACTGACCCAAGGCAAGCTGAAGAGCTGGGATCACCAGCCATGGGTGGACGCCAGTCAGCAGTACATGCGCAACCACATCGACCTCGACGACCTGGAGCGCAAGGCACGTTATCCACAACCTGCCAAAACCAATAAATAGACTGAGGGAAGGCCATGCAAAAGTTGACTGTAGTGCTGGGTATGTTGGTGTTGAGTAGTGCCAATGTGTACGCGGACGCCAGCTGCGAAACGATAAAGATGGCCGATCCAGGCTGGAGCGATATTGCGGCCACCAATGCCATCACCGGTTTTTTACTGACCGGCATGGGCTACAAGGCCAAGGTCGACACCCTCGCGGTCCCGATCATCTTCGGCGGGCTCAAGGACGGCCAGGTGGATGTGTTCCTGGGTAACTGGATGCCGGCGCAGCAAGGCTTTTACGACAAGTTCGTGGCCAACGGCGATGTGGTGCAACTGGGGAAAAACCTCGACGGCACCGAGTTCACCCTCGCCGTGCCCGACTACGTATGGGACGCCGGGGTGCATGACTTCGCCGACTTGAACAAGTTTGCCGACAAGTTCGGCATGAAAATTTATGGCATCGGCTCCGGTGCGCCGGCGAATATCTCGCTGCAGGAAATCATCAAGAAAAACGACTTTGATCTCGGCCAGTGGAAGCTGGTGGAGTCCAGCGAACAGGCGATGCTCGCCGAAGTATCACGGGCTGTTAAGAAGCAGAAATTCGTCACCTTCCTTGGCTGGACCCCGCACCCGATGAACGTGCAGTTGAAAATGCACTACCTCAAAGGAGGCGAGAAATACTTTGGCGACACCGGCAGCGTGTACACCCTGACCCGCAAGGGCTATGCACAGGCCTGCCCGAATGTAGGGAAATTGCTGACCAACCTGAGCTTTACTCAGGAGATGGAGAACGCAATCATGGCGCAGGTGGCCAATAACAAGGTCAGCAACGCTGAGGCGGCGAAGGCGTGGATCAAAGCCAACCCGGCGGTGTTGGACAAATGGCTGGATGGTGTAAAAACACTGGACGGCAAAGACGCACTATCTGCAGTTAAAGCCAAACTCTAAGGCTTGATGCAATCCAAATGTGGGAGGGGGCAAGTCCCCCTCCCACGGGAACTAATCAGTACTGATATTCTGCGCCAAACCTTTAAACCGAGTTCGCGATGCCCCGGCCCAACCGCCATACACTCTTCCCCTTCCTCGCCTGGCTCCCGCGCCAGACCCGCGCCAGCGTCGGTCGGGACGCACTGGTCGGCCTCAGCGGCGCCGTGCTCGCCCTGCCACAGTCGATTGCCTACGCACTGATCGCCGGTCTGCCCCCCGAATACGGCCTGTACGCTGCGATCATCCCGGTGCTGATCGCGTGCCTCTGGGGTTCATCCTGGCACCTGATCTGCGGCCCCACGGCGGCGATTTCCATTGTGCTGTATGCCAGCGTCAGTCCCTTGGCCGTGCCGGGCTCCCAGGACTACATCACCCTGATTTTGCTGCTCACCTTCCTCGCCGGGGTTTTCCAGTGGCTGCTGGGCATGCTGCGCTTCGGCGCGCTGGTGAATTTTGTCTCCCACTCGGTGGTGCTCGGTTTCACCCTGGGCGCCGCCGTGGTGATTGCCGTGGGGCAATTGCCCAACCTGTTGGGGCTGGATCTACCGAGCCAGGCCACGGCGATCAATAGCCTGCTGGCACTGATCCACCACAGCGGCGAATGGGACCACGCATCCCTTGCCCTGGGGCTGGGAACTCTGCTGGTGGGCGCACTGCTCAAGTACCTGGTGCCCCGCTGGCCGACGCTGTTGATCGCGCTGGCTTTGGGCAGCCTGGTGGCGTGGTTGTGGCCGGCGATGTTCGGGCATGTGGCGCTGGTCAGTTCGTTTATTGGCAAGCTACCGCCGTTCAGCCCGTTGCCGATGGACTTGGACATGATCCTGCGCCTGCTGCCCAGCGCCGTGGCGGTGGGCATGCTGGGGCTGGTGACCAGCCTGTCGATTGCCCGCTCGCTGTCGGCGCGTTCGCAGCAATTGCTTGATGCCAACCAAGAAGTTCGTGCGCAAGGTCTATCCAATATCGTTGGCGGATTTTTCTCTGGTTATCTGTCGGCCGGCTCCTTTACCCGTTCGGGCCTCAGCTATGAGGCGGGCGCCTGCTCGCCGTTGGCCGGCGTGTTTTCTGCGCTGTGGGTGGCGTTGTTCGCCTTGTTTGGTGCGGCGCTGATCGCGCACATTCCAATCCCGAGCATGGCCGCGAGCATCCTGCTGATTTGCTGGGGGTTGGTGGACCATCGCGGCATTCGCGCGTTGTTCCGCGTCAGTCGCGCAGAGTTTGTGGTAATGAGCCTGACGTGCGTCGCCACCTTACTCCTAGAGCTGCAAACCGCGATTTACGCCGGGGTGCTGGCATCGCTGTTTTTCTATCTCAAACGCACGTCGCAACCTCGGGTTCAGCAATGGCGAGACGGGGATGAGGATGTGCTGCGGGTGGGCGGCTCAATCTTTTTTGGCGCCAGCCATTATCTGCAAGTACGCCTGCAAAGTTTGCAGGGCGAGCGGGTGGTGATTGAGGCGCAGCAAATCAATTTCATCGATTATTCGGGGGTGGAGATGCTGCACCAGGAAGCGCGGAGGTTGAAGGGGTTGGGGCGAAGTTTGACGTTGCGCCGGGCTAGGCCGCAGGTGGTGGATGAGTTGAAAAAACTTGAGGGGCCCGACAAGTGCCCCCTCCATTTCGAAGACTGAGACCGCACACACATTGACTGTGCCCACATTAGATTTGAGTTAAGCCAACTGCCGGCGCAATTCAGCCAACACCGGCGCCGACGCCGGGCGTACACCGCGCCACAGGTAGAACGCTTCCGCCGCTTGCTCCACCAACATGCCCAACCCATCCATTGCCAAGGCTGCGCCTTGTTCAGTCGCCCAGCGGCAGAACGGGGTAGGTTCCTTGGCATACATCATGTCGTAGCAAAAGGTCTTACCCGGCTCGATCAGGCTGCCAGCAATCGGCGGTACATCGCCTGACAGGCTGGCCGACGTAGCGTTGATGATCACGTCTACCGGCTCACGCAGCCAGTCGAACCCACTGGCAGATACGGGGCCCAGATCGTCAAACAACTCGGCGAGCAACTCAGCCTTTTCCACCGTGCGGTTGGCGATGATCAGCGAAGCCGGCTGTTCGGCCAGTAACGGTTCCAGCGCACCGCGCACCGCCCCACCGGCGCCCAGCAGCAGGATGCGTTTGCCTTGCAGCGTCAACCCGGCGTTTACCTTGAGGTCGCGCACCAGGCCGGCGCCGTCGGTGTTGTCGCCGAGCAAGGTGCCGTCGGCGAGTTTACTCAAGGTGTTCACCGCGCCTGCGCGTTGGGCGCGCTCGGTGAGGGTGTTGGCCAGGCGGTAGGCGTCTTCCTTGAACGGCACAGTCACATTGGCGCCACGGCCTTGTAGGAAAAACTCACGGGCGCAGCCGGTGAAATCCTCCAGCGGCGCAAGCAAGGTGCTGTAGTCCAAGTGCTCGCCCGTCTGCTCTGCGAACATGCGGTGGATCAGCGGCGACTTGCTGTGGCCGATGGGGTTGCCGAACACCACATAACGGTCCATCAGACCGCCGCCTTGGGCGCAGCAAGGCCCAGCCAGTCGCGGTCTTGCAGGAAATAATCGGTAAGGCGCGCTTCTTCGCTGCCAGCCTCGGCCTTCCAGTCATAGCTCCAGCGCACTTGCGGTGGCAGCGACATCAGGATCGACTCAGTGCGCCCGCCCGATTGCAGGCCAAACAGGGTGCCACGGTCGTAGACCAGGTTGAATTCAACATAGCGGCCGCGACGGAATTCCTGGAATTCGCGCTGTTGCTCGGTGTAGGCGATGGCCTTTCGGCGCTGCACGATCGGCAGGTAGGCGTCGATATAAGCGTCGCCGATGGCGCGGATAAAGGCGAAGCAGGTGTCGAAGTCCCACTCGTTCACGTCATCGAAGAACAGGCCGCCAATGCCACGCGGTTCATTGCGGTGCTTGATATGGAAATAACTGTCGCACCAAGCCTTGTAGCGCGAATACACGTCCGGGCCGAACGGCGCGCAGGCCTGCTCGGCCACGCGGTGCCAGTGGATGCAGTCTTCTTCGTTGCCGTAGTAGGGCGTGAGGTCGAAACCGCCGCCAAACCACCACACCGGCTCTTCGCCTTCTTTTTCGGCGATGAAAAAGCGCACGTTGGCGTGGGAAGTCGGTACGTGGGGATTATGCGGGTGGATCACCAGCGATACGCCCAAGGCCTCAAAGCCGCGACCGGCCAACTCTGGGCGATGCGCACTGGCGGACGGTGGGAGACCGCTGCCAAATACGTGGGAGAAGTTAACGCCGCCTTTTTCGATCACCGAACCGCTTGCAATCACACGGGTGCGACCGCCGCCGCCGGCAGGCCGGGTCCAGGCGTCTTCGATAAAGCGAGTGTCCGTCTCGAAGGTTTCCAGGGCGCTGCAAATGCGGTCTTGCAGATCAAGCAGGTAGGCCTTTACGGCCTCGGTGCGGGTAGTCATGGCATCACCTTGAATCGGGCAAAGCTACGCGAAGCCATTGGGCGTCGGCGGCAAATGGGCGCACAGGATAACACCCCACCCCATTGCGCCGCAGTTGACGAAGATCAAGCTTAGGAGTTCGATAGGCGGCTACGCGAGTTCGAACCAAGGAGAAAGCAGATGGCAAAACGTATCCAGTTCAGCGCCCATGGCGGTCCCGAAGTGCTTGAGTATGTCGACTACACGCCTGCGGAGCCTGGCCCGCAGCAGGTTCGCGTGCGTAACGAGGCGATCGGCCTGAACTTCATCGACACCTATTTTCGCAGTGGTCTGTACGCGCCGCCAGCATTGCCTTCAGGGTTGGGCGCAGAGGGCGCCGGCGTGGTCGACGCGATCGGCAGCGAAGTCACCCAATTCAAGGTCGGCGACCGTGTGGCCTACGGCAGTGGTCCGTTGGGTGCCTACAGCCATCTGCACGTGCTGCCCGCCGCCAACCTGGTGCACCTGCCGGACGAGATCAGCTTCGAACAAGCGGCCGGCGCCATGCTCAAGGGCCTGACCGTGCAGTACCTGCTGCGCCAGACCTATGAAGTGAAAGCCGGTGAAACCATCCTGTTCCACGCCGCTGCCGGTGGCGTGGGTTCGCTGGCCTGCCAATGGGCCAAGGCCCTGGGCGTGAAGTTGATCGGTACCGTGAGCTCGCCGGAAAAGGCCGCACTGGCCAAATCCCTCGGCGCCTGGGAAACCATCGACTACAGCAAGGAAAACGTCGCAGAGCGCGTGTTGGAATTGACCGACGGCAAAAAAGTCCCGGTGGTGTACGACGGCGTCGGCAAGGACACCTGGCTGACGTCGCTGGACAGCGTGGCGCCGCGTGGGCTGGTGGTGAGCTTCGGCAATGCGTCAGGCGCGGTGGATGGGGTGAACCTGGGGATTCTGTCGGCCAAGGGCTCGCTGTACGTCACCCGGCCAACCTTGGCGACCTATGCCAATAACCCGCAGAACTTGCAGGCGATGGCTGATGACCTGTTCTCGATGATCAACAGTGGCAAGGTGCGTATTGATATCAACCAGCGGTATTCGCTGGCGGATGCGGCAAAGGCGCAGACCGAGTTGTCGGGGCGACGGACGACTGGGTCGACCATTCTCCTGCCGTAAAGCAATGGATATCTGGAGTCTGTAAGGGCCTCATCGCGGGCAAGCCCGCGATGGCCATGAGGCGGTCTCAGGAAGGCCGCACCACCTCACCCGTCACCAAATCCCGAATCAAGCTTGGGTTCTTGCGCCCACCCAGCGCACCACCCAACACCAGATCCACCTGCCCACGGAAGTATTGCTCAACGCGGATCCGCGTGCGCGCAGCCGGGCGCCCCTGGGGGTTGGCCGAGGTGGAAATCAAAGGCCCTACCAACGAGCACAAATCCCGCACCAGCGGATGGTCAGTGACCCGCACCGCGACGGTGTCGTGCACACCTGTCACCCATTCCGGCAGCAACCCCTGATGAGGCACCAGCCAGGTGTTCGGGCCAGGCCAGGTGCTGGCCATGCGATCGATCCAATCCTGCGGGAAGTCTTCGAACAGAAAGTCGAACTGGCGGATATTGTCCGCCACCAGGATCAGGCCCTTGTCCACCGAGCGGTTCTTGATGGCGAGCAAACGGTCCACTGCTTCTTCATTCCACGGGTCGCAGCCAAGGCCCCAAACCGCTTCTGTTGGATAGGCAATCACCGCGCCTGCGCGAATTTCTCGTGCGGTTTCCAGCACACGCCACCGGTTGACCATTGTTTACTCTCCAGACTAAAGCTCTGCGCAGTTTACCGATCTTCTTTACAAAACCTAGCAGCGCGCAAGCCAGCGCCCATTTTCACAGATAACCTGGTCTTCCAGCTCCAACTCGGTCAGCGTCGCCAGCACTTGGGACAACGGGCGCCCGCTGGCAATCACCAGGGCCTCACTGGTCTGGGGTGCTGCGTGCAACAGCGCCACCAGCGGATGGACGACAGGCATCGGCGCCGGGCGCGACAGCGCTTGCCAGCCACGCAAACCTTCAAGGATGTGCTCGATGGTCTCCACCAGCACCGCGCCGTCGCGGATCAACTGATGACAGCCCTTCGCGCCGGGATGATGGATGGAGCCCGGGATCGCATACACCTCACGCCCCTGCTCGGCCGCCAACTTCGCGGTGATCAGCGAACCACTGGCCATGCCGGCTTCCACCACCAGTACGCCCAGGGACAAACCACTGATGATCCGGTTACGCCTGGGGAAGTTGCTGGCCTGGGGCGGGGCGTCCAGTGGAAACTCGGAAACTACGGCGCTGCCCTGGTCAATCATCGCCTCCGCGAGCCGTCTGTGACGTTGTGGATAAAAATTTTCGAGCCCGGTGCCGAGGACGCCGATTGTCTGACCGCCCACCTCCAATGCCGCTTGATGGGCTGCGCCGTCGATGCCTAATGCAAGGCCACTGGTGATGACAAAACCAGCGCTCGCCAGACTGCGCGAAAACGCAGCGGCGGTGTCCATGCCAGGACGAGACGCGCGACGACTTCCGACCATCGCCAGTTGCGGTCTTTCCAGGATTGCAGGGTCACCGGCGACGAATAAAAGCGGCGGCGCATCATCAATCTCGGCGAGCAGAGCGGGGTACTCCGGTTGGTCCCACATCAGCAAATGCTGGGCCGGGCACGCCAGCCAGGCCAATGCCGCACTGGCGCCGTCGCGGATTTCATGACTGCGCCGGGCATCGGCGCTAATGGCTGGCAACCCCAGCGAACGCCAGGCACTGGCAGGCGCGCTGATGGCCTTTGACGCAGAGCCGAACGCTTCGATCAGTAAGCGAAAACGCTTCGGACCCAGTTCCGGCAGCCTGTGCAAGCGTAGTCGGGCTTCCAGTTCTGACGGGGAGATTTCTTGGTTGTGTATCGGGTGCATTTGATCGTCCTTGACCGGAACAAGCTGTGGATAACTCTGTTGGTAACTTATTTAGCAGGCTATTTATTGTGTTTGATGGGCAGTCTCGAAACGGTCCATGACCGCCAGCGGCCGTGAGGCACTGAGCACCAGGGCGTAACTGAGCTTTTCGTAGGTGCGAAACACCAGCAGGGTGCCGGCGCGTTCATCAGGAAGTTGCGTCGACGCGCCACTAAGGCCATCGCGGACGGTGGCGCCGGTCTTGATCACGCTGAGCAGTTGGCCTTCGACCAGACCATCGCGACGCCCTTTGTTGAGGGTTACGGCGTCGAGCACGCCGATGTGCGTAACACCCTTGGGGATATCGATGATGTGCCCTTCGACAAAGGGCGCGGTGGGCGCGGTCGCAAGGGTTGTCGGGACGATAGGAGGTTGTGCACGCAGCAAGCGGTCTCCGGGGCGCACCTCCTGCGTGACTCGCTGTACGGCCAGGGTAGTAAGGTCGCCCGCCACGACAAATCGCGCAGTGCCAATATCATTGGCGTTGACGCCCAACAGCTCTTTAGTCACCGGGTCGGTGTAAACCTTGCCTCGTCGGAATATTCCGTAATTCGGCTGGGAAGGCTCCAAGTCGCCCCTGGCATATACCCGCTCGCCATTGGCACCCAGCACTCGGCCAGCATCGGCGGCAACGATGTACGGCGCGTTGTCCAGGTCTCGAGGCGAATCAAGAAGGCGGTTATGCAGTAAAAAGCGCTGGATAGCCTGTTGCGTCGGCTGATCCAGCCGCTGCACGGGCGGCGGCAGCAGGGCCATGGCGAACGGGGCCCACAATAGCAAGACGAGTAGCGATTTCCTCATGGGGTGAATCTCCTTTATTATGTGCGTTCGCGTGAAATGCCAGAGCCTTCGTGGCTTTTGGGTGTTTCACACCGGCGGTCTGGGTCCATCCCAACGCCGATTTGCCTCTACCTCACATGTGCAGCAATTACGCTTATGGCTATTTTGAACATCCTCGAATTCCCCGACTCGCGCCTGCGCACTGTCGCCAAGCCGGTGGCCGTAGTGGACGACAAGGTTCGTCAGTTGGTCGATGACATGTTTGAAACAATGTATGAAGCCCCGGGCATCGGCCTCGCCGCGACCCAGGTCAACGTGCATTCGCGTGTCGTGGTCATGGACCTGTCGGAAGACCGCAGCGAGCCGCGGGTGTACATCAACCCCGAGTTCGAACCGCTGACTGAAGAGATGGGCGAATACCAGGAAGGCTGCCTGTCAGTGCCGGAGTTCTATGAGAACGTCGAGCGCCCGATGCGCGTGAAGATCAAGGCCCTGGGCCGCGACGGCAAGCCGTTCGAGCTGATCGCCGAAGGCCTGCTGGCGGTGTGCATCCAGCACGAGTGCGACCACCTCAATGGCAAGCTGTTTGTCGATTACCTGTCGACGCTCAAGCGCGACCGAATCAAGAAGAAGCTGGAAAAAAAGCATCGCCAGCAAGCTTGATGCCCTCCTTCCAAAGGCTTGCTGCGGCAAGCCTTTTTCTTTTGTGACTGCTTTTAACCGAGACCACCCATGACCGAGCCACTGCGCATTGTTTTTGCCGGCACGCCTGAATTCGCGGCCGAACACCTGAAGGCACTGCTTGCCAGCCCTTATGACATCGTCGCGGTGTACACCCAGCCGGATCGCCCGGCCGGTCGTGGACAAAAACTGATGCCGAGCCCGGTCAAGCAACTGGCGCTGGAACACAACCTTCCCGTGCTGCAGCCGCCAACCCTGCGTAACGCCGAGGCTCAGGCCGAGCTGGCTGCCCTGAAGCCGGACCTGCTGGTGGTGGTGGCCTACGGCTTGATCCTGCCGCAAGTGGTGCTGGATATTCCACGCCTGGGTTGCATCAACAGCCATGCGTCGTTGTTGCCGCGCTGGCGCGGCGCGGCACCGATCCAACGCGCAGTGGAGGCGGGTGACAGCGAAAGCGGCGTGACCGTGATGCGCATGGAGGCGGGTCTGGACACCGGCCCGATGCTGCTCAAAGTCACCACCCCGATCACCGCCCAAGACACTGGCGGCAGCCTGCACGACCGCCTTGCCGAGCTGGGCCCGCCCGCCGTAATCCAGGCCATCGCCGGCCTGGCTGCCGGCATCCTGGAAGGCGACGTGCAGGATGACAGCCTGGCCACCTACGCCCACAAGCTGAACAAAGACGAAGCGCGCATCGACTGGAGCCGCCCGGCCGTGGAACTGGAACGCCTGGTACGCGCCTTCAACCCGTGGCCGATCTGTCACAGCACCCTCAACGGCGAAGCCTTGAAAGTACTGGCCGCGACCCTGGCCGAGGGCACAGGCGCTCCGGGTGAAATCATCGGCGCCAGCAAGGACGGCCTGTTGGTCGCTTGCGGCGAACAGGCGCTGTGCCTGACCCGTCTGCAATTGCCCGGTGGCAAGGCGCTGAATTTCAGCGATGTGTTCAACAGCCGTCGTGAGAAGTTTGCCCTGGGCACCGTTCTCGGGATGGTCGCCCAATGAACCCGCGACTGGCCGCCGCCAAGGCCCTTGCCGCCGTGCTCAATGGCAAGGCATCGCTGAACAGTTCGTTGCCCACGCAGATGGATAAGGTTGAAGACCGTGATCGCGGCTTCACCCAGGACCTGGCCTTTGGCACCGCCCGCTGGCAGCCACGCTTGTCGGCGTTGGCGGCCACGTTGTTGCAAAAGCCGTTCAAGGCTGCGGATGCTGACGTCGAAGCGCTGCTGCTGGTAGGCCTCTATCAGCTGCTCTACACCCGCGTGCCCGCTCACGCCGCCATCGGTGAAACGGTCGGTTGCGCCGACAAGCTGAAAAAACCTTGGGCCAAGGCCTTGCTCAATGCCGTGCTGCGCCGCGCCCAGCGCGAGAGTGAAGCGCTGCTGGCCGAACTGGAACATGATCCGGTAGTGCGCACCGCTCACCCACGCTGGCTGCAAAAATCGTTGAAAGCGTGCTGGCCTGAGCAATGGGAAGCCATTTGCGCAGCCAACAATGCGCACCCGCCGATGATCCTGCGGGTCAATCGCCGTCATCACAGCCGCGACGCCTACCTGCAATTGCTCATTGACGCCAGCATCAATGCCACGCCGTGCGTGTACAGCATCGACGGTATCGTGCTCGAAGCGGCCGCTGATGTGCGCAGCCTGCCGGGCTTTGCCGAAGGCTGGATCAGCGTGCAGGATGAAGCCGCGCAACTGGCTGGCGACCTGCTCGACCTGGCGCCCGGCCAACGCGTGCTAGACGCCTGCTGCGCACCTGGCGGTAAGACCTGTCACATTCTGGAAGTCGAAAACGACCTCGCCGGTGTCGTCGCTGTCGACCTCGAAGCCAAGCGCCTGGTGCGCGTGCGGGAAAACCTTGCACGCCTGGGCCTCAGCGCCGAGCTGATCGCCGCCGACGGCCGTGACACTGCCACCTGGTGGGACGGCAAACCGTTCCAGCGCATCCTGCTTGATGCGCCGTGCTCCGCCACCGGTGTGATCCGCCGCCACCCAGACATCAAGCTCACCCGCCAACCCGACGACATTGCCGCCCTGGCCGTGCTACAAGGCGAGCTGCTCGACGCGCTGTGGCCGACCCTGGAAGTCGGCGGCATCCTGCTCTACGCCACGTGTTCCACCTTGCCGACTGAAAACACCGAGGTGATCGAAGCCTTCCTTGCCCGCACCAGCGGCGCCCGGGAGCTGGACCTCGCCACAACCGCCGGCATCAAGCAGCCCCACGGTCGCCAACTGCTGGCGCAAGAAGGCGGACACGATGGCTTCTACTACGCCAAACTGATCAAGATTGCCGCCGCGCGCGGCTAAATGGTTTAAGGGAGTGACCGGATGAAAATCATCATCCTTGGAGCAGGGCAGGTCGGCGGCACGCTGGCTGAACATTTGGCCAGCGAAGCCAACGACATCACCGTGGTCGACACTGATGCCGAGCGCCTGCGCAACCTCGGCGACCGCCTCGACATCCGCACCGTACAAGGCCGCGCGTCGTTCCCGACGGTGCTGCGCCAGGCGGGTGCCGATGACGCGGATATGCTGGTGGCCGTGACCAACAGCGACGAAACCAACATGGTCGCCTGCCAGGTCGCCCACACCCTGTTCCACACCCCGACCAAAATCGCCCGTGTGCGCGAAGCGGCCTACCTGACCCGCGCCGGTTTGTTCGACAACGACGCGATTCCGGTGGACGTATTGATCAGCCCGGAACAGGTGGTCACCCACTACATCAAGCGCCTGATCGAAATTCCGGGCGCCTTGCAGGTGATCGACTTTGCCGGCGGCAAGGCGCAACTGGTCGCGGTGAAGGCCTATTACGGCGGCCCACTGGTCGGCCAGCAACTGCGCCAGTTGCGTGAGCACATGCCCAACGTGGAAACCCGCGTCGCGGCGATTTTCCGGCGTGACCGGCCAATCCTGCCCCAGGGCGATACGGTGATCGAGGCCGACGACGAAGTATTCTTCATCGCCGCCAAGGCGAATATTCGTGCCGTCATGAGCGAAATGCGCCGCCTCGACGAGACCTACAAGCGCATCGTCATCGCGGGCGGCGGGCAGATCGGCGAGCGATTGGCCGAGGCCATCGAAAGCCGCTATCAGGTGAAGATCATCGAGATGAGCCCGACACGCTGCCGGCATTTGTCCGACACCCTAGACAGCACCGTCGTACTGCAAGGCAGCGCCTCGGACCGCGACCTGCTGATGGAAGAAAACATCGCCGACGCCGATATCTTCCTGGCCCTGACCAACGATGACGAAGCCAACATCATGTCCTCCTTGCTGGCCAAACGGCTGGGCGCGAAGAAGGTGATGACCATCATCAACAACCCGGCCTATGTCGACCTGATCCAGGGCGGCGATATCGACATCGCCATCAGCCCTCAGTTGGCAACCATCGGCACCTTGCTGGCCCACGTGCGCCGGGGCGACATCGTCAGCGTGCACTCCCTGCGCCGTGGCGCGGCCGAAGCCATCGAGGCAATTGCCCACGGTGACTCGAAGTCGAGCAAGGTGATCGGCAAGGCCATTCGCGATATCGGCTTGCCGCCGGGAACGACCATCGGCGCGATTATTCGTGACGAAGAGGTGATCATTGCCCACGACGACACGGTGATCGAAACCGGGGACCATGTGATCCTGTTCCTGGTGGACAAGAAACATATCCGCGATGTGGAGAAACTGTTCCACGTGGGGTTGAGCTTCTTCTGATCAAGCGGAGTGACCGACATGCTCGAATCCCTGGAAAAAATGCTCGCCAAAGGTGTGGATAACTCGCTGCTTCGGTTTGGTTTGGGCAAGGGTTATCTGGACGTGAAGGAAAACGCCAAGGCGGCGGAGCATCTGCAGAAGTGCGTCGAGTTTGATCCGAAGTATTCAGCGGCGTGGAAGCTTCTGGGCAAGGCGCAGTTGGGGTTGGAAGATCGTTCGGCGGCGCGGCTGGCATGGGAGAGGGGCATTGAAGCGGCACAGGCCCATGGTGATAAACAGGCCGAAAAAGAGATGACGGTGTTCCTGAAGAAACTCGACCGCCAACCTTGAGCCGATCTTCTGTGGGAGCTGGCTTGCCTGCTCCCACAGAAGATCTTCATGGGTCTTGAGTCAGGGGTGGCTCAGTACCACCGCGCCTCACCCGGCGGGCGTTTCTTGAAGCGCTTCATGCTCCACATGTATTGGCTCGGGTAAGCACCGACATACCGCTCCACCACCTTGCTCATCGCCGCGCAGGACGTGGCAGTGTCGGTGCTGTACATATCTTCCGGCGCCGCTTCCAGGATCACTTTGTAACCCGAACCGTCGGGCAGCCGCAGCGCATGCAGGAACACGCCGACCGCTTTGTGGCCCGCCAACATATTTGGCACAAACTTGCTGGTCAGCGCCTGGGTGGCGAAGAACGGTACGAAGATCCCCGCAGATTCCGCCGGCTCCGGGTCGGCGGGGATACCCACCTGGCCGCCCTTACGCACTTCCTTGATCACACTGAGGATGCCTTCCTTGGTCGACGCCGCCACTCGATTACCCAGTTGCACCCGCTGCTTGCGCAGCAACTCATCCACTGCCTTGAGCTTGGGCGGACGGTAAAAAATGATGGGTTTGCACTGGTTGCAATAGAAATGGTTCAGCACTTCCCAGTTGCCCAAGTGGCTGGTGATGCCGACCACGCCTTTGCCCGAAGCCAGGGCTTCGTGCAGCACGTCCAAGCCTTCGACTTCGCGCACCAGGTCGATTGAGCGTTGGGCTGGCCAGATCCAGGCGCAGGCGCTTTCGGTCAGGGACTTGCCGATGTCCATCAGGCTGCGGCCGACTAACGCTTCGCGCTCGGCGGGGTCCATGTCGGGGAAGCACTTGGAGAGGTTGATCCGCACCGTCTCGCGGGAACGGTTGGGGGTTTTCCACATGACCCAGCCAATGGCCGTGCCGACGGCCTGCACAGCGCGCCAAGGCAGCAGGGCAAACAACCGGAGAGCGCCTACCAGCAAGGCGCCTTTAAACTTTTCCACAGGTCACTCCTGTTCGTGTGTGGTGCGCAAAGCCGGCATTCTAACCGGCGTTGGCCAAGTCCGCGTAACGGTCGCAGTCTTGGGTGTGGTCCATGACCATGCCGCAGGCCTGCATGAACGCGTAGCAAATGGTCGGGCCGACAAAGGTGAAGCCGGCTTTTTTCAGGGCTTTGCTCATGGCTTCGGCCTCGGGCGTGATCGCCGGGACTTCGCTGCGGTCCTTGAAATGATTGACCTTGGGTTTGCCACCGACGAAGGACCAGAGCAAGCCGACCGGATCTTCCAGCGCCAGCCAGGCGGCGGCATTGCGGCGGGTGGCATTGAGTTTCAGGCGATTGCGCACGATGCCAGGATCCTGCATCAGTACTTCGATCTCGCCATCGCTCAACTGCGCCAACCGTTGCGCATCAAACCCGAACAAGACCTTTCGATAATGCTCGCGTTTGCGTAAAACGGTGATCCAGGACAGGCCCGCCTGGAACCCTTCGAGCAAAAGCAACTCGAACAAACCCTGCGCATCGCGCAGCGGCGTTCCCCACTCCTGATCGTGATAAGCCATGTACAGCGGATCTTCAGAACACCAAAAGCAGCGTGGCATAAGGCTCCAGGGGATGGTGGCGCGGCCGAATCGGGTATACTCCCGCTCTTTAAATCGCAGCCCAAGTAACAGGTGAATTTCGTGAGCCAGCCTACGCCAGCCGTGCGTACCTTCCAAGACTTGATCCTCGCCCTCCAGCAATACTGGGCCGAGCAAGGTTGTGTGGTACTTCAGCCCTACGATATGGAAGTAGGCGCCGGCACTTTCCACACCGCTACATTCCTGCGGGCCATCGGCCCGGAAACCTGGAACGCCGCTTATGTGCAGCCCAGTCGTCGCCCGACTGACGGCCGCTACGGCGAAAACCCGAACCGTCTGCAGCACTACTACCAGTTCCAGGTGGTATTGAAGCCGAACCCGGACAACTTCCAGGAACTGTACCTGGGCTCGCTCAAACACGTCGGCCTGGACCCACTGGTGCACGACATCCGTTTCGTCGAAGACAACTGGGAATCGCCAACCCTGGGCGCCTGGGGCCTGGGTTGGGAAGTCTGGCTCAATGGCATGGAAGTGACGCAGTTCACTTACTTCCAGCAAGCGGGTGGCATCGAGTGCTACCCGGTGACCGGCGAGATCACCTACGGCCTCGAGCGCCTGGCCATGTACCTGCAGGGCGTGGACTCGGTCTACGACCTGGTGTGGGCTGACGGTCCGTTCGGCAAGGTCACCTACGGCGATGTGTTCCACCAGAACGAAGTGGAGCAGTCCACCTACAACTTCGAACACGCCAACGTCGACAAGCTGTTCGAACTGTTCGACTTCTATGAAAGCGAAGCCAAGCGCCTGATCGAGCTCGACCAGCCGCTGCCGTTGCCAAGCTATGAAATGGTGTTGAAGGCGTCCCATACCTTCAACCTGCTGGATGCGCGCCGTGCTATCTCGGTGACCGCACGCCAGCAATACATCCTGCGTGTGCGCACGCTGGCGCGTTCCGTCGCCCAAGCCTACCTGCTGGCTCGCGCCAAGCTGGGCTTCCCGATGGCAACCCCGGACCTGCGTGATGAAGTGTTGGCTAAGCTGGAGGCTGCACAATGAGTGCTCAAGATTTCCTGGTTGAACTGGGCACCGAAGAGCTGCCACCCAAGGCCCTCAACACACTGGCCGACGCGTTCCTGGCCGGTATCGAAAAAGGCCTGCAAAGCGCTGGCTTGAAGTTCGAAGCGAAGAAGGTCTACGCCGCGCCACGTCGCCTGGCGGTACTGCTGACCGCACTGGAAACCCAGCAGCCGGACCGCAGCATCAACATTGACGGCCCGCCACGCCAGGCTGCGTTCGACGCCGAAGGCAACCCGACTCAAGCCGCCCTTGGCTTCGCCAAGAAGTGTGGCGTCGAGCTGAGCGAGATCGACCAGAGCGGCCCGAAACTGCGGTTCAGCCAGGTCATCACTGGCAAACCGACCGCCAGCTTGTTGCCGACCATCGTTGAGGACTCGCTGAACGATTTGCCGATCCCGAAGCGCATGCGCTGGGGTGCGCGCAAAGAAGAGTTCGTACGTCCGACCCAGTGGCTGGTAATGCTGCTCGGTGACCAGGTCATCGACTGCACGATCCTCGCCCAAAAAGCAGGCCGTGATTCGCGTGGTCATCGCTTCCACCACCCGCAAGCCGTGCGCATCACTTCGCCGGCCAACTACGCGACAGACCTGCGTGCTGCCTACGTGCTGGCCGACGCCAATGAGCGTCGCGAATTGATCAGCAAGCGCACCGAGGAGCTGGCCCGCCTGCAGGAAGGTACCGCCATCGTGCCGCCAAGCCTGCTCGACGAAGTAACCGCGCTGGTCGAATGGCCGGTGCCGCTGGTGTGCTCGTTCGAAGAACGTTTCCTCGATGTGCCGCAAGAAGCGCTGATCACTACCATGCAGGACAACCAGAAGTATTTCTGCCTGCTGGACGTGGAGGGTAAGTTGCTGCCGCGCTTTATTACCGTGGCCAACATCGAGAGCAAAGACCCGCAGCAGATCATCGCCGGTAACGAGAAAGTCGTTCGCCCGCGCCTGACCGACGCCGAGTTCTTCTTCAAGCAAGACAAAAAGCAGAAGCTCGAAGACTTCAACCTGCGCCTGCAAAACGTGGTGTTCCAGGAAAAACTCGGCAGTGTCTACGATAAGGCCGTGCGGGTTTCCAAGCTTGCCGCTTATATTGCGCCACGCATTGGCGGCGATGCTACGTGGGCTGCGCGTGCGGGCATGCTGTCCAAGTGCGACCTGGCCACCGAGATGGTCGGCGAGTTCCCGGAGATGCAAGGTGTTGCCGGCTACTACTACGCTCTCAACGACGGCGAGCCGGATGACGTTGCCTTGGCGCTGAACGAGCAGTACATGCCGCGCGGTGCTGGCGCTGAATTGCCAAGCACCCTGACCGGTGCAGCCGTGGCCATCGCTGATAAGCTCGACACGCTCGTTGGCATCTTCGGTATCGGCATGCTGCCCACCGGCAGCAAAGACCCGTATGCCTTGCGCCGTGCGGCCCTGGGCGTGTTGCGCATCCTGATCGACAAGAAGCTGGACCTCGACCTGACCCAGGCCGTGTCGTTTGCGGTCGGCCAGTTCGGTGCCAAGGTCAAGCAAGCGGGCCTCGCCGAGCAAGTGCTGGAATTCGTGTTCGACCGCCTGCGCGCGCGCTATGAAGATGAAGGCGTGGACGTGTCCGTGTACCTGTCGGTGCGTGCCCTGCAACCAGGGTCGGCGTTGGACTTTGACCAGCGCGTACAAGCCGTGCAGGCCTTCCGCAAACTGCCGGAAGCCGACGCATTGGCCGCCGTGAACAAGCGTGTGTCGAACCTGCTGAGCAAGGCCGAAGGCCTGGGCAACGCTGACGTCGACCCTGGCCTGTTCGCCGATGCCAAGGAGTTCTCGCTGAACTCGGCCATCGCCAAGGCTGAAAACGCAGTGAAACCGCTGATCGCTGAGCGTAACTATGCCGAAGCACTGGCGCGCCTGGCGACCTTGCGCGAGCCGGTGGATGCGTTCTTTGAAGCGGTGATGATCAATGCCGAAGATGCAGGCGTGCGGAAAAACCGCTACGCCATGCTCGCGCGTCTGCGTGGATTGTTCGTCAACATCGCTGACATTTCGACGCTGAGTTGACCCTGTTGAAACTTCTGATTCTCGATCGGGACGGGGTGATCAATTACGACTCCGACGCTTACATCAAGTCGGTGGAGGAATGGGTTCCACTGCCCGGCTCGATCGAGGCCATCGCGCAGTTGAGCAAAGCCGGCTGGACGGTGGCCATCGCCACCAACCAGTCCGGCATCGCCCGTGGCTACTACGACATCGCAACCCTGGACGCCATGCACGCGCGCCTGCGCACCATGGTGGCCGAGCAGGGTGGCGAGGTGGGGTTGGTGGTGTATTGCCCCCACGGGCCGGATGAGGGCTGCGATTGCCGCAAACCCAAGCCCGGCATGTTGAAAATCATTGCAGAACATTACAAGGTGCCCTTGGCTGGGATATGGTTCGTCGGGGACAGCCTCGGTGACCTGGAGGCGGCCAAAGCCGTCGACTCTCAGCCAGTTTTGGTTAAGACCGGAAAAGGCGAAAAGACCCAGGCGAAAAACCTGCCGGTAGGCACTTTGATTTTTGACGATCTGGCGGCCGTGGCCGCAGAACTTATCAACAACTAGCCGCCCTCGACTTCCTGACCAAGGATGTTCGGGAGAGCGCTTTTAACAGGCGGGCGTTGTCCCGCAACGGTAAATGCCGCCATGTCGATTTTGCAGGCCATCAGAACCTTTTTCTTTTACCTGCTGCTGGGCACCAGTTCGTTTCTCTGGTGCACCCTGAGCTTTTTTATTGCACCGTTCCTGCCATTCAAAGCGCGTTATCGCTTTATCAATGTCTATTGGTGCCGTTGCGCGTTGTGGTTGACCAAGGTGTTCCTGGGCATTCGCTTCGAGATCAAAGGCGCGGAAAATGTCCCGGATCAGCCCTGCGTGATTCTGTCGAACCACCAGAGCACTTGGGAGACGTTCTTTCTTTCGGCGTACTTCTCGCCGTTGAGCCAGGTGCTCAAGCGTGAGCTGCTGTACGTGCCGTTCTTCGGCTGGGCGATGGCCATGTTGCGTCCGATCGCAATTGACCGTGACAACCCCAAGGCAGCGCTCAAGCATGTGGCCAAGAAGGGCGACGAGCTGCTCAAGGATGGCGTTTGGGTACTGATCTTCCCCGAAGGTACACGTGTGCCCTTCGGCACCGTAGGCAAGTTCTCACGCGGAGGTACGGCTTTGGCGGTCAACGCCAACCTGCCAGTGCTGCCGATTGCCCATAACGCTGGCAAGTTTTGGCCTAAGACTGGCTGGGCCAAACGCGCGGGGACTATCACGGTGGTCATTGGCGAACCGATGTACGCCGAAGGTGAAGGACCACGTGCAATTGCCGCGTTGAATGACCGTGCCCAGGCATGGAATCAAGCGCAGCAACGGGCGATGGGTTCGCTGCCGCCGGAGCCGATTGTGGTCGACACACCCGTGATCTGAGTATCTGTGGATAAGCTGTGCACGGATTGTTGGTGAATTGCCATTTTTTTCTTATAAGAATCTGATTTTATTAGATATTTCCAGAGCTCATAAAATCACCAAAAACGTGCATAAGTTTTTTCAGCATAAAAAAACCGGTCCTTGTGACCGGTTTTTTATGCACAGCGGTAAAGTCGAATTTTTCAGTCTTCCAGCAGCGGCAGTTGCAGGCTGAAAGTGCTGCCTTTACCCACCACGCTTTCGCAACGGATGCGCCCACCATGGCGCTCCACCACGGCTTTGACCATGGTCAGTCCCAATCCTAATCCCTCGCTGCCCTGGGCTGAATCGAAGCGACGGTATTGACTGAACAGTTCCGGCAAGTCCTGTTCGGCAATCCCTGGACCTTGGTCACTGATGCGACATTCCAACCAGCCTTGCGCACTGCTGTGCCTCAACCTCACGGTCGTACCGGAGGACGAATACTTGATGGCGTTCTCAAGCACGTTGAACAACGCACGAGTAAGCAGTGACTGGTCAGCCGAGACCATACCCTCATCGGCTTCATCCAGGTCGTGAACCAGATGGATCCCCTTCAGTTGGGCGCTCACTGCGACCTGATCAAAGGCATCCATTACCAACATGGCGAACAACGTTGGCTGGAACTGGTAACCGTCAGCTTCGGCTTTCGCCAGTTGCACGAAGGATTCGGTGAGGCTCAAGGCGCGACGAACTTGTTGTTCGATCTGAGCGAAAACCGGTGACTCGCCGTTATGCACATCCAGCAGCGCGAGGATTGCCGAATGCGGTGCGCGCAGGTCGTGGGAGAGGAACCGCAACATGGTCTCGCGGTGTTGCTGGGCTTCGCGTTCTTTACTCAAGTCCGTCAGGCTAAGCAGCCATCCAAGTGCAACATCGCCCTCGGCCGGTAGCAACGGCGCAAGCTCCATGCGCAGGCTGCGCTGGTGGATATCCCGGAACTCGACGAGCTCCAGCATTGGGAGGGCAGGGCGGACGCCATTGTGCAGCGGCGGGTAGCCGAGATCTGCCAGTTGCTCCAACAGGTTTTCATTGACCAGAACATTACCGAACACTTCCCGGGCGATGCGGTTGGCCAGCAGGATATTGCCCTTGGGATCGGTAATCAGCGTCGCTACCGGCAAACACTCCAGACCATCGGACATGAAGCGTCGTGTGTCGCGAGTGCGGCTTACGGCTTGTTCCAGGGCAAAGATACGCGCCTGTAATACGTCGCCTTTGCTGGCGGGCGCACGGCGGCGTTCGGGCAATACTTTGGGTTCGTTATCAAGGCGTGTGAATTCCCAGCCGAAGTAGGCGATGATCACGCTGAGACGACGCCAGTTCCAGATGAGGTAGCTGAGCAACAAGCCGATCAAACAGGCAGCGGGCGACCACCAATGGCCGAGGCGCAACAATGCCCAGGAACCCAGCAGTGAGGTGGCCATGCAGCCCAGGGTCATCCAGAGCGCATAGCGCGGTCGGTAGAGCAGCAGGCCTAGCAGCAATGCCACCAGGGCGGTCGCCATCAGCGCCGCGAGCCAGCACGGCAGATCAACGATGCTGCGGCCTTGCAGCAAGCCATTCAGCACGTTGGCCTGGATCTCCACGCCCGCCGTGTTGCCGACCGTGGAGGAGAGTGGCGTGACGAACCGATCGCCCATCCCGGAAGCCGTCGACCCGACAAGGATCAGGCGATTGCGCAACTGCTCAGGAGGTACTTCACCGCGCAGGACACTGACATAGGACACACGGGGAAAACGCGCATGTGACGCGATAAACGGGATACGGATTGCATGTTCACGATGCCAGTGTTGGGTGGTCGAGCGCAGAGGTTCACCCGGCATCTCTGATAACTCGCCGCTCATCTCGTAGGCCAGCCAGGCCAGTTGCGGCGCCGTGGCATCGGGTGGGCCTTCACGCATATACAACCTGCGGACTACGCCATCACTGTCCGCCTCCACATTGATATGGCCCAAGCCCTTGGCACATTTGAGCAACGGCAGCATCTGCGCGCCGGGTTGGCTGTAGCTCGCCGTACCCTCTCGCACCAGCGGCAACAAGACATTGCCGGCGTTGCAGACCGACTCGGCCAGGCGCTTGTCCTGTGTGGGATCGCCGGGTTCACTGAAGATCACATCGAACAGAATACCCATGGGCTGGGCGGCACTCAGGCGGTCGATCAGATCCGCGTGCAGGCTTCGCGGCCAGGGCCATTGGCCAAGCTTTTTCAGGCTGGGATCATTGATGGTCACCAGCAGGATACGCGGGTCGACCGGCAGGGGAGTGAGACGGCGCAGGCTGTCGTACAACGGGTTATTCAGAGCCAGGCCTGGGCTCAATGACAGGTAAGCGGTGAAGGGCAGCAGCAGCAAACCAATCCATAACCACTCACGCACCAAGCCATGGAACAGGCGTTGAGCATGGGTAGGTTGACGTTTCTCGGTCTTGTGCCAGAGCATCATTGGTTATGTGCCTGAGGGGTGGGCGGGTAGTAAAAGATGTCATAGACCCCGGTTTCTCCCTCCAGGCCGTTTTCATCGTATGCCGACAGGCGCACGTGATAAAACGACGCTTTAAGCCCAGTGAAGCTCATTTTCGGCACGCTGGAAAAATTTTCCTGCTTGATGTTCATAAAGGCTTTATCGGTGGCGACCTGGGCACGGTATCGCTGGGCACCGGGCAAAGGCCGAAGGTACAAACTCCAGACGGGAGCCTCGCCTTTCTGACCGTCCTGCCCAACAAGCTTCGGTGCGGCGAGCAGTTCCATGGGTTTCAGTTCACCCTGTGTCTTGAAAAGCAGACCTTGCCGGGCGCCCACTTTTACCTCGTTTTCCACTGTCTTGGTTTTCATCTCGCGCCTGACTGCTACCTGGCCTTCCAACACCTCAAGCACCGATTGCTCCGCATCATTGCGCACCCGAAAGTGCGTACCTCGCACGCCCAGTACACCCACCGGCGTCACGATCTGAAAGCGGTCGTGGTCACTGGCGCGCTTGATCACATAGGCCTCGGCTTGGCCCTGTTCAAGCACGACCTGGGGAATCGACAGCTTTTCATCCAGATGCAATCGCACTTGAGAGCTGGCGGGCAACACCACCCGGGAACCATCGCCGAGCAACAGGCTGACAAACGCCGTCGCCGACGTCTTTACGCCTTCCTGTTCATCAATGGTCATGCCTTCAAGCAAAGGGCTCGCGTTGCCCTTGGAATCGAGCTTCCAGGCGCCCCCGGTGAGGTGCAGCACGACTGCAGGCAACGGCTGGGCGCGGCACAGTTGGTTGTCATCAATGTAAGGCGAGCGAATCTTGGCGGCAGCATCCACAGAACCGACCGCCATGATCAACAATGAGGGGAGGGCGAGGCGCAAGCAGTTGGGGGAAAGAATCATGGTGCTCATCACGCTTGGGATTCCAGAGGGCATCTGACATCAGCACACGCAAGTTTACGACAGCGCATGCGTCGGCTGATCCTTTTCCTTACGGTCGGGAGCCGGTATCTTTCCCCATCGGATTGAAGACGTTCAATGGGTTAATCGCTCATTGATGTCAGCGTACCGAGAGATCCAAGGGGTCGACGAATCTGAGCACAATTATTCAGATTCAAAGACCGGCATCTGCGCTGTATGTGCCTGTAAATAAACTGGCCAACGGCTGCTGTACTCTTCAAGAAGAAAGGACCCACCCATGCGTGTCGCAATACTGGATGACGAGCCCGCGGAATTGCGACGGGTGGAACAGACACTGCGACAGATCCCCAGTACCGCCGAACAGCCCTGGACCCTGCATTGCTTCGAACGCGGTGAAGACCTGTTACGCCAACTGCGTCGGGAAACCTTCGACCTGTTGATACTCGACTGGCAACTGCCGGACATCACCGGTATCGCGCTGCTGCGTTGGACCCGTGAACACATGGAGTCGCCACCAGCGGTAATCATGCTCACCAGCCGTGATGCCGAGAGCGATATCGTAACCGCACTGAACAGTGGCGCCGATGATTACGTCAGCAAACCCTTTCGTCCCAATGAGTTGAAAGCACGGGTCACCGCGGTTCTACGTCGCCACGGCCTGCAGAAGTCAGCAACTCACGAAGTACAGAGCTTTAATGACCTGACCTTTGACGATGCTGAACTGACCGTGACGCGCGCGGGTAAACCGATCACCCTCACCGAACGTGAGTATCGTCTGGCTAGCTGCTTGTTTGCCAACCTGGCGCGGCCACTGTCCCGAGAGTATCTCTACGAGCGGTTCTGGACCCATGAAGAAATGGTCTCGTCGCGGCCGCTCGATACCCATATCTATCGGCTGCGCAACAAGCTGGGGTTGACCGCAGACCGAGGTTGGCAGTTGCTGACGATCTATGGGTATGGGTATCGATTGGAGAGTGTGGCAGCGGCATCTCAAGACTGAAAATGATGATGTTCCACGTGGAGCATTTGGAAAGTCACCAATCTGCACTTAATAAAAAAGGCCAACGCTTAGGGTTGGCCTTTTTTGTGTTTGCGATTATCTGTGTAGGTTCACAGAATAGATGAATCAGAAACCTCAACAAACTCTGATAGAAGATCAGCTTTTTTGTGATTCCGCCTACCGGTATTTACTTAATAAATGAGCAAAACCTACTCGTTTCACACAATAGTTGATCCCACGTAGAGCAGGACATAGCAACGCCTGCTGCGAGAGGACGTACGGCGACTGCCAGTCCAGTTCTGTTAAGCAGGGTCGGGCCCTGTCGTGGATCAACCTCAAGATACTCGCCCCCATCTTTGCCCGCATAACGAATCACTAAGCGGCTGCTCTGCTCATCGTAGGACATGCCATCGACAAAGCATTCCCGGGGGATAGCTGGATAAGCCTTTAGCAGAAGGTAATATCCCGCTTAACTCAAGCGATGAAATCAATATGCAGATCTCGCCAGACCGAGCAATATCCTTCATCCTTTTCGGACGGTTTGAATCCCATGACGTTAAGGCAGTATCCCATCAACCTGACGCTGTCTAGGCCTGGGAATTCCATAACATGGAATCGACCAGCTTTAGGATTTTTCCACGTGCCGAAGTGGCCCCTTTCTCTGGAGGCGGGAGACGGCTCATTATTGCTCTGAACCCAATAACCCTAACCGATAAGCCCACTGAGTCAGATCGGCCGCATTATGCGCACCAAGTTTTTTCATCAGGTTGAGCCTATGGGTTTCGACCGTCTTTAGACTGATACATAGCACTTGTGCAACATCCCTGTTACGAGAGCCCTCAGCAACCAACTTGAGTACTTGCCGCTCGCGATCAGTAAGGGTGATACCGCTCAAAGTCTGGCCGCTGCGCAGAGCCTCGACCTGGGAAGAATCCAGAGCAGGGTCCACAAAAATGCGTCCGGCACGCACCTGAGCAATAGCGTGCAACAGATCATCACGGCTGCTGCGCTTGAGCACATAGCCACAAGCACCGGCCTCCAGTGCCAAGGCGGCGTTGTGTTCAGATACGGTGGAGGTCAGCGCGACGATCAGGATCTCAGGCCAGCGCTGGTGGATCAGTTTCAAGGCAGACACCCCGTCCAGCTGAGGCATATTGAGGTCCATCAGGATCAGACCCGGATTCAATGCACGGCATTGGCTAATGGCTTCCTGACCATTTTCTGCCTCACCGACCACGTCCAGCCCTAGCGCACCGTCCAGCAGGGCACGTAAGCCTTCGCGGATTATTCTGTGGTCGTCTACCAGTAACAAACGGCATTCCGGCATTTTCATGTAATCAAGCCTCAGGAGGGACGATAGGCTGACGCCCAGCCAGGGTCGCGATATGAGTGTCGAGTTGCAGCAATGCGGGGAGCACTTGGGCGGCATTTTCTGCCAGCGCGGCATGCTCGGCCAACGCCGCCGCAGCTTCCAGCGACTGCTCGCCGAATTGCCCGGCACTCCCTTTAAGGCTATGAGCCACACGCGCGGCCTCGACAAAATCGGGCACGGCCATGGCGGCCTTTAAACTCGCCAGCAGCGCTTGGCAATCCTCAAGGAAAAGGCGCTGTAAGCGGGGCGTGTGCAAGGGCGAAAGCGGCGCTGGAATCGACGTAACCGGTTGTGACAATGCCTCTGCGGACGTATTTTTTACGGGGGTATCCAAGTCTTGTTCGGCCGGACGCAATTCCATGTCGCGTTCAAGCTGGCGTTCGATAACCAAATTGAGCGCATCGAAAAGCTGCATTGGCAATACGGGTTTGGCCAAGTAGTCATTGGCCCCAGCCTCAAGAAAGCGCTCACGGTCGCCGCTCATGGCGTTGGCGGTCAGGGCTATCACCCAGACGTCTTCATCCAGTGCCAGGGACTGCCCAGAGCGCAGCTGGCGCACCGCTTCCATGCCGTCCATGCGTGGCATTTGTCCATCCATCAGCACCGCATCGAAGACGTTGTGCGCAAGCATTTCCAAGGCCTGGACGCCATCGCAGGCAAAACTGACACGATGGCCGAAGCGCTCCAGAAACAGCTGAGTAATTTCCCGATTAGTGGCGATATCGTCGACGACCAATACGTCCAAACTGTACGCGTGACGCTCAAGCGCACGTAACGGCGAGGGCACATCGTTGAGGCTTGGTGTTGCACCACTCTGCACTTCGCACAGTGTGCGATAAAAGTGTTGGCGACGCAGTGGACGCACGACGCAAGCCGCCAGCCCGTTGTCTCTGAGCTCATCGACAGACAACAGTGCTTCCCCGTGTGAAGCCATCAATATCAACCGCGCCGCCTTCAGGTCCGGATCACTGCCACACAGCCTGGCAAACTCCAGGCCGCCCACGCAGGGCAAACGCCAGTTGACCAGCACCAAATCAAACGCCACGCCCAACTGCGCCTGCTCGCGCATAATGGTCAGCCCGGCTTGCGCTGAGGCCGCGCCCTGGCAGAGCATCTGCCATTGCCCGAGGACGCCGATAAGCGCTTCACGCTCTTCAGCGTGCTCATCAACCACCAGCGTGCGTAGCCCCCAAAGACGCGGGACGTCTTGCGCACGTGGCGGGCAACTTGGTAATGGCAGCAACATACTAAAGGTTGAACCGACGTTCAGTTCGCTCTGCAAACAGATGGTTCCGCCCATCAGGCCAGCCAGCCGCTGGCTGATCGAAAGACCCAGGCCGGTTCCGCCGTAATGCCGGGTCGTCGACGCATCGGCTTGTAAAAAAGCATCAAATACGGCGGCTTGGGCTTTCGGCGCGATACCGATACCGGTGTCGATCACCTTGAAGCCTACGCGATGCTGTTCGCCGCGCCAGACCACCAGACGAATCGACCCGCTGGTGGTGAACTTGACCGCGTTGCTCAACAGATTCAGCAGGATCTGCCGCAATCGCCATGGATCCCCCATAACATCCGAGGGCACGTCGGTGGCAATCTGGCAGATCATCCGCACGCCCTTCTCGGCAGCGCGTGGGGCCAGCAGTTCGATAACCTCTTCCACCACTTCGGTCAGATCGAACTCGATGCGCTCAACGTTGAGATTACCGGACTCGATCTTGGAAAAGTCCAGAATGTCACTGATCAGGGCCAGCAGCGCCTCGGAGTTCTCGCGAATAGAAAGCACAAAATGCTGTTGCTGAACAGTCAGTGCAGTATCGGCAAGCAAGTGATTCATGCCGATGACCGCATTCATCGGGGTGCGGATTTCGTGGCTCATATTGGCCAGAAACTGGCCCTTGAGCTGGTTGGCCTGGTCGGCTTGCTCGCGCGCCACCTGCAGATCGCGGGTGCGCTCACTGACTTGGCTTTCAAGCCCGGCGTGCTGGGCCTGCATACCATCAAGCAACTCGTTATAGGCCTTGGCGAAACGACCCAGTTCATCCTCGCGCTCCACAGGCAGACGTCGAGTCAAGTCGTCACTGCCCAGCGTACCTTCAATGGCCTGGGCGAAGTCGGCCAGCGGCGTGGCCAACTGACGGCGCAGCACTAGCAGCAAACTCAAGGTCAGCAGAATAAAACCGATAATCGCAAATGGCACTTCATCAAGGATCAGTTGCAAGGCGCCAGCGCGAAGTTGCTTCTGTGGATAAAGCGCCATCAGATACCAGTCAGGTTGTTCGAGACGCGCCACCACCGCCGGCACTCCATTGAACTGCACGATCTGCGGGAAAGGGCGGTTGCTATCCAAACCGTTGATAAATCGCTTTAGTTGCTCCTCGGGTACGTTATCCAGCGCATGCTGCGACAGATCTGCAATCCGCTCGCCGCTGGCGTTGAGCAGCAGGCTGGCATGTGACTCGAGTAATTGCTCGATGCGCGTCAAACGCTCATCCAGTTTCAACTCATAGCCGGAGATGAACAGCGGTTTGCCTTGCGGATCGCGAGACACCGTGACCACGCTAATCAGACGGCGGTCTAGAGTCGACTCATAGTGCGGCCCGTCCCAAACAACTAGTGGACCGTTATTGCCCTGTTGCTCGAACAGTTCACGCAGGTGCGCAGCACGCGCCTCGGCAAACCCCGCAGGAATGCCTGGCTCGCTGGAAAACGCCGCGCCAATGTCTGGAAAATAGAAAAAAGTATCAACTGTCATCGAATGCCCAGCCACACCGAACGCCTCGGCTGCCGCAGCGGCATGGGAGAGAATCTGCACTTTCTTGCGCGCATCCGAGGCGGACTGCCCGCCAGGGTCCAACACCCAGTACATGGTGCTGCGCGCGGTAATCTGGCTACCAAATTCCTTGGCGGCGCCGTTGTTCCAAAGGGTCATCAAACGCCGAGCGCCTTCCTCGGCGTCACGCAGATCCTCGTTATCGACAGTCGAGAGCAGAAGCAGACGCTGGCGAAGGTCCTTCAGCGCCTCGCCCTGCAACTGGTCGTAAGTACGCCAGGCACTCAGTCCGGCCGCCACACACCAGCTCAGCGCTAGGACCAGCGCAAGCACACAGGTGATGCGCAGCGCCAGAGAGCGGCGCAGCCCCTTCATTGCGCGCCGACTTTGTCCGGTACAACCGGCTCAACCCTGGCGGTGATTCCCATTTTTCGTGCGATATCCAGGATCGCCCGATGCGCTGCCGCATTATCACGCAATGACACCACCAGCAATCGCTGCGCGGTGGCGCCATTGTCTTTTTGCACCGGTTCACGCAACGTCGAAAAGCCTAAAATACGCAGTTGCTCTTCGAGATTAATCAGGCGCCTCTCGTTTTCATAGACGCCAAGGTCCAAGCGCAGCCCTCCAGTGGAGAGCAAACCCGGTTCTAGGGATTGACGTGTCCAACACCAGGCAATTTCGCTCGGAGGCTGAATGCTCGCTAACCCTTGCTGAGTTGGTGAACCTTGCTCCGCCAGCAGCACTTCTTGCTCCGCGGCTTGGCTTTCCATGGCGATCAGTTCGTCGCTGATAGCTTGCAGGCGCTCTTGTGTATGGGCGACTTGCGATTTCAACTGGTCAGCCTGCTCATATTTTTCAAGCAGTGCCTGCGCACCCTGCTGGCGGTAAGTCAGTTGAATGCTCGTCAGGTTTTCAGTACCCATCAGGTCCCGCTGATTCGGGAAGTCATCCGCCGTGAAGACATATTGTCCGCCCTTGAACAGCCGCAGGAAGTCGACAAAAGCATGATCACCGGTCCAATGGCGGGTTAACTTGAAGTCGGCAAAGCTGATTTCCAGCGTTACGCCTAAACACGCCTCAGGCGACCAGACAAAACTGGCACTTGTCGGGAAATTAAAATTATCCAGCACCGTTGAGCGGCCATTACATTGCATGGTCAATCGAGTCTGCTGAGGTAACGATCGGGCGCTGAGGTTAACTTGCGACGGGGTTGCTGAAAGCTCCACAACAGCGGCAGTCGCTTGCAGCAGAGTAATTTTCTGCTTCAAGTCGGCTTGCTCTGCAGTCAGGGCCTTTTGCTCGGCATCCAATGTTTGCTTCTTTTGCTGGTCAGAGGCACGTAGCGCCTGACTCTTGTGTTGGGCGCTGGTCAGATCGTTCTGAGCGTGTTGCATGCGACTGACATAAGCATAAAACGCCCCAGTCAATGGAATCCGAAAACCAAGGGCCTCGCGACCGCTATAGCCCTGCGTGTCACGCTGCACAAAATTTTTCACCGGGCCGCTCATGAATGCGGGCAACTGACCGCGCTCTCCATAAAGCAACTCGTTGATCATCACAGGGTCGCGAACGCCTTGGATCGAGCTCAGCAACTGGCCTGCCCAGTCGCTCTGCATACGACAAGCGGCCATTTCACCCGCGTAATGTATCGCAAAGTCCAAATAACCCGTCGCCAGCCCCCAAACCACATCCTCCCGAGGATCAGGGCCCTTGAGCGCCTGGATCAAACTGCTTCGAATGTCAGAAGCCTCCCACAATGGCGCACTCTTGACGGCTGGGTCGGTGCCATAGCCCCATGTATCAAGGGCAACTTGGAAGGCTTGTGCATCACTCTTCTGCAGATTGGCCACCACTCCCTTCATCAAAAGTGAAAGCTTCGCCAGCGCGCGAGCCTGGACAAGCTCATCACGAAGCACATTGACCCCCGCCTTAACCGTGCCTCCGCTTGCCACGTCCTTGAGCACGTCTCCGCCAAGCGCATTGGTAACTTTCAAGTTGCTCAACGCCCCAGGCTCGGGACGTAGGTCATCGTTGCTGGCCAGTTTAAGCAAGCGGTCCATCAGTACCGCACGATTGGCCCAAGGGGCGCGCTGCTGCACCGGGATCACCGCAAAACGTTCGGCGCTGCGATGCAATAATCTGAAGAACGGATCTTTGGGAGTACCAACCACGCTCAGCGTTTGCTGCCAATCAGAACGGGTTTTCAAGCGGGTTTGCGCGCTGAGCAGGCTCCCCTGAATGAAGCGATACCAAGCATCTTGGGTATCATTTTGATACTGCTCCAGAAAGCGCACACGCTGTGCCTGCCAAAGCGTCTGGCCCCGGCTGGCGCGGCCCAGTTCATCAATAAAGCTCAGAATCGCGTTGTGCCCCTCCAAGGTATAGGCACCGGAAAGGCTAAAGTCGGGGTTATCGACATCCACCCAATATTCACTCAGCATCATTGGCGGCAGATTGCCTTGCTGTTCCGCCCACGCAATCAGCCAAGCCAATGGCCGGTTTTCCAAACCCATGCTGTCAAGTTGCACCAGCAACGCGTCACGTTGGTTCTGCAGAGGTGCGGGGTCAGTTTGCCATTTAAGATAGGCGCGATAACTTGTCCCAACGGTCGCCATTTGCGCCGCGCTGATGCTCACTGACGGACCGTATGCCTGATACAGCAGGCTCAGTTCAGGCCCCATTAATGGCAGATTGTCCATCGGCTGACCGTTGAGCCGCGCATCAAGAAGGTTGATACGCCGCACCAGAAACTCGGAATACGCGGCAATCAACGGCGGGCCACCTTGGACCACTGCACTGCGCAGATTTTGCGACAGGATCCCGTCAAATAACGGCGTACGAACTTCGCTATTGAACAGCCTTACGTAATCGGCGCGGTAGTGTGCCTGTACGTGTTCAATATGCCGCGAGAAGGGCAGCAGACTACGCAAACCTCCCTGCTGAGCATTAGAAAGGTTGATGATCGCCTGACGGTATCGGCGAAGTGCATCTAGGTCCGTTTCCAATCCACCCGAAAAAGCCTCAGGGGCGGGGGGTTCGCTCTTGGCTTCGCTTAGAACCGCCTTGGTATGTCGGTCGGCGTAGATCATCAACGCACCAGCACCGACACAAACGCCCAGCCAGCCAATAACAGCCGTATGGACGAGCAGACGCCGCCATTGGCGCAACTTATCGATAGGCTGATAGGCGTGGCGCTGGCCGGGTATCAATTGACCCAGAAGGTCGTGACTGAACCAGCCTTCAGACTGCATCTCATCTTCGTGAGCAGGCATCTGCGCCGTTAAGAACAGACCACCGAGCAGGGGGGGATCGCTATAGGGATTGGCATCAAATGCCGGAAGCAACAGTTTTTCCAGACGCGGGCGTAGCTCACCTATGCGCTCTGGCAGGCTGAAAGCGTGAGCATCAGGCAGACCACGGACACCTAACTCGATGCGTAAGTCCGACAGGCGCTGGCTCAGGCCATTGAACATTTCGTCCAGAAAAGCCATCGCCGCACTCTGGCGATGCGCGCTGATCAAGCCAAATGGCTGCTCGCGCTGTACCGGCGTAAGGGCCGAGCCCCACTGGAAGAAACCAGGCAAGGCCTCTGCGCCCGTGATGATGAAATACACCGGCAATCGTGCACCGAAAACCTTGACCAGGTCGTCCAGACGCCGACGAAGGTTTTGCCCTTGCTCGGCAAGGCTGGTGTCAGAGTCTTCGAGCAGGCGTTTGGCGTCAATGACCAACAGTACGCCATTGAGCGGCTCACGTCGGCGCGAGCGCAATAGCCAGTAGAGCAGGCGCTGCCATTCAGCGCCGGAGTCGCTGGTGCCCTCGGTCATACGCCCGGCAGGGTCAATGATCACGCCATGCTCAAGAAACCACCAATCCAGCGTTCCAGTGGCTTGTACCTGCTTATTGCGTAAATTGGGACGCAATGCGGAAGTCAGGCCGCTATGATTTAACAGATCACTTTTACCGCTACCGGTCTCGCCCAGCATCAGAAACCAAGGCAGCACATATAACGGCGAGCCTAGGCGGCTCAAGCGCGATTCGCGCAACATTCTCAGCCCGGTATTCCAGTCTTGATCCAGACCGGGGGCCTCATTGCGACGGTTTTGTGGAAGCTCTTTTGCCATTCGTGCCCGCAAGCGCCAGGCATACCAACGTCGACCAACCCAACGAGTGGCCAGCGCCATCACGATCACTGCGACAAAAATGATCGGCACATACCAAAATGGCCAACCCACATACAGTGCTACCCCCCAGATCCCTATCGCCAGGACTAGCAGGAGCACCAACCACAGCAACACTGTCCACGCTTTTTTGAACATCAGCGAGACTCCAGTAATAGGCTGACTTCTTGAGCCAAAGACAGGTCAAAGCTGATGTACAGGGCAGTCAGGATGATCAATGGAATACCAATGAGCAGGAGCAGGGAAATTCCGGGTAAGCCACGCCGAACCACTTGGACGCGGTGCGCCAGATGTTCTTCCGGTTGATCGAACAGTTTGCTGTGCGCATCCAGCGGCTTCATTTTTTTATCGAGGATAATCCGCTCCAGGCACAAGCGACGGTACTGCGCCAGCTCACCGCCCGGGCGCGTAGCAAAACGACCCTGAAAACCGCTCAGCAGCACCAGGCCAAACACCTCGCGGGCCTCATCGGCGGCTTCAGGCAAGGCTTCAAGACGCTGAAAAAACTCTACCCCCGCCCGACTGGTAGAAAAGAAATGCCGCTGCAATGGCGCACGACGCCACTGGGTTGCGCCTGACCATTCGAAGGACATGGCGGTCTCGTCGACCCACGCCACCACTGCGAACAACGCCTCACGCACCTGCGCCTCGGCGAACTGTTGCTCGCGAGCTCGCGCGGCGGCGGCATCAAGCATGGCTAACAGCGTCGGCGCGAGGGTGTCGTAAGTCTGCATCGGGTCAACAAAGCCTTTCTTCGCGACATCGAAGACGGGCATCCAGCAGTCAGCAAGCCGGGCGACACTCATGAACGCACTACCACTAGGTCAATGATCAAGTCTGCCGGAGGTTGCGGCAAAAAGAACGCGGCGTGGCGTTCGCGCTGCAAGGTATCCCAGCCATCACTGAGGGTTTCGAGACGGAAATACAGCGCGCCCGCCAAGCGCGGCAGGCCTTGTGGTGGAACCTGTAAATAGATAAGTTCAACGCCCGGCAGCGCACGAGTAACCAGGCTATCCATCACACTCAAAGCGCCCAACTTGCCGTCCAGCGGTAACCCCTCGGCCAACAACACCGGATCTGCCTCGCTGCGCACCACCAGAAAATACCGATGTCGAGGTCCGAAAAAGGCCTCTGGCAGTTCGCCCTGATACAACCCGTCCTGCCATTGCAGACGCACCAATAGTTCAGAGCCTACGCTGACTTCGTTGAGTTGCTGACCGATAAGCCCGACCAGTGAGACGATTGCGGCCCCCGACTCCTCATGCCGGTAAGGCGCAACCAACTGGCGTTGGTCCGAGGTTTCACCGAGCATGTCGCAAACGTCTGAAAAAAGGCTTAACTCGCCAACCAACTGACGCAACGTCCCGTAAAGGTGCCACGGTGCAAGCTGTGGGGTCTCAAGATAGTGGGTCAACAGCGGGCCGTAGCGATTGAGCACAGCAAGGGCCATCAAGTGGTTGACCTGCGAACCATCAATGTCGCCGCGCCGTGACTCGCCCGACTGCTTGAAGACAGACAGTTGACGCGCCCGCCCCACTAATTCATCACGAATCTCGCGCAAGGTTTGCAAGAGCATGGGCGATGCCGAGAGATTGACGCAGGGCGGCACATAGCGCTGAGCGAGTCTGACTCGATCACCGTCTAGCTCCAGACGAGCAATAGGCAGTAATTCGTAGGTGCTCAGGTGTTCAAGCTCGTCCTCCCAAAACAGCCGGAGCACATAAGACATGGCGCGAACGCGAGCTTCCGCTGAATTGCCCAGGCGATCCGCGATGACTTCCGGATCGGCGGCCACAACAAATCGTGCCTCGGCCCGCGAGCCGTCGGCAAGGCTTTCGAAGACTTGTGCGTTGGCGTCGCCCGGCAATAACCGGCGAAGGCCAACATACAACGTACGTCCACTTCCAAACTCGCTCAACTCGAGGTTGCGCGACTCCAGAATCGCGTTACCAGGATATTCAACCAACGTACCCTCGGCAAAGCGCACCGAGAGTTGATTCAACAAACACTGCCTAGCGACCAGCGCCGGCTCGTTGACCGTCAACGAGATCAAGCCCCATGGATGTGCGTTGGTCAAGGCCGTTGTACGGCTTAGGCTTCGCTCAAGACGCGCGTCGTTCTGCTGAAAATGTTGAGGCTGAAGGAACAAACCCTGATGCCAGTAAAGCATTTGATCGATATTCATAAGGCTCGTGTTCGGCGCAAAAAGCTGAAAAAAGCGAGCACTAGACGCTCACCATAAAACAATTATTGCTGCACGCCGGGAAGACGCACTTCACCTTCTTTGGGTTGCACAGGTTTTGGCAGCGCAAGACGACTTGTTTTGCCCCGCAGCAACGTATCAGCGCCCATTAACAAATCAATGGCAATTGGCTGCGGTGTGGCGGTCCAAACCTTACTGAAAAAACCGGTGGATGTGACATCCACTCCGATCTGGTAAAGCTTTGCGCTGCGGGCCGGGTCCAGATGTGCGTAACCGACCGCAATGCCGACCATCTTTGCGCCCTCAAGGCGCGCAAGACTCAGGGTTTTGGTCTGTCCGGGCTCAAGAAATATTCGAGTCAGACCAATCATCCCGGTCGGTGCACTGTTCATCAAAAGCAGGCTACTAAACTGCTGGGAGCTGCCGGTATACGCCGCAAAGGCGTTTATCTGATCGAACTGGGTAATTACTACCAGCAAGTTGTGGGCCTGACCATCGTATTGGTTCAAGTCCTTATCGGCAGTGAGGCTCAGTTCAATAGCGTTTTGAGCGTAACTCCATTTCAGGTCGCCAAGAGCCTTTTGCTCAGGGGTCAACTGCTGGCTGCTACTGCACCCGACCAGCAACGCGCAGAACGCGTACAGCGTAATAAATACCTTGTTCATCCCAGCACCAATACCTGTGTCTGACTTGGAGCAGAGACGACTCCGATCGTATTGGGGGGCGAGCCATTGTGAGTGGTCTGGCAAGTGACACGCACGGCTGGTTTGCCGCCAACCATGACCATCGCACTGCCGTCGATAAATGCCATTTCCCCCATGATTTTGCCGCAGATCACGCCCCCCGCAACACCGGCTTGATCACCGTTAGTCATGGTGACTTTGCTCATCATGTTCATTGCCGGCATGGCTGCCACCAGGACTTCAGGCACCAGTCCGCCGGGATCGGCCATGGAGGTTTCAGCAATATTGGGATAAGGAATCGGCACCGGACCAGCAGGCGGAACGGGTGTTTTACACACGTCAGGTGCGGTGGAGTTGGCCATCGCCCCTCCGTTGTTAAGCATGAACATCAAACTTCTCCCCTATCCCAATTTGATGCGCTCGCCATCCAGCGCGACTGTAACCTGCGCAAATAGATCCAGTGTTTCACCGCGCACACTCCAGTCTTTTTCCACCTGTTGACGCACTGATCCGGCATGCAGGTCTTCATGACCTTGTGTGCGCCGCCTGCTGTCACCGTATTCAGCGCTGTGCGTCACGGCTCGCTCGCTATGGCGCACTGCGGTGTCATTACGTTCGACCCACTGACTCTCGTTACACTCGCCGGTGACCTTGAGTGCCGATACCGCTAGGTTGGCGTCAGTCACTCCAGCAATCAGACTCTTTGCTTGAATGGCAAGCATATCGCCCGCATTGAGAGACACTCCATCACGGGTTTCGATACTCAATACACCGGTCGGAACACTCAAGTGCAGATTCCCTGCAACGCGTAACTCACTGGTCGAAGGCTGGCTACGCTCAAGCACGCTAAGAATATAGCCTGCATCGCCCGCCAGCGAAATCAAAACGCTATCACCCACCGCAGGTTGCAGCAGACATCCCAGCGCAGGCTTCAACCAATAGCGATGACCTTCAGGGCTGACCACACCATAACGCTCGCCATCAAAGGCATTGATGCGCACGTGACGTAATGTCGCCGGCATGTCGAAAGCTTGCACAATATCGTTCATTTGGAGTGACTCCTTATACGACTTATACGGCCGGGGCCCAGCATTGCGCCGCAAGACGCTCGCTGTCCACAGGACGAATGGCATCGCGATTGGCCTGCAGCCAATCACAGTTCAATAACTTTGCATCATGGAAATCTGCACCCGTAAGATCAGCTCCCACAAATGAGCAACCATTGGCAATCAACTGCCTACAACTGGTGTATTGCAGCGAGGCCCTAACGAAAAGGCTGGCCTGGACATCGGCCTGATTGAAGTTGGCCATATCAAGTCGGGCTTCTGTGAAGTCAGCTGAAGGAAAACGCACTTGGCTAAAAATCGCTTTGTTCAAGTGAGCCTGGCGCAATAGCAGATTCTCTCCTTGGCAGCGATAGAAAGACGTCGAGGTAGAGACAATGGCGCTGAAGTCAGCACCGGACAAGTGCGACTCGTCGAACGCACACTGCTGCAAATCAGCACCCGCAAAACGGGCGCTTTCAAGTCGACACCCGATAAAGCGCGACTGCTTGCATTCAACCTGCGTGGCATCCAGATCCTCCAGCGTGCAGTCGGTCCATTGACAGGACTGCATCTGCGCACCCTTTAGGACGGGTTGTTTGAAATGCGCGGCAATCAACTCCAGCCTTTTCAAGCAGGCCTGCGTAAACACCAGACCCTGCCCTGAACAACGCAACCAACGCCCCCCCAGCGTGGCACCCCTAAAGCTGACCTGGTCGAGAATACAATCGGTCATCGCAAAACTCTGGGCAACACAACCTGAGAAGTCCGCACCTTGTAGCTGACACTCGACCCAGGTGGTGCCATTTATATCTGCTTGGGCGAAGAGGGCACCTCGCGCATCCACCCGCTCAAAACGCGCCTGACGTAGATCCATCGCGCGATAGTCGCCACCCGCCAGCAACAGATCACGCAAGGGTTGCCCCGAAGAAATACGCGCCGCTAACTGTTCGGCACTCAACAGATCAGACATTTGCCAGATCCTCCTTTAATCGACAGCGGCTCAACAGGCTGTTTTCTAGGCGAACGTCTGTACCGCTCACCCCTTCAGTGAACGCGCCGTGCAAGTTGCTGTTGCTCAGGTCCGCCTGGTGCAAATTAACCTTGCGCAGCCGCACGTCCATCAGATTGGCGCCCTTCCAACTGGCGCGAGACAGGTCACTGCCCGTGAAATCCGCCGCGCAGGCCGAAAGGTGATAGCCGTTTGAATCACTCAAATTGCAACGCGATACCAGCGCCGCATCCAGCCGTGCCTCGACCAAACTCGCGCGCGGCAGTGCCGAAAACTGTAGGCTGGCACCGCTGAGGTCGGCCCTGTCCAGTCGGATATCGGGCAGCTGGCAGTCCTGGTCGGTTCGCCAGCCTTTTAACTGACATCCATCAAGCACCGCCGACTGTCCGCGGACTTTCGACCAACTGGCACTACGCAGTTCGCTAGCACTTAAGTCGGCCCCATCAATCAGACACTCGTGCCACTGCGATCGGCTCATGTGCGTCGTCTGACACTGCAACCTCGAGAGGTCACAACGCAGCCAGCGCGAGCGATCGAGCTGGGCCTCGTTAAAGTTGGCGCTGGCCATCTGGCAGTCACTGAACTGAGCACCGCTCAAATGGGCACGTTTAACGACAGCCTCAGACCAACTCGACTCCTGCGCCTGCAGGCCTTTGGCGCTGACATCGTTCAATTGCGCAGCATCGAGGCAGCAGCGCTGAAACAGACTATTGATCAGCTTCGCGGCATCCAGTTGCGCGGCGCCAAAATCGCAATCTCTGAAGGTGCAACCCTCGAGGTCGGCACCGTCAAGGCGGCAATTTTTGAGTTTGCACGCATCGAAGGTACACGCCTTAAAGTCACCGGCCCGCAAATCCAAGTCACTGAGATCCAGCCCTTCGAAGTGTTCGCCACTCAAGGACGCCCCCTCGAGATGGGTGGCATGCAGACTTTCACGGGTCCAGACCCGCTTAGGTTTGAGCGTTGGTAGTTTAAGTTCCGACGTCACAGCAGGCTTAATCGCGGCGAGGTCCTTCTGTAAAGCGTCCATGCGGGTCTTAATCTGTGACTCGACATCTTGGGCCTTGGCCAATCCGGCCTGTATCTGCGCGCGATAATCCGCCTTGCGCGCTGCCGATACAGGCATTTGGTCGACCACGGCTAACGGGTCGTAAGGCAAGGGCTTGGTTTTCTCGGCAAGGGCATACAGGCTCTGAGCATCAGTGTTCATGTGCTTGGCCATGCGCTCGACCTCCCGATGCCCGGCCTCTTTGGCCTCGGCAATACTTTTCTCGATACCCGCCTTCAAGGCCGCGCTATCGAACGGCGCTTTTGGCACACGGGGCGCGGCAATAAGAGCCGCCAAATCAGGAGACGGGATTTTGAACAGAGCACTCTGATCAACCGTCTTTCCAAAATGCGCTGCATATTTGTTCGCTGCAGCCAAAACCTCAGCCTGCTGTGCGGCGAAAAGCTGGTGTCTGGTGTCAAAAGAGGCCTGTAGCGCTTTGATCATCGCGCTCCCATCAAACGCAGGCGGCGGGGCCTCTGGCTGCACGAGCTCGGCGGTGGCCGGTTCGGGCCACAGCTCGCACGCACATTGCTCAGTGCTACGGCGCAAATCAGTGGCGTGTTCACAGACCACTCCCACCGCACCGATGTCTTCGCCGTCGATATCCTGGACAGCAATCTCGCAGCGGTAGAGCAACAGCACCCGCTCCACATCAGGAAACAACCAGACCGTGTCCAGATCAAGCGGTGCCTCTTCGGTCACGCTCGGGGTGACAGCGCGACGTAACAGTAGGCGCGGGCGCAAGCCAGGTAAGCGCCCATGTACATCGCCACGCTCGGGGTGCATGCCCGTCGCGCTCCAGGTTTCATCACCCCCCCAGTAATCGTTGAGGCACTGATCCTGGGCCACCTCGTCAAACCAGTGCGGGTCGGTATCGAGCGGCAGGAAGGGCGCACGCAGACGCTGCCAATCCTCATCGCAGGTGCCCATGAAGCGACGACGCTCGGCCGACTGCTCAGGCAGCGGCAAAAAACTGGCCAGCGTTTGCGGCGTATCTGGCCTACGTTCAGCGATTGATCTGTCTTCGATCTGCGCCAGCGGCAAACCTTCGACTGGGCCGCTGTCACCAACATGTCCCAAGCCTTCGGGGTTGTCAGCGCATTGCGGGCCGCCATAGGCGTGCTTTAGATCCAGAGCCACCGACCTCAGTGATTCGCCGGGCAGCGCCGTCCAACCCAGAACGTTGTGATGCCAATAACGGGGTGGGTAGACATATAGAGTCTTGCGCAAAGAACCGAGACTGACCTGCACCGGCATGCCCTGGCGCTGCGCATCCTGCAGGGCATAGGCACTGCCGTGAATCGCAAAAGTGCCGCGGCTTTTTTTCAGATATCGGTCAAACGGTTGCTTGTCAAAACGCTCTGCCAGCCAGGGTTGCGCCTGTTCCGGGGCCAACACCTGGTTAGCTGCGTCATACAGCAGCCCGACCGTAATCACCAGACGCGGCCCTTGGGCATCGCGCTGGCGAGCCAGTGTCAGCAGGCTGGCGCGCTTGTAGTTAAGCTTCACGGAGCGGGGACCACTGCGGCGAACAATGCATTCTGAATTCGCTGCGACTCGATAAGCGCCTGCTGGGCAGTCGCCACAACTCCCGCATTGGTCTCGAACGCCGCCAGCGTTACAGGAACTCTTAAAAGTTGCGGGTCGGGAAGCGGCGCAACACAAAGCGTAGCAAGATTTGACGTTGAGGCCTTGAGTTCTAAGCACTCAATCTGGCCAGCTTTGACCGCTTCAATCCCCTCGATAGACGCGCCTGAGACCTTGCCTGCAGTACTGATACCTCCTGTCACGAGCAGACTGCCAGTAACTTCAACATCGCCCTGCAAGATAATCGATACTCCGGACTTGATTCGTACCCCAGAGGTATTGATCTCGATCGATGAGCCCCCCACGCTCAAACCGATCGAAAGGGCAGCATCGATCCGATACATTTTGGTTTCGAGGTCTCGGAGCTCGGTCTGCAATTTGGATATACCCGTCTTGACCTCTTCGTTTAAGGTCTCGACCAGCGTAGCCGGACGAACTTCTTTCTCGAAGTTGCGATATGAGTACTGCCACTTGTTCAAGCACAGTTCGACGCTTGGCCCAGCGATTTTGGTGGCCGCCGAAAAAAGTTGAATACCCAGCTCAACCTTAAGCGCACCAGCGCTCATCTCCGCCTGAGCTAACGCCAGTTTAGCTTCGGCGCTGAAGGTTTGGGCGCTGGCTTCGGCAACAGCCAACTTGCCCGGTTTCCAGCTAGCCTCGCCAGAGCCCCATTTTTCGGTGCCCTCATCAGAACTCTCTGCGGCATGCCCCCCCTTCTCAGTTTTATCTTTTTCAGGCTCGCTCGGTGAATCACTCACTGGCGGGGCTCCAGAGCCGACTTTCAAGGAGTAGATGCCTGGAACCTCCTGCTTAAGTGAACTGGACGACAACTGCATGTGCGCATTAGTGCGCAGGTGCGCGCCCGTCACATCACCATGGCCCATGGTGAACGTGGTATTACCGCCCGGCGCCCTCATCTTCATCAGCGGACTGCTCTGGCTGTCTTCAATCGCCAGATAATGCCCGCCCGGGCTTGAGATGCCGCTCTGGGTAGCGTTTGTAGCGTTGACCTTATTCGGGTTTTCAGAATTTGGCACACTGCCGACAATGATCGGTCTGTCAGGATCGCCCCCCAGAAACGACACCAGTACCTCGCTGCCTTTGAGCAAAGGGAAATGCATGCCATGGTTGGTGCCACTGGACATCGTCGCCATACGCAACCAGGCAGAGCCACGCGTTTGCTTTTTTTCGCCGCGGATGAACGGGAAACTCACTTTGTAGCAGCCGTGTTCATTGAGCAGTGGGCGGGAGGTATCGTCATCGCCATCCACAACCGCGCTCAGAAGCCCTTGCACATGCGGTTTGCGAGTCAGACAGGGCGCACGAAACTGGACATTTTCAGGCAACGCAATGAAGCGTGTGCTGAGATCTTGAGCCATGTTATCGCCTTCCTGCCCCAGACCCGGCAGAGGTTGATAACCTTCGTGGTGTACCTGGATAACTTGGTACGCGGCGTTGAACGGCAACCGCGGATGGCCGACCAACAGCAGGGGGTAACCTGCACGCAGACCGGCGGCACGACCGCTGCCATGAAACTCACGGAACCGACAACCGATGGCCTGGGCACGACGCTCAGCCAGCCATTGGCCCTGAGCCTGTGAGCCGAAGTGCTCGCCATACACGCCTTGTTCACCGACAAAGGCAGGCGACGCAGAAATGGCTGCGAACTGATCCGGCGTCGCACCAGTGGCCAGGCTAGCAGCTGACACTGCGCCTTCCGCCTGCAACCGAACCTGCGCATTGCTGGCAGAGAAGTCCTGCAGGGTTACCGTCGCCGCCTGTCGAGTCAGCTTGCGCTCGAAGCTGCGCGCAACCGCAAGGCCATGGCCAACATCAAGGTCCGAATCGTGCCGGCGATACGTCAGGAGGCTTGGAGTTTTCGGTTGATAACGCTGATCTCCACACAACACCAACGCTTCCCCGTCGGGGCCTTGCTCGAAAAAATAGTACACACCAAAGTATTCAAGCAAGCGCGACAGGAACGCAAAACTCGACTCCTCGAACTGGCAGGTAAAGGTCGCTTGGGTCAATGCGACGTCTTCACTGGGCAAACGGATATCGAAGTCATATGCAGAACTCGGTACACCATCGATGCCAGGGCCCTCGACCGTCAGGTCGACCAGTTTAAGCACTTCGCGAATCAACTCCGGAAGGCTTTTGTCCAGCCAGATTTCCGAAAACCTGAAGTGACGCAACTGCGCAAAGCGCGGCTCCAACACCACTCGGTAGTAGTGATAAAAGGAGTCAGCATCCAGATAGTCCACGGCCGAGACGATGCCGTGATAAGGATGAGGGATTCCCTTTTCATCACTGAGCGTCAGTACTGCCTTGTTGCCCAGCAGCGCTTCGTCATCGAATAAAGGGTTGAGGGTCGCCAGTCGTATTTCGAAGCGGTACGGTTGTGATAAGCCCTCTTCACCCTGCCACTGCTGAACCAACAATGTTTCAAGCAACAACGAAGGTGCAAGGCTGGTAAAGGTACATAGCGCCGAGTCAATAAGGGCCATCAGCAATCCTTAATGTGAAATATCTAAAAAAGGGCCTGTAACGTCAGGCCCCGTAACAATTGACTCGTTACTCTAAGAGTTCGGCCACGGCATCACCCTCGGGTGAAGACCTGATCGCGTCGACTTCCACCTTGGTGATGACCCATTCGCCATTGGCGTCAACAGCCACGTGCAATTCAGCCAGCGGACGCTGATCGGCGATGGCCCCCAGCAGCACGTCGGACAAACGTGGAGTGAGGCTTTTGCGCAGGATGAAATCGATGTTGCGCGCACCGCTTTCTACTTCGGTGCAGCGTGCGGCGATGGCGTCGGCCACTTCCGGGGCGAAGCTCAGGCGCACTTTCGACGAGGCCAGCAGGCGCTCGCTGAGGCGGCCCAGCTTGAGGCGCACGATACCTGCCAATTGTTCGCCACCGAGGGTGAAGAACGGCACGATGGTCATGCGCGCCAGGAGCGCCGGTTTAAAGTGGCGGGACAGGATAGGACGGATTTTTTCCGCTAGGGTGTCCGGGTCCGGACGGCCATCCACGCACAGGTTCTGGATTTCATCGGTGGCCAGGTTGCTGGTCAGCAACACCACGGTGTTGCTGAAGTCGATCTGTCGACCTTCGCCGTCCGACAGGCTGCCTTTGTCGAACACTTGATAGAAGATGTTCACCACGTCGAGGTGAGCCTTCTCCACCTCGTCGAGCAGCACCACCGAGTATGGCCGCTTGCGCACTGCCTCAGTCAACATGCCGCCCTCACCGAAGCCAACATAGCCAGCAGGCGAACCCACCAGACGGCTGACGGTATGCTTCTCTTGGTACTCGCTCATGTTGACCGAGATCAGTGCCTGCTCGCCGCCGAACAGATGCTCGGCCACGGACAGGGCGGTTTCAGTCTTGCCTACGCCGGACGGGCCGACCAGCAGGAATACACCCAGTGGCTGCTGCGGATCACGCAGGCCAGATTGGGCGGCCTTGAGGATCTCCGCGATCTGCTCGACCGCTGTGTCTTGGCCACGAATGCGGGTCTTGATGTTGTCCGCTAGGGCCAGCACGCCACCAGCGGCATCGCGCAACACCTTGCCCAGCGGTACGCCGGTCCAGTCAGAAACAACCTTGGCAATGGCATCCGGGTTGACTTCAGTGAACAGTAACGGCTCATCACCTTGCAGTTCAGCCAATGCCGCGCGTGCCTGATCAAGTTCAGCCTGACGCTCGCTCAAGCCAGCCAGGGTCACGGCTTCTACACCTTCGGCCGGGGCCGGAATGTCTTGCTCCTTGAGGGCCAACTGCTTGCGTGCCTCAAGCACACGTACGGCAGCGTCACGCTCTTCGGTCCAGCGACTTTCAAGCGCGGCGCGAGTGGCTTCGATGCTGTCCTGTTCCTCGGCGATAGCCGCCAAGCGTTCATCCTCCACAGGGAAGCCGTTGGCGCGGTCACGTTGCAAGGCGGTCAGTTCACGCTCAAGGCCGGACAACTGGCGTTCCATACGCTCAAGTTCAGCAGGCTTGATGCCTAGGCCGATGCGCACACGGGCGCTGGCGGTGTCCAGCAGGTCAACGGCCTTGTCCGGCAGCAGGCGGCCTGTGATGTAGCGGTCGGACAGTTCAGCAGCAGCGACAATTGCATCGTCGCGCACACTGACCCCGTGGACTTTTTCGTAATGCCCTTTGAGACCGCGCAGGATCAGCACGGCAGTTTTTACCGTCGGCTCGTCCAGTTTGACCAATTGGAAACGACGCGCCAAAGCAGGGTCTTTTTCAAAGTACTTCTTGTACTCCGACCAAGTGGTCGCGGCGATGGTGCGCAACTCACCACGGGCCAAGGCAGGCTTGAGCAGGTTGGCTGCATCAGAACCACCAGCAGCGCCACCGGCACCGATCAGCATATGCGCTTCGTCGATGAACAGAATCACCGGTGTGGTTGAGGCCTTGATCTCTTCGATCACCCCGCGCAAGCGGTTTTCAAATTCGCCTTTGACGCTGGCACCGGCTTCTAGGGCACCCAGGTCCAGGCTCAACAGGCGGGTGTTCTTAAGGAAGTCCGGAACTTCGTTTTGGCTGATCAGCAACGCCAGGCCTTCGACCACGGCGGACTTGCCGACACCAGGCTCGCCCACGGCGATGGGGTTGTTCTTGCGCCGACGGGCAAGAATATCGATCATCTGGCGGATTTCATCATCACGGCCAAAGATCGGGTCAATACGCCCTGCAGCAGCCTTTGCGGTCAGGTCTTCGCAGAAACGGGCGATATTGTCTTCGGCTGCGGGAGCCAAACCTGCGGTGCCAGCTACCGATGAAGAGGCCGTACCAGCCTGCAAGCTGTCCAACGGACCTTCGCTGGACCCCCCCAGCAATGCGGCGAATTCGGCGGTCAGTGCATCGGTGGAAATCGGCTTGAGCATCTCGCCATAGCGAGTGCCGGCGGTGTAGTAGCCCAGACGCGAAACCAGCGCCAGCAGCAGCGAGCCGCCACGAATGCGGCCGGTGCCCACTACTAGAGAGGCGATCAACCAAGCGTCCTGAATCCACTCGGTCAGCAAACTGGCGAAGACAGGGCGACCCGGGTTGCCATTTTTCAGCTGTGCCAGGCCGTCGTCGAGCATGGCACGCAAGCGCATCGGATCAATCTCAAAGCGAGTCAGGATGCGCGTCACATCGGCATTGGGGTCTTCCAGTAACTGACGCAGCATGTGTTCAAGAGAAATTTCGTAGTGCGTGCGCGCCAGTGTCAGCCCGGCAGCGTTCTCCAAGGCCTTAGTACTGAAGACATTGAGCCGTGCGAATAGCGGTTTAAGTTCAACCTGAATCATTAGTTAGCCCTCTCTTCGAGCGTTAGTCCGTGTTCAGCCGTTAGCATGAATATCACTTCATCTTGCGCGGCGCCGTCGCCGAGCCAAGTGTCTAGACCTAGTCGTTGCCAGCCTTGACCCAGAGTTGCACATTGTTGTTCATCAACTTCTAGGCGCATGACCAAGCGGCAGCGCAGTGGCGTTTGCAAATACAACTTCACCAGCCGCTCAAGGTTTTGATAAACCGGTTGTCCGGGCAGCAACGAATGGAAGCGCTCCGCGCTCAATGGCCCGACACGAAGATCCAGTGAGCCGCTGCGGTCAATGACGTCACGACCCAATAGGCTGTCTTCTCCCAGCACGCCACACTGCGTGCCCAGATAGGTCCGAGCCGAACGATCAATACGCAAGCGTGTTGCAACGCACGGCACCACTTCGACCGACCGATCATCGAGCACCGACTGCACCAGTTGTTGCAGACCCAGCGCCGAACGAGGGTACTGGTTGAACAGGCCGGCGTACCGCAACAGGTCGGTGGAGCGCTCGCGGTCTTCTGGCCGCGCATCAGCCATCCCGATGAGGGCCTGCAGATGGCGCAGGCTTTTGACTTCCCGGCGTTCGGTGATATCGATCCAAATGCGGTGCTTTTCCCAGGCCCGAAATAGCAACGGGTAGAGCGAAGCATGCAAAATGTCGAGAAAGTCACGGCCCGCCGAATGCCCCTGTAATTGTTCGTCGATCAGGTCTTCGGTGTAGAACGTGGGCAGCGGCGAAGTAACGCCATACAAACCGAAAAAGTTCGCTTCAATGCGGTAACGACCGTCGGCATCAAGCTCGATGCGACCGATATCACGCTGCGGAAAACCCAACCCCAGCCGCGGCCGGATTCGCACGTTTTCGACGAACTCTTTCTCGCTGGGAAAACGCAGACGCAACAGGCGCAGTGCCTGGAAAAATGCGTAATCGCCGCCATTGTCGAGCAGCGGATCGACTACAGCAGGCGTTGTTGCCCGATCTTCGCTGGCCATTTCAAGGTCTCGTGGTTAACGCTGTCGAACAGCGTGAAGGCCGTAAAGCTATTGATTGCCGTACAGCCGGCGAAGAACTCATCGAGTACACAGCCGAACATGTAGAAGTTGCCAGGACTCAGAAAGTGATCACCGCGACAGTCCACGCGCACCACGCTGCCTTCAATAGGCAAGCCACGAATAAAGCGCCGCTCCGAGGTGACGGTGACTTTTTCAATTGCATCCACGCGCCGCTGATTGGCGTCCTGTGCGCCCTCGCCGAGGCTGGGCAGGTACAAGGAGAGCAAGCCGCGCAAATAATCGCGGTCAGCCAGACGGAAGTGGTTGGCATTGAGTTGTGAGAGCATGCGCCACAGCAATTTGTCATCGAACTTGGGCGGCTGGCACGCGGTAATGCCCCGAATGTTCTTGAACTCCACCCTTGGCGGCGTGTTATCCGTGGGCTGGTTCAAATCACCCAGGCGCAGACTTTCCGGAAGTTTGCCATTGGTGCACAGCAGGCCAATGGATAAGGTCATTTCGCTGGGAACCTTGCCCTCGCTGTACGGCAGGCTCAGGTAATGATCATAGCCATGTGCATCAATGCTCGATGAACGAATACGCAGGTTATAAGTGTCGCGCTGCGAAAAGGTATTGAACGGCTCCAGAACCCGCTCACCGCCCGCCGCCGAGTAAGCGCTGACCTTAAGTACCGAGTGAATGCGCATGCTCATGCGCTGGCCATGGTCAGCCGGCTGGATGCGGTAATCGGGCTGCTTGTGGTCGATACGCAAGGGATGTGCGTCTTGTGCAAACAGGTTAATGGCTGGGGTAACGCCCAGCATGAAGCTATTGCTCGACAGGTTAGGCGTCCACTCAGGCAGGCTGTCAAACATCAGCCTTACGCTGAAACGCCCATCGTTGCCCCGTGTGCGCCATTGTTTGAAGCCTGAAAGCGCAACAAACAAAAACTTCTCAGGCAGTGCAAAGTATTCCTGTAGACAGCGGTAAGCAGGGTGCGCGTTGTTAGGGAACGGCAGCAGCAGGTTATCGGCATCAAAGCCCAAGCCTCGCAGGTTCTTCGCCGGCAACATCGTCACTGGCTGGCCGGGCGCCGAGATGCGGATCTCGCGCAGATTAAGCTGCAAAAGGCGCAACAATTTACAGGCGTCAGCCAGACCATCTCCCAGATAAAAACGCAGGCTGTCTGCTTCCCAGTCGTCGGCCCGGGAAGCGGTGAAGGCAAAATCCAGAACCAGACTGCGTTCTTCGCCCGTGCCGCCCTCCCAGCGCGTATCGAGCAGTTGCAACGGTTCAAGATCCACGGCAACGGTGCTGCGAAAACTCACGCGCTGGCCATCAACCGGCACCGAGGTCACCTCACACCCAGCGTCTATACGGGTGGCTTCCTGCAAGGCTGCTCGTGGCTGGAACTGCAACATGGTCAGGCAAGGCAACGGTTGCAGGTAATGCGGATAAAGCAGTTGTGCCAGCTCCTGAATGAACTCCGGAAACTCATCGTCGAGCCGTTGGCGAACCATGCCGGTAAGAAACGCCACGCCTTCAAGCAGTCGCTCGACATCCGGGTCACTTGCAGAGTCCACGCCCAGCAAAGGTGCCAGCGCCGGGTTGCTGCGGGCAAACTCGTCAGCCAGCCGACGCAGATGGTTGAGTTCACTCTGGTAATGGCTATTGAGCATAATTTAGTGCATCGCCAAAGAAACACGGCCGTCCGAAGACACTCGCGTTGCCAGATGAATGGGGATGTCTCGATCGTCGACTTCCACCAGGCCATCCAGCGTGAAACTCAGCGACAGCACCTCTTGGGAACCTTCGGCGACCAGAATGCGCGGTGATTTCAGACGAGGTTCGTAACGAGCAATCATGCGGGTCATATTTTCGATGATCTGCGTGGTCTCGCCGGTCGCAAAAGAACCGGCCAGATTAGTAAAATCGGGAACGCCAAACTCAGCGTCGATCGGCACACTGCCGCGACGGGTATTGAGGATGCGTTGCAGGTGAAGAACAATCGACTGCGTCAGCACCTCGGCCTGGGTCAGGTGTGTGCGGCCAGTATCGGCTTGCAACATCGTGATGCGCTCAAGCAATCGTTTTTCTTTCAACGCCGTTCACCTTCTGAAAACTCAAGAGCGCCGCTCTGTTACAGAGCGGCGCTTTAACGATGCTGCGTTGCTTAAGCCTTCGGAGCCAACCAGGAATCTTCGGCTTCGATGCCGTCCGGCACCCAGGTCCATACGATTTTTTCGTAGGTGATGCCGATGTCTTCCATGTGGCCCAGTTGCTTGAACTCAGGGTCCAAGGTGTTCGGCACCCAAGTGCGAGCCGAAACCAGAACCGCGTTGCTCAGGGTGATGGTGTAGTACTTTTCCTCGGTACCTTTTGGCGAGATCCGGTAGAACTCCAGCACTACGGTTTTGAGCTGCTCGCCCGAAGTCAGTGCCTGAAAAAGTTTTGGCGAGGATTTGTCCACTTCTTTGGTCAGGGTCATGCCCTGATGAACGCGCTTGCCTGCAGGCAAACCGGTTTGTGGATTCTTTGGAATGTCGACCAGGTGTTCAACCGCTTGGACCAGGATCATCCCTGCGTGGCCGGTGACAGCGCAAGAGCCTTCGATTTTACCTTGGTTCTGGCCTTCGATACTCAGGTAGCATGGCATTGGCATAGTGTGTACCCCGAACTAATGATTGAGTGATTACGCAGCGAGGGAACGGTTGTCCGTGTCTCGTTGTGTTGAGTCCATCTTAGGTAGATAACGAGAGCATGACCCTCGGGTGAAGACCTGAATGAGCGAGATAAATCCCGCCCATCAGCCTTGCATCAATTAGCTTTTATCGAGCTTGCCCACCAGCGACAGCGTGAAAGATGCACCCATGTACTTGAAGTGCGGGCGCACTTTCAGGCCGACCCGGTACCAGCCTGGATCACCCTCAACATCACTCACGGTGATCTCGGCCTGACGCAACGGACGACGACTGCGCACACCGGCGGCAGGGTTATCCATATCGGCCACATATTGGCGAATCCAGGTGTTGAGTTCGGTTTCCAGGTCTCCACGCTCTTTCCAGGTACCGATGTTTTCGCGCTGAATCACTTTGATGTAATGCGCTAGGCGGCTGACCACAAAAATGTAGGGCAGCTGGGTGCCGAGTTTGTAGTTCAGCTCAGCTTCCTTGCCTTCCTTGTCATTGCCGAAGTACTTGGGCTTCTGGCACGAGTTGGCCGAGAAAAACGCAGCGTTGTCGGTGTTCTTGCGCATGGTCAGCGCAATAAAACCCTGCTCGGCCAGCTCGAACTCGCGACGCTCGGAGATGAGCACTTCGGTTGGGATCTTGGTCTGGGTTTCACCCATCGCTTCGTAGTTGTAGATCGGCAAATCACCGACCGTACCACCACCCTGTGGGCCGATGACGTTGGCACACCAACGGTACTGGGCAAAACTGTCAGAAAGTCGGCTGGCAAAGGCGAAGGCTGCATTGCCCCACAGGAAGTCCTTGTTGCCGCCACTGACGCTTTCGTTGTAACGGAAGGTCTTGGCTGGCACGGTGTCTTCGCCATAAGGCGTACGCAGCAGAAAGTGCGGCAAGGTCAGACCAACAAACCGTGCATCGTCGCTTTCACGGAAGGCGTTCCACTTGGTGAACTGCGGACCTTCAAAAACGGCTTGCAGGTCTTTGAGGTTCGGCAAATCAGCAAAACTGTCGATCCCGAAAAACTGTGGGCCTGCCGATGCAATAAACGGCGTGTGAGACATGGCCGAGATCGCAGCGACCGATTGCAGGAGTTTCATATCCTGCGTGCCGGGGTTGAACTCGTAGTTACCGATGATCGAGCCAAACGGCTGGCCACCGAACTGGCCGAACTCGGCGGTGTAGACCGCCTTGTAAAGACCTGAACGGGTGATTTCCGGCGCGTCTTCAAAGTCTTCAAGTAGCTTTTGCTTGGAAACACTGAGGATTTCCAGCTTGTTGTTCTCGCGAAAATCAGTACGGTCGACGAGGAATTTCAACGAGCGCCACGAGGATTCCAGTTTTTGGAATTGATCATCATGGATAATCGCATCGACCTGACGGCAGAGCTTAGCGTCAAGAGTGGCGATCATATCGTCAATCAGACCAGCGCTGACCTTTTCAGTCTGGCGCGCCGGCTCAAGCAGTTCGGTGACGAACGCTTCGAGTCCCTGGCGGGTAACCGAATAGGCTTCATCGCCTGGCTTGACCCGAGTGGCCTCGACCAGTTGATCCAGCAGAGAGACGCCTTCTAAGGCCTGGGGTGCGCCTTCAGCGGCTTGGCTTTTTTCTTCACTCATGGGTTACTCCTTGTCCTTTACGCCAAGTTCGGCGAGCAGACGCTCACGTGCACCGTCATCGTTCATCAGGGCCTGCAATTGCTTGCGAAATTCCGGCAGATTGCCCATCGGGCCTTTCAGCGCCTTGAGCGAATCGCGCAGGGCGATCAGTTGCTGCAGCTCAGGAACCTGACCCACGATGGCATCAGGCTCAAAGTCTCGGATCGACTGAAACTTCAACGAGACGGGAAGTTGCTCGTCTTCCGGCGCGCTCTCGGACAGCCGATTGGGCACGGCCAGTTGCAGGCTTAGGTTCTGGCCCTTAAGCACATCGGTAAAGTTGTCCTTATCGACACGGATCGGCTTAATGTCCTCGACCGGGGTCTCATCTTCACGCAAGGTGAAGTCACCAATTACCAGTTGCTTGAGAGGCAGTTCGACCTGCTCTTGAGCGCCACCGGTGTCAGAACTGTAAACAATATTGACGCGCTCTTTCGGCGCGACGGAACCATCACTAGCCATTTCACTCACTCCTGGATACCGGGCTCACTCAAGGCAGCCATTAAAAACTTAAGGCACGGGTGCATCTGTTTTGCTTTCGGGTATTGCTGAACTCAACCGGCCTGTGGGCTGGCAAAATGCCAGAAGGCCGACATATCCATCGCGGCCAGTTGCTCTGCCCACAATGACCTTGAACCGCTCTCGTCATAGCTTTGGGCGAGTTCCAATAAAGGCTGCACCAGCTCGGGCTCCCAGCGGTCGAGACGTTGCTCCTTGGCTTCCTGTAACAACACATCCAGGGCCACACGCAACTGCAGCGAAGGATCGAAACGGTGCAATAACTCGTACTGGGCCTTGCGCAGGCGAAAGCGATCACGGCCACTGGCAACGTCGCGCAAACTATCCTGCAGGCGAGTCATGGCGTCTTTGAGTTGCCCGGTTGCAGCGCTCTGCCGAGCTTCATCAATGAGCGTTTGAATAGCGTCAACGGCTCCACCACGGGACACTGGGGCAAGGCCCTCAAGCCAGCTGCGAGTTGCACCATCAGCGAAAGGTTGGCCGTCCGCGAAAGTCAATTCGGCCAGCGCAGGCAGGCGTGCCAATAGCTGTTGCGTCTCCAGTGTCAGACTGACAGCAGCGCTTACTGCAGCAGATCCCAGACGCGACAGCGCAGCATGGCAGACACGGTTAAGATCCAACCAAAGTGGATATACCCCCAAATGGCCTTCACAAAAACGCACGATGTCCAACGGTTCGCCGACACTTTGCAAGCGGGCGAAGCTTTCCAACTGGTTTTGTGGTGGCGCTGGCAGGCGAGTCATATTGGACTGCGAGGGTGGAGCCTGCTCCAGTGTCATCCAGGCCATTTGTCGATTCAGGCGAAAAAGCAGAGGCAGGGTGGTGCGTGATTCAAGACAAAAATCCACTAACGGAGAGAACGAGGCAAACACGCCGGTGATTGCGTTTTCGACGGACTCGTCACTGTCCAGGGTGCCAATAGGCTGTACCGTACCTAGCGCTGGCGGTGTTCCGCTGGGCATGGCACTGGATTGAGAAACAGGCTGTGCGACTGACACCGGAGTGGGGACGGGACGCACCTGCTGACTATCCCCAGGTACATCGGCGCTTACGGGTTCGAGCTCCGGTTCGGCAATGGCCTCGACCGGTAACTGCGACAGGCGACGGCGCATACGAAAAAAAGCCGGGCCTTCAGCGTCATACTCACGCCAGACCGTATCGAGGGCGTCCCAGTCTTTGAGCAAGCTTTCGAGTTGAGATACCTCCAAGGCAGGGAAACTTTCCTCAATCTTGGCAGTCAACCATTCCAGCATCCACTCAGCCTGATTGCGTCGAGCACGTAAACGCGAAGGAGGGGGCGTCAAATTATCCCAGTAAAGCTCAAGCATTTGGTGAAGAACATGAACACCAGTCGCCAAACCAGGCAGCCCACGGGTCTGCGTCCATGCGCACAGCAACCAGATGGCAGCGTTCAAATCCTTGCCTTCTTCGCTCAATACTTTCGCACAGGCGGCGCCAACCTTATGCCAATCGACGCCTGACTCGGCATAGATGTTGGTCAGCTTTTCAATTTCTGTCTGCGCCAGTGTGAATGCAGCACCCTCGCGCGGATTCACGCCCGCTGGGTTTGCCTCACTGATTGCAAACGAACCTAATGCGTCATCAGAACAACTCATCCACGCTTCCCGCTATTAAGACAAGCCACGTCACACCTGGCATCGTCGCCCCGTATTAAGGGGGCGCATTCAAAGTCACGGATTACCACATCGCAATAAGACGTAGTCGGTCAATGCCAGAGTTATTTTACTGAAAAACCGTCAAGAAATAATGTCACTTTGATATCTCGATAGAAAATACTAAGCGAAGCTTGCCGCTGCTGTCATCCTCTTAAACCGACGAAGAGAGAGAGGTTTTTCTGGCGCCAACAAAACAACTCTAGCGCCGCTTCACTCACTCCACGTTAGTACAAACAAATATAGTCACACTGCCAACAGAAGTTATTTAGTTAAAAATACTTTTAAAATCAGCCGCTTTGGCTTTCACGTATCGCTAGCGAACGTTCACTCGTGTAGCTTCATGCTATCGACACCATTCGTGCAATACTTGAGCGAACCGATATGATAAAAAGCCCCATTTAACATGTCCGAACCTGCTCAGATAAAGATAGTACGGCGACTCCAAAGGCCTTCCTATCAGGTAAAGACCTGAGTTCCCTCTGTTTCGGTTATTTCACTGACCGAATGTGACTCCTCGCGAATCGTTGTATTTGCTGGTTTTTTACAGCGTTGGAGATGGGTCAGTCTTCCTTCACCCCACGGGTCAATGAGGCGCTGGCGCCAATATCTCGATAGATAGACAGATTTCCTCCAGACGATGGGGTTTGGGCTGAGCGTAGTCCAAGATCCGCTACGCATACAATGAGATGTTGCGCTGAACGCTCTGCCCATCCTTCTACGTCGTCTTTTCACTGCGCAAAAAAACCTGCTTATGAGCGTAATGAGAGTTTGCTGGCGACAGCCAAATTGAACGGTATTGATGTGCCAAATCGATAATTGCACTCGTTTCGGAGGCGAAAAAAAGCCCGCTTTATAAGCGGGCCTTCTTTGCAATGGCTTCCTAATCCACAGGTTAGGTGAACCATCTATTTGTGAAAATGAGCAACTATTCTGGGATCCTACATCTGAATCAGAAGTCCAGGTTAGAAACCGCCAACGCGTTGCTCTCGATGAAGTCACGACGAGGTTCGACCGCATCACCCATCAGGGTGTTGAAGATCTGGTCTGCGCCAATCGCGTCTTCGATGGTCACACGCAGCATACGACGCTGGGCGGGATCCATGGTGGTTTCCCACAGCTGATCGGGGTTCATCTCGCCCAAACCTTTGTATCGCTGGATGGTGTGGCGCTTGGTGCTTTCAGCCATCAGCCAGTCAAGGGCTTCCTTGAATTCCTTGACCTGCTTCTTGCGTTCGCCACGCTGAATATAAGCGCCGTCATCCAGCAGAGTGCTCAACTGCGCGCCCAGAGTAACCACTGTCTTGTAGTCATTGCTGCCGAAGAAGTCGCGGTTGAAAGTGACGTAGTTGGAAAGGCCGTGGGAGATCAACTCGACCTCCGGCAGCCACACGTTACGTTCACGGTCTTCACGCAGGCTGGCTTTGTACACCAGGCCAGACTTCTCGACGGTGCGCAGGCGCACTTCGTACTGGGCCAGCCAATCCTGCATGTGCGCATGGTCGCCCAACTGTTCCAAGCTCACGGCTGGCAGGTAGATGAAGTGCTCGGTCAGCTCCTGAGGGTACAGGCGCGACAAACGCTTGAGGGTCTTCATCACCATGCGGAAGTCGTTAACCAGACGCTCCAACCCCTCACCGGAGATGCCCGGCGCTTCGTCGTTCAAGTGCAAGCTGGCATCTTCCAGAGCCGACTGCGTCATGTACTCTTCCATGGCGTCGTCGTCTTTAATGTATTGCTCTTGCTTGCCCTTTTTCACTTTGTACAACGGCGGTTGGGCGATGTAGATATAGCCACGCTCGATCAACTCCGGCAACTGACGGAAGAAGAAGGTCAGTAGCAAGGTACGGATGTGCGAACCGTCGACGTCAGCATCGGTCATGATGATGATGTTGTGATAGCGCAGTTTGTCGATGTTGTACTCGTCACGGCCAATACCGCAGCCCAACGCCGTGATCAAGGTGCCGACTTCCTGAGAGGAAATCATCTTGTCGAAGCGAGCCTTCTCGACGTTGAGGATCTTACCCTTCAACGGCAGGATGGCCTGGGTACGGCGGTTACGACCCTGCTTGGCGGAGCCGCCAGCAGAGTCACCTTCCACTAGATACAGTTCGGAGAGGGCAGGGTCTTTCTCCTGGCAGTCAGCCAGTTTGCCCGGCAGGCCGGCGATATCCAGCGCACCTTTACGACGGGTCATCTCACGGGCTTTACGCGCGGCTTCACGGGCGCGTGCAGCATCGATCATCTTGCCGACAACCAGCTTGGCTTCGTTCGGGTTTTCCAGCAGGAAGTCGGAAAAGTACTTACCCATCTCCTGTTCCACTGCGGTCTTCACTTCGGAAGACACCAGCTTGTCTTTAGTCTGGGAACTGAACTTAGGATCTGGCACTTTCACCGAAATGATCGCCGTCAGGCCTTCGCGAGCATCGTCACCGGTAGTGGCGACTTTATGCTTCTTGGCCAAACCTTCGGCTTCGATATAGGTGTTGAGGTTACGCGTCAGTGCGGACCGGAAACCCACCAGGTGAGTACCACCGTCGCGCTGAGGAATGTTATTGGTGAAGCACAACAGGTTCTCGTTGAAGCTGTCGTTCCACTGCAGGGCGATTTCCACGCCGATGCCGTCTTCACGCTGGATGTTGAAGTGGAACACCTGGTTGACCGCAGTCTTGTTGGTGTTCAGGTATTCAACGAACGCACGCAGACCGCCTTCGTATTTGAATAGCTCTTCCTTGCCGCTGCGCTCGTCCTTGAGGACGATACCCACACCCGAGTTAAGGAAGGACAGTTCGCGAATACGCTTGGCCAGGATGTCCCAGCTGAAGTGGATATTCTTGAAGGTTTCGTCAGACGGTTTGAAGTGAATCTGCGTACCGGTAGTTTCGCTGTCACCGACAATTTTCATCGGTTCTTTTGGAACACCGTGCACGTAGGTCTGTTCCCAGATCTTGCCGCTACGGCGAACAGTCAGGATCAGCTCTTCGGACAGCGCGTTCACGACTGACACACCTACACCGTGCAAACCACCGGAGACTTTATAGGAGTTATCGTCAAACTTACCGCCGGCGTGGAGCACAGTCATGATGACCTCTGCCGCCGAAACGCCTTCTTCTTTGTGCACATCTACCGGAATGCCGCGACCGTTGTCGCGCACGGTAATAGACTCATCCGGGTGGATAATGATGCTGATGTCGTCGCAGTGACCGGCCAGAGCTTCGTCGATGGAGTTGTCGACCACCTCGAACACCATGTGGTGCAGACCGCTACCGTCATCAGTGTCGCCAATGTACATACCGGGACGTTTGCGTACGGCATCCAAACCTTTCAGCACTTTAATGCTGGTCGAGTCGTACGTGTTTTCTTCGCTCATGCCTTCACTCCCGATGGTCGTGGGTCTGGGTGATACGGCCTTGTTCCACGTGGAACAAAGCGACTGGCGTTTCCGTCTGCCAGCCTTCCCTCAATAATTCGTGGTCTACACAGGTGATAAACACCTGGCAGCGTAATTCTTCCAACAAGCGGCATAACGCGCGGCGATGTTGCTCGTCGAGTTCGGACGGCAAGTCATCCACCAGATAAATACACTGACCGCGCCGGGCTTGGCTAACCAAATGGCCCTGGGCGATCCGCAGTGCACACACCACCAACTTTTGCTGACCACGGGACAAAATGTCCGCAGCATTGTGAGCGCCTAATCTAAGACGCAAGTCAGCCCGTTGGGGTCCAGCCTGGGTATGCCCAATTTGCTGATCCCGCTGCAAGAACGTCGCGAGCACAGCACTCAGCTCACGCTCTTTGTCCCAACCACGGTAGTAACTCAACGTCAGGCCATCGAGTTCCAACAACTCACTCAAGGTCTGCTCAAAGACTGGTTTCAAGGCTTTGATATAGGCACGGCGGTATTCATCTATTTCGTCGCTGGCCAGGCACAGTTCCCGGTCCCAGGCCGCTTGCGAAGCGGCGTCAAGTGTACCATGCCGCAGCCATGAGTTCCGCTGCCGCAGGGCCTTCTGCAGGCGCTGCCAAGTGGCCATGAAACGCGGTTCCACGTGGAACACTCCCCAATCGAGGAATTGCCTACGGATTTTCGGCGCGCCTTCCAACAGACGAAAGCTGTCAGGGTTGATCAGTTGCAGTGGCAGGATTTCCGCCAACTGAGCAGCACTGCGAGCATTTTGCCCATCAATGCGAATCTGGAACTCTCCGCCGCGATCACGGGATATCCCAAGACTGCTGTGCCCACCCTCAGCCAGTTCGACCTGGCCAAACACCGTGCACGCCAATTGTTCATACTGGATGACCGGTAATAGGCGGGCACTGCGAAAGGAACGGGCAAGCCCCAACAAGTGAATGGCTTCCAGCACGCTGGTTTTGCCACTGCCATTGGCGCCGTGGAGGATATTGATGCGGGGAGAAGGGGAGAAGGTCACCGGGTGCAGATTGCGCACCGCGGTGACCGAGACGCGACTGAGGGACATCTAGCTTCTGCTGAGCATGATTACAGGCGCATCGGCATGACAACGTAAGCAGAGTCGTCGTTATCGGATTCCTGCACCAGGGCGCTGCTGTTGGAGTCCGACAAGATCAGGCGAACCTGTTCAGTGGTCATCACACCCAGCACATCCAACAGGTAGCTCACGTTGAAGCCAATTTCCAGCGAACCGCCGTTGTAGTCGACGCCCACTTCTTCTTCCGCTTCTTCCTGCTCTGGGTTGTTGGCCTGGATTTTCAGCTGACCATTGGCCAGTTGCAGACGAATACCACGGTACTTTTCGTTGGAAAGAATCGCGGTGCGGCTGAAGGCTTCACGCAGGGCCTGACGGTCACCGATCACCAGCTTGTCGCCACCTTTGGGCAGCACACGCTCGTAGTCCGGGAATTTGCCGTCGACCAGTTTGGAAGTGAAGGTGAACTCGCCGGTGGTCGCACGAATATGGTGCTGGCCCAGCACGATGCTGACATTACCTTCTGGCTCAGTGAGCAGGCGCGCCAGTTCGAGGATACCTTTACGCGGCACGATCACCTGGTGACGGTCTGGCTGACCGATATCGGCGCGCATCGAGCACATCGCCAGGCGGTGACCGTCGGTCGCTACGGCGCGGATGATGCCTTCAGACACTTCCAGCAGCATGCCGTTGAGGTAGTAACGCACATCCTGCTGCGCCATGGCGAAACTGGTGCGCTCGATCAAGCGACGCAGTTTGCTCTGCTCCAGGCTGCAGGTCAGCGAACCAGGGCCTTCTTCTACGGTCGGGAAATCATTGGCTGGCAAAGTAGAGAGGGTGAAACGGCTACGACCCGCTTTGACCACCAACTTCGCGTCATCAACCTTGATGTCGATCAGCGCATCGTTCGGCAGGCTTTTGCAGATATCCATCAGTTTGCGCGCAGGCACAGTGATCTCGCCAGGTTCGGCAGGCTCTTCCAGCTGCACACGACCGACCAGCTCGACTTCCAGGTCGGTACCGGTCAGGGACAACTGCTGGCCTTCGACGACCAACAATACGTTGGAAAGCACCGGCAAGGTCTGTCGGCGCTCGACGACGCCTGCGACCAGTTGCAGGGGTTTCAACAGGGCTTCGCGTTGAATGGTGAAATGCATGGTCTAGTCCCTTGCCTTAATAAGCTGCGCTGGTGTCATCAAGTTGTCAGTGTACGCAGCAGGTTCTTGTAGTCCTCGCGAATATCCGCGTCGGATTCCTTAAGTTCATTGATCTTGCGGCATGCGTGCAAGACCGTCGTGTGGTCACGCCCGCCAAACACATCACCGATTTCCGGCAGGCTGTGGTTGGTCAGCTCCTTGGAGAGCGCCATGGCCACCTGACGGGGACGTGCTACCGAACGCGAACGGCGCTTGGACAGCAGGTCGGAAATCTTGATCTTGTAGTACTCGGCCACAGTGCGCTGGATGTTATCCACACTCACCAGTTTGTCCTGCAATGCCAACAAGTCTTTGAGGGATTCGCGAATCAGCTCGATGGTGATGTCGCGGCCCATGAAGTGCGAGTGCGCGATAACCCGCTTGAGCGCGCCTTCCAGCTCACGTACGTTGGAACGAATGCGTTGGGCGATGAAGAACGCCGCGTCGTGGGGCAAGTCGACCTTGGCCTGGTCGGCCTTTTTCATCAGGATCGCGACACGGGTTTCCAGTTCCGGCGGCTCTACAGCTACGGTCAGGCCCCAGCCAAAGCGCGACTTCAAGCGTTCTTCCAGGCCTTCGATTTCTTTCGGATAACGGTCACTGGTCAAGATGACCTGTTGGCCGCCTTCTAGCAGGGCGTTGAAGGTGTGGAAAAACTCTTCCTGGGAACGTTCCTTGCGGGCGAAGAACTGAATGTCATCGATCAGCAAGGCATCAACCGACCGGTAGAACCGCTTGAATTCGTTGATGGCATTTAGCTGCAAGGCCTTGACCATGTCAGCCACGAAGCGCTCCGAGTGCAGGTACACGACCTTGGCATTCGGGTTCTTCTTTAATAGGTGGTTACCCACAGCGTGCATCAAGTGAGTCTTACCCAAGCCAACGCCGCCATAAAGGAAGAGCGGGTTGTAGCCGTGCTTGGGGTTATCGGCTACCTGCCAGGCAGCTGCACGAGCCAATTGGTTGGATTTACCCTCAACGAAGTTCTCGAAGGTAAATGTGCGGTTCAGGTAACTCGTATGCTTGAGCGCACCTTCGACCTGCACGGTGCGCTGCTCAGCGCGAACCGGTGCTTGCTGAGAGGCGGCACCGGCCATAGGGTCAAAACTGTCACGGGACGGCTCTTCATGCTGTGCTGCATTCTTTTGCGCAGAGGACTTGGAGGCTGTCGGCGCAGGTGCACTGGGGGCCGGTGCAGCAGCGGCCTGAGCGTGCGACGCAGCAGCGGCCAACGGCGCATTCGGCGCAGCACGAGGTGCGGAGCTACGTTTGCTGCCTATTAATAAGGAAAGCACAGGCGCAACGCCATTACCCTGTTCGTCGAGCAATTCGAGAACGCGGCTCAGGTACTTCTCGTTGACCCAGTCGAGGACAAAACGATTGGGCGCGTAGACACGCAACTCGTCGCCTTCGGCTTCGACCTGTAGCGGACGGATCCAGGTGTTGAATTGCTGGGCAGGCAGCTCATCGCGCAAAAGCTCCACGCACTGCTGCCAAAGTTCCACTGACACGGATATCCCCTAAGTTGAAAGCCGGTGAGGCAAAAACAGCCGCCATTGTAGCGGCGAGCCGCCCACTTATCCACATGTAGGTTGATCAGAGGCCAGCCAAAATCAACGTCTTAACGGTAAAAAAGTCGACCAATGGTCTGTGCATAAGCTCTGTGGATAAGCGTACCTAAGGTCGTTGTACAAGTGGGGGCTAAAGTCTGTGGGTAACTGCCCTGTGGATAACAAGCCATTCCACACACAGCTTATCCGACAGCGCAGCACAGGCAGAGCACCGTTTCTCCCCCGTGTTGTCATTCTCTGTACATCACGTGGAATGTGGGCTAAAGGTACTTATCCACAGAGGATTGCCTGCCTAGCTTTTATAAGCTTTACAGAAAAGCTTTAAATAACTTCCTTCTTTATTTTTATATCTATGCCACTGCCCTTGAAGGCCAAGCAGACAGAAAAGGCCAAATGGCGCCTAGAGATCTAATTGAAGGAAAAGCTGGTTGGAAATTGACCTAGAGGCTTGCTTTCTCTAGAATCGCCGGTCTCTTAAAACGGGGGCCATTCCGGCCCGTTGTGGACGAACCAGGTAACAACGCCATGAAACGTACTTTCCAACCAAGCACCATCAAACGCGCCCGCACTCACGGCTTCCGTGCTCGCATGGCTACCAAGAACGGCCGTGCTGTCCTGTCGCGTCGTCGCGCCAAAGGTCGTGCGCGTCTGGCAGTTTGATAATCCGGTACTGGTGGTGAGTCAGGACTTCAGTCGGGAAAAGCGTTTGCTGACCCCCCGGCATTTCAAGGCAGTCTTTGACTCCCCCACCGGCAAGGTTCCGGGGAAAAATCTCCTGCTCCTTGCGCGTAACAACGATCTTGATCACCCCCGTCTTGGGTTGGTGATCGGCAAGAAGAGCGTAAAGCTCTCCGTTGAGCGCAATCGCCTCAAGCGTCTGATGCGCGAATCGTTTCGCCTCCACCAGGACACTCTGGTTGGTTGGGATATTGTTATCGTCGCGCGCAAAGGCTTGGGGGACGTAGAAAACCCCGAATTGATTCAGCATTTCGGCAAGCTATGGAAACGTTTGACGCGTACCCACAAGCCAGCACCAGAAGTCAGCACCGAAACTGTAGGGGTAGACAGCCTTGATGCGTAAACTGGCAATCGTTCCGATCCAGTTTTATCGCTATGCCATTAGTCCTCTGATGGCCAGCCACTGTCGTTTCTACCCCAGTTGTTCCTGCTACGCGTTAGAGGCCATAGAAAATCATGGTCTTCTGCGCGGTGGCTGGCTGACCTTTCGTCGTTTAGGTCGCTGTCATCCGTGGAATCCCGGTGGTTATGACCCGGTTCCATCTATCCCTACCTCCCGTTCTTCTTCGATGGCCGAGTAATCATGGATATTAAACGCACGATCCTGATCGTCGCCCTGGCAATCGTGTCCTACGTCATGGTTCTTAAGTGGAACCAGGACTACGGCCAAGCTGCCCTGCCGACTCAGAATGTTGCTGCCAATGCTGTTCCTGCGGGGCTTCCCGACACAGTAAGTGGCAACAAAACTGCCGCCAGTGACGACATTCCACGTGCACCGGGCGAGACAAACGCACCTGCCGAAGTTCCAGTTGCCGCCAGCACGGACCTCATCCAGATCAAGACGGATGTATTGGACCTGGCTATCGACCCGCAAGGTGGCGATGTTGCCAAGCTGACGCTTCCGCTGTATCCGCGCCGTCAGGATCACCCGGAAATTCCATTCCAGCTGTTCGATAACGGTGGCGAGCGTGTTTACCTGGCTCAAAGTGGCCTGATCGGCACCAACGGTCCCGATGCAAGCGCTACCGGTCGTCCGGTTTTCTCTTCGGAGAAGAAGAGTTACCAACTGGCCGACGGCCAGGACCAACTGGTTGTTGACTTGAAGTTCAGCAAGGACGGTGTCAACTACATCAAGCGGTTCACCCTCAAACGTGGACTGTACGACGTTGTCGTCACCTATTTGATCGACAATCAGAGCGCTCAGCCATGGACCGGCGCGATGTTTGCGCAGCTCAAGCGTGATGCCAGCTCCGATCCGTCTTCCAGCACCGCCACTGGCACCGCCACTTACCTGGGCGCTGCCCTGTGGACGAGTTCGGAGCCGTACAAAAAAGTGTCGATGAAAGATATCGACAAGGTCAACGAAGACAAACAAAAGGCGCCGATCACCTATAACGTGAATGGCGGCTGGGTTGCTTGGTTGCAACACTACTTTGTGACCGCTTGGATTCCTCAGCCTGGCCAGAACAATGTGGTTGCGGCTCGCAAGGACACCAAAGGTAATTACATCATTGGCTACACTGGCCCGGCATTGACCGTTGCTCCAGGTGCCAAGGCAGAAACCAGCGCTACCCTGTACGCGGGTCCTAAAAGTCAGGCTGTACTGAAAGAGTTGTCCCCAGGTCTCGAACTGACTGTGGATTACGGCTTCCTGTGGTTCATTGCCCAGCCGATTTTCTGGCTGCTGCAACATATCCACAGCATCGTCGGTAACTGGGGCTGGTCGATTATCTTCCTGACCATGCTGATCAAAGGGATCTTCTTCCCTCTGTCGGCAGCCAGCTACAAGTCGATGGCGCGCATGCGTGCCGTGGCTCCGAAACTGGCGGCACTTAAAGAGCAACATGGCGATGACCGGCAGAAAATGTCGCAGGCCATGATGGAGCTGTACAAGAAAGAGAAGATCAACCCGCTGGGTGGATGCTTGCCGATTCTGGTACAGATGCCGGTATTCCTGTCGCTTTACTGGGTACTCCTAGAAAGCGTGGAAATGCGCCAAGCACCGTTCATGCTGTGGATAACCGACCTGTCGATCAAAGACCCGTTCTTTATCCTGCCGATCATCATGGGCGCAACCATGTTTATCCAGCAGCGTCTGAACCCGACTCCGCCGGACCCGATGCAGGCCAAGGTAATGAAAATGATGCCAATCATCTTCACCTTCTTCTTCCTGTGGTTCCCAGCGGGTCTGGTGCTGTACTGGGTAGTCAACAACGTGTTGTCGATCTCTCAACAGTGGTACATCACACGTAAAATCGAAGCGGCTACCAAAAAAGCTGAGGCGTAATTTACTCTGTGGATAACCACTCAAGACGCCCCCTAGTGGGGCGTTTTGCTTTCCGTCACTTTTGTTCTGGAACCTGCTGATGAGCGCTCCTCGTGAAACCATCGCTGCTGTCGCTACCGCTCAAGGTCGCGGCGGTGTCGGTATCGTTCGAATTTCCGGGCCGCTCGCGGGCTTGGCAGCGAAGGCCATCAGCGGTCGTGAGTTGAAGCCGCGCTATGCGCATTACGGCGCGTTCCTGGATGCTGACGAAAGCGTATTGGACGAAGGCCTGGCAATTTATTTCCCGGGCCCAAATTCCTTCACCGGCGAAGACGTCCTCGAGTTGCAGGGCCATGGCGGCCCCGTCGTGTTGGATATGTTGTTGCAGCGCTGCCTGCAATTGGGCTGCCGATTGGCCCGCCCAGGAGAATTCAGCGAACGCGCGTTTTTGAACGACAAGCTCGACCTGGCTCAGGCCGAAGCGATCGCTGACTTAATCGAAGCCAGTTCTGCACAAGCGGCGCGCAATGCATTGCGCTCGCTGCAGGGAGCGTTTTCCCTGCGTGTGCATCACTTGACCGAGCAATTGATCAGCCTGCGTATCTACGTCGAGGCGGCGATTGATTTTCCCGAGGAAGAAATTGACTTTCTTGCCGATGGCCACGTATTGGCGATGCTGGATAAGGTTCGCGACGAGTTATCCACAGTGCTGCGCGAAGCCGGGCAGGGCGCTTTGTTGCGTGATGGAATGACGGTAGTGATCGCTGGACGGCCCAATGCGGGCAAATCCAGCCTGCTCAACGCACTGGCGGGACGTGAAGCAGCCATCGTCACTGAGATCGCCGGCACGACCCGGGATATCCTGCGCGAACATATCCACATCGACGGCATGCCACTGCACGTGGTTGACACTGCGGGTTTGCGCGATACCGAGGACCAGGTCGAAAAGATCGGTGTGGAACGCGCCCTTAAGGCCATCAGCGAAGCGGATCGGGTGTTGCTGGTGGTGGATGCGACGGCGCCCGAAGCTGTGGACCCTTTCGCCCTATGGCCGGAATTCCTCGAGCAACGCCCAGACCCAGCCAAGGTCACGTTGATTCGCAACAAAGCCGATTTGACGGGTGAAGCCATAGCGATGGAAACCAGCGCGGATGGCCATGTCACTATCAGCCTCAGCGCAAAGTCAGCAGGTGATGGCTTGGAATTGCTGCGTGATCACCTCAAGGCCTGCATGGGCTACGAGCAGACCTCGGAAAGCAGCTTCAGTGCGCGCCGCAGGCACCTGGAGGCGTTGCGCCACGCGAGCGCAGCCTTGGAACACGGTCGGGCACAATTAACCCTGGCGGGCGCAGGGGAGTTGCTGGCTGAGGATTTACGTCAGGCGCAGCAGCTGTTGGGGCAAATCACCGGCGCATTCAGTTCCGATGATTTGTTGGGCCGGATCTTCTCCAGTTTCTGCATCGGTAAATAACCGAGTTATCCACAACCTTACCAAGTGTAAGACACCGTACCGAGCAAGGTACGGCTGTCCCCCCAATAGCAACGCCCTGCATCGTTGCAACCAGACACATATTCCTTGTCGAACAGGTTCTTGGCGTTTAAATCGACTGACCAGTTTTTGTCGATTTGATAGCCAACTGCAGCGTCTACGAGCGTCACGCTGCCGGCATCCAGTTTTCCGTAAAGGCTGGGTGCCGTGTAGGAAAACGTACTGTCGAAGTAGCGCACACCACCCCCCAGGGACAGACCTTTGAGTTGATTGTCGAGGAATCGATACTTGCCCCAAATCGACGCTTGGTTACGTGGCACGCCAGTCATCTGGCGCCCCTCAACCAGAGAGGTGGCCGAATCCTTGGTAATCCGCGCGTCAGTGTAAGTGTAGGCAGCAGTCACATTCAGGTTAGGCGTGATGGCGCTGTTCACTTCAACTTCCACGCCCTTGGCCTGGCTTTCGCCGACTTGGCGATAGCTGTTGGTGGTGGCATCGAGGTAAGTGTCGTCCTGCTTGCGCAAGTCATACACCGAAACCGTCATCGCCGTATCCCATCCGATCGGCTCGTATTTCACGCCCACTTCGTATTGGCTGCTGGTGATCGGTTTTAACGGTGAACCCGCGTTGGAAATCTGCTGCACCGGGACGAACGCAGTGGAGTAGCTGACATAGGGCGTCAGCCCATTGTCGAACTGGTACATCACCCCACCCTGGTAGGTGAACTTGCGGTCCTCGGAGCCTGTGTTGCTTGCCTTGTTCACCTTGTCGCGAAAATCGCTGTCGACCCAGTCCTGACGGCCGCCGAGCAAGAATAACCAGTGGTCATACTTGCTCTGGATCTGTGCATAAACCCCTTTCATCTGTTGTTCGAGCAAGGTGTTTTGCACAGCCACAGGGGTCAGCGGGTCTCGCAGGTACACCGGGTTATACACATTGATGGTCCCGGCAAAGCCCGCGTCCCAGTCCTGGTTGAACGAGGTGCGGTCATAGCTCGCGCCGAACAGCACGGTATTTTCCAGCCCGCCGACCTGGAATTTGCCTTCCAGTTGGTTATCCAGGGAGTAGACCATCGACTTGTTGTAGCGGTCGTAGGCGGTCATGTTCAGTTGAGTGCCGAAGCCACGGTTATTCAACGCACCAGGCCAGGTTTCATGACGGTTTATGCGCGACTGCATATAACGCGAATTCTGGCGGAACTGCCAATCGTTGTTGAAGCTGTGGCTGAATTCGTAGCCAGTACTCCAGGATTCGCGTTCAAAGGTGTTCCAGTCCGTGTTACCGAGCATGGTGTGCTTGGACAGCTTGCCATTGGGGTTTGTAAGCAAGGTACCTGCGGCTGGTAGGCCAAGTTCGAGGTTGGTGTGGTCCTTCTGGTAATTCGCCAACAGGGTGAGGGTGTTGTAGTCGTCGAAATTAAGGGTCAGTGAAGGCGCAATGTAGAGTCGATCGTCCGGGACGTGATCGGTCTGTGTATCGGACTTGCGGCCAAGCATCACCACCCGTCCAAGAATGTTGTCGCTGTCATTGAGAGGGCCAGAGATATCCACACCCACTTGGCGTCGGTTATTTGAGCCGTAACCCAGTTGCACCTCACCTTGCGGCGTGGCGGTCGGGTGTTTACTGACCAGGTTCACCAAGCCACCTGGTGCGTTTTCACCGTAGAGCAGAGAAGAAGGGCCGCGGAATACTTCGACTCGTTCTAGGCCGTAAGGCTCGCTAGTGGTGTCGTACCGGTTGCCTTGTACGCGTAGGCCGTCTCGCAGTAGGCCGTAGCCGTAATCCGTGGCGTTGAAACCGCGGATGAAGAACAGGTCACCTGCCAAGCCATCGCCGGCCGCAAAAGGGGGGGCGAAGATGCCAGGCACATAGCCCAATACTTCAGTCAGCGTCTGCGACTTCTGGTCCTTGATGCGTTGGCCGGTGACAACCGAAACCGAACGCGGTGTTTCTGACAAAGGCGTGCTGGTCTTGGTGCCGATACGACTGTTTTGCGCCTTGTAGCCCACGTCACCGGCGTTCTCCTGATTGAAACCAGCCTGTTGATAAGTGCTTACCGTGGTGGGCGCCAGTGTGAGTTCACCAGCAGGTATGGCCTGCAGAACATAACTGCCTGGCGCCTGGACTACCGCCTGCAATCCTGAGTTTTGCAGCAGCAGCGCAAAGCCTTGATCCACCGAATAGTCACCTTCCAACCCCGGCGTGTTCAAACGTATGGTTTGCTGGGGCGAAAAAGACAGAATCACATTCGCCCTGGCTGCAAATTGGCTCAAGGCATTATCCAGCGGGCCTGCCGCAATAGCGTAGTGTTGCACCGCGCTGGCGGCCATGGCGCCGGTTGATAGCAAAACACCGGCCGTGGCTGCAGTACTCAGCAGTAGGCTGCCGGTCAAACTGTGGTAGGAGAGCCGCTGGCGAAACTTGGTAGGGAGGCGCATAGGTGGGTTAGCCCTGAAGGTTGCGTCGTGATTACCTGAAGGGCCGCGCCAGGCAAAAAAAAGATAACCCCCTTACGGATAATTTTTCCCGTCAGCCGATTCGCTTCACCGAAACCCAATAGCGAGTGAAATACTTCACTTTGATCGGCAAGGTCGCTTGCAGATTGGCCAGTACCGCTTCCGTTGAATCCAGGCGAAAAGTACCGGAAACGCGCAGACGTGCCGAAGCCAGGTCGCATTGCAATACGCCGGGTCGATAACGCGCGAGCTCGTCGAGTACATCCCCGAGCCGAGCATCCAATACGATCAACTGGCCATCCACCCAGGCAGCCTGGGAGCCGCGATACGCACTGTTTGGCCCTACGTTTTGGCGATCAAAGTCAGCGCTTTCACCTGCTCCGAGCAATCGGCCGTGATTGGGCTGGTCACCTGGCGACACGCTCACGCGATCCTCTAGAACTCCGACACGTGTGGTGTCCGACAGCTGGCGCACGGTAAATCGGGTACCTAATGCCTGGACTCGCCCTTGGCGGGTTTCGACATAAAAGGGCGTGTGCCCGCCGAATTTTCCCGTGTGGATAAGTACTTCACCTTCGCGCAGGCGGATCAAACGCTGACGCCCGTCGAACACCACATCAATCGCCGTGCCGGTGTTGAGATCAAGCCGCGTGCCATCGGCCAATTCGATACGCCGGCGTTCACCCACGGAGGTCCTGTAGTCGGCCAATACATCGCCCAGAGACGTGTGTGGCTGAACATTCCAGCCCAAGTACCCGGTACCGCCCAACACCAACATCCACTTCAGTACCTGGCGACGTTGCTGCGTGGTCGACAATGCACGGCGGGTTAAATCCTGGGGCAGGGCGCCAAGACTGCGCTGTAACTGTTCTATCTGGTTCCAGGCCGCCTGATGGGCCGGATCATCGTTAAGCCATTGCTGCCAGGCCTGGCGTTCTGCGGGTGTAGCCGGTTGGGATTGAAATTGCACATACCAACTGGCTGCGGACTCGAAGGTCTTGCGATCGGGAATAGCCATTACAAGCTGGCCATGATCAGCGAACACTCAGTCAATGCCCGGATCATGTGCTTCTTCACTGTCGTCAGTGACACCTGCAGTTGATTGGCGATCTGTTGATAAGTCAGCCCCTCGATCTGCGACAACATGAAAATCCGCCGCGCCCGCTCGCCGAGTCTGGACAGGGCTTTATCCACAGCCACCAGCGTCTCGATGATGATGGCCTTGTCTTCTTCACTGATGGCGGTGGCTTCAGGCCGTTCAGCCAGTGTTTGTCTGTAGGCCTGTTCGATGGCGTGCCGGCGATAACGATCAATCACTAGGCCCCTGGCGATGGTCGCCAGATAGTCCCGTGGTTCAACGATCTGCGACGCATGCCGTCCGCCTAGTATCCGCACGAACGTATCGTGCGCCACATCGGCGGCATCGCACGCGTTATGCAACTTCCCTTTGAGCCACCCGTGCAACCAGGAATGGTGCTGCTCATAGACGTGCTGGACTGCAACCGTGTGTGAAGAAGGGGACATAGGGCATGACGAAGTAGGTTAATGATAATCGCTATTATTAACTGCTCTGCGGTGTTCTCACAATAGATCTCTACTTTCTGCGCTTACCAACGAATTTGAGGATTGGGTTGGCCTCCGTATGGGCGAAATTCAAACTGTTGCTCCGATTTCTGTGGATTAAGCCCTGTGAATAACCGCCCTTGTGCCCAGTTGATAACCAGGCCTGAAACCTGAGTAAAAACTTGCCTGTGGATAACCACCTGTTTAATCCACAGGCTTAAGCCGCTTATCCAAGGGCCTCACTGGCACATGACCACAGACTTTTGAATCTCTGTACACACTGTAAATAAAGGCTTATAGAGATCTATCCACAGAAAAGGTGCTCAGTAGAAATAAACATAAAAACAAAGATTTAATAAATCTCTCTCTTTTAATTTCTATTGTCTGTGATTCATCCACAGCTGGTTAAATTTTGTGCAAAGGGTTCTTTAGCAAGGGCTAAGTCCCTATACTTGCCGGCATTGCTCCAATCTCTTTCAACAGACAATTCCTGATTACCTACATAAGCAGGCACGAGGTGCGTGGTGGATTTCCCTTCCCGTTTTGAAGTGATCGTCATCGGCGGCGGTCATGCCGGTACCGAGGCAGCACTGGCGTCAGCACGCATGGGTGTCAAAACCCTGTTGTTGACGCATAACGTGGAAACCCTCGGCGCCATGAGCTGTAACCCCGCCATTGGTGGGATCGGTAAAAGCCATCTGGTCAAGGAAATCGACGCCCTTGGGGGCGTGATGGCCATGGCTACTGACAAAGGTGGCATTCAATTTCGCGTGCTCAACAGCCGCAAAGGCCCGGCCGTACGCGCTACCCGGGCTCAAGCCGACCGCATCCTGTACAAGGCGGCCGTACGCGAAACCCTGGAAAACCAGCCGAACCTGTGGATATTTCAGCAGGCAGCGGATGACCTGATCGTCGAGCAAGACCAGGTACGCGGTGTTGTCACGCAGATGGGCCTGCGTTTTCACGCAGAATCCGTGGTGTTGACCACCGGTACGTTCCTCGGCGGACTTATCCACATCGGTATGCAGAACTATTCCGGCGGTCGTGCGGGTGACCCACCCTCGATCGCACTGGCTAAACGCCTGCGTGAATTGCCGCTGCGCGTCGGCCGTTTGAAAACCGGGACACCGCCGCGTATCGACGGGCGTTCGGTGGATTTCTCGGTGATGACCGAGCAAGCCGGCGATACACCGATCCCTGTCATGTCGTTCATGGGCTCTAAAGAACAGCACCCCAAACAGGTCAGCTGCTGGATCACCCACACCAATGCGCGCACCCACGAAATCATCGCGGCGAACCTCGACCGTTCGCCGATGTATTCCGGGGTGATCGAAGGCATCGGCCCGCGTTATTGCCCGTCTATTGAAGACAAGATCCACCGCTTTGCCGACAAGGAAAGCCACCAGGTCTTCATCGAGCCCGAAGGCTTGACCACTCACGAGCTTTACCCGAACGGGATTTCCACCTCACTGCCATTCGACGTACAGATCCAGATAGTGCAGTCGATTCGCGGTATGGAAAACGCACACATCGTGCGTCCGGGCTACGCCATCGAGTACGACTACTTCGACCCGCGTGACCTGAAGTACAGCCTGGAAACCAAAGTCATCGGCGGTTTGTTTTTCGCCGGGCAAATCAACGGCACCACCGGTTACGAAGAAGCCGGCGCCCAAGGTTTGCTGGCCGGGACAAACGCGGCACTGCGCGCGCAAGGCAAAGACAGCTGGTGCCCGCGCCGCGATGAGGCGTACATCGGCGTATTGGTCGACGACCTGATTACCCTGGGTACCCAGGAACCGTACCGAATGTTCACTTCCCGGGCGGAATACCGATTGATCCTGCGCGAAGACAACGCCGACCTGCGCCTGACCGAAAAAGGCCGTGAGCTGGGCCTGGTCGATGATGCACGCTGGGAGTCTTTCTGCAAAAAACGCGAAAGCATTACGCTTGAAGAGCAGCGCTTGAAAAGCACTTGGGTTCGCCCGGGCACCGAGCAGGGCGACGCGATCGCCGAAAAATTCGGCACGCCGCTGACCCACGAATACAACTTGCTGAACCTGCTATCGCGCCCGGAAATCGACTACGCAGGCTTGGTCGAAGTGACTGGCCAAGGCGCGCAAGACCCGCAGGTTGCCGAGCAGGTCGAAATCAAGACCAAATACGCCGGTTACATTGACCGCCAGCAGGACGAGATCGCTCGGCTGCGCGCCAGTGAAAACACCAAGCTACCTGTGGATATCGACTACACCGGGATTTCCGGGCTGTCGAAAGAAATTCAAAGCAAGCTGGGGATAACTCGGCCAGAAACCTTGGGGCAGGCGTCACGTATCCCCGGTGTCACCCCGGCAGCCATTTCGCTGTTGATGATTCATTTGAAAAAACGCGGCGCGGGCCGTCAGTTGGAGCAAAGCGCTTGAGTTCGTCTGTTACCTCGCAACACGCCGAAGAGTTATCCACAGGTGCGCTCCAGTTGAGCATCGACCTGACCCCGGCCCAGCACGAATTGCTGCTGGGCTACCTGGCCCTGTTGATCAAGTGGAACAAGGCTTACAACCTGACTGCCGTGCGTGATCCTGATGAAATGGTTTCGCGTCACTTGCTCGATAGCTTGAGCGTGATGCCATTCATCGAAAACGGTCGCTGGTTGGACGTGGGCAGTGGCGGCGGCATGCCTGGCATCCCGCTAGCCATCCTGTTTCCAGAGTCGCAAGTGACCTGCCTTGACAGCAACGGCAAGAAAACCCGCTTCCTGACCCAGGTCAAACTTGAACTCAAACTGGACAACCTGCAGGTTATCCACAGCCGCGTCGAAGACTTCACGCCTGAGCAGCCCTTCAACGGAATTGTTTCCAGGGCGTTCAGCAGCATGGAGAACTTCAGTAACTGGACCCGCCACCTTGGCGACCGTGACACGCGCTGGTTGGCAATGAAGGGCGTTCATCCCAGCGACGAGCTGTTAGCATTGCCGGCAGACTTCCACCTCGATGGCGAACACGCCTTGGCCGTACCCGGTTGCCAAGGCCAACGCCATCTGCTGATACTGCGCCGCACGGCATGATTGGGAACACAAGCAAGAATGGCTAAGGTATTCGCGATAGCGAACCAGAAAGGTGGCGTGGGTAAAACCACCACCTGTATCAACCTCGCAGCATCCCTGGTCGCAACCAAGCGCCGGGTGCTGTTGATCGATCTCGATCCACAGGGCAACGCCACAATGGGTAGCGGTGTGGATAAACACGGCCTGGAGAACTCAGTCTACGACTTGCTGATTGGCGAGTGCGACCTGGGCCAGGCCATGCACTACTCCGAACACGGCGGTTATCAACTGCTGCCGGCGAACCGCGATTTGACCGCGGCGGAAGTGGTGCTGCTTGAAATGCAGATGAAAGAAAGCCGTCTGCGCAGCGCCTTGGCGCCGATCCGCGATAACTACGACTACATTTTGATTGACTGCCCACCGTCGCTTTCGATGCTCACGCTCAACGCGTTGGTGGCCGCCGATGGGGTGATTATCCCCATGCAGTGCGAATACTTCGCACTGGAAGGTTTGAGCGACCTTGTGGATAACATCAAGCGTATCGCCGAGTTGCTCAACCCGAACCTGCAGATCGAAGGCTTGCTGCGCACGATGTACGATCCGCGCCTGAGCCTCATGAACGATGTGTCCGCGCAGCTCAAGGAACACTTCGGCGAGCAGTTGTACGACACCGTGATTCCACGCAACATCCGCCTGGCCGAAGCGCCAAGCTATGGCATGCCCGCGTTGGCCTATGACAAAACGTCGCGCGGTGCCATTGCTTACCTGGCACTGGCCGGCGAGATGGTTCGTCGCCAACGCCGCAACTCACGCACAGCTGCAGCCCAGCCAACTTAAGGAATCCCCATGGCCGTCAAGAAACGAGGTCTCGGACGTGGACTGGATGCACTGCTGAGTGGTCCGACCGTCACATCGCTTGAAGAACAAGCGGTGCAGGCCGACGAGCGCGAGCTGCAACACCTGCCCCTGGACCTGATCCAGCGCGGCAAATACCAGCCACGCCGGGACATGGACCCCCAGGCGCTAGAGGAGTTGGCTAATTCGATCAAATCCCAGGGCGTGATGCAGCCAATCGTGGTGCGCCCGATTGGTGACGGCCGTTTTGAAATCATCGCCGGTGAACGCCGCTGGCGCGCGAGCCAGCAGGCAGGCAAGGAAACCATCCCGGCGATGGTGCGCGATGTGCCGGATGAAACCGCTATCGCCATGGCGTTGATCGAGAACATCCAGCGTGAAGACCTCAACCCGATCGAAGAAGCGATCGCTTTGCAGCGTCTGCAGCAGGAATTCCAGTTGACCCAGCAACAAGTCGCGGACGCGGTGGGTAAGTCCCGCGTGACCGTGTCCAACTTGCTGCGCCTGATCGCATTGCCGGAAGTCATCAAGACCATGTTGTCCCATGGCGACCTTGAGATGGGCCACGCGCGTGCCTTGCTCGGTTTGCCGGAAAATCAACAGGTTGAGGGGGCGCGACACGTTGTCGCACGCGGGCTCACCGTTCGTCAGACCGAGGCGCTGGTTCGACAGTGGCTCAGCGGCAAACCTGCACCGGTCGAAACGGCCAAACCTGATCCGGATATCGCGCGTCTTGAGCAGCGCCTGGCCGAGCGGCTAGGCTCTTCGGTGCAAATTCGTCACGGCAAGAAGGGCAAAGGGCAACTGGTTATCGGGTATAACTCGCTGGATGAGCTTCAGGGTGTTCTTGCTCACATCCGCTGAAACATTTGCTCATGTAGCGCGCGATCGGAAATCACTACCCGGCAGTTGAATAGGGGCTGAACCGCCCCTATACTCTGCGCGCATTTTGTCGGCACAAATTATGCCAAGTTATTGATTTCCGGCAGCCGACCATTGAGGAGCAAAAGTGATGGAAACCCGCACGCCAAACACGTTGCCGTTCCATCGCTTGGCCGTTTTTCCGGTTTTATTGGCTCAATTTGTGATTTTACTGATCGCCGCTTTGGCGCTTTGGTACGGGCATGGAGTCGTAGCCGGATATTCAGGACTCTGCGGAGGCCTGATAGCCTTGCTGCCCAATATGTATTTTGCTCACAGGGCCTTTCGGTTTTCCGGCGCCCGAGCAGCCCAGGCTATCGTCCGGTCTTTTTATGCTGGCGAGGCGGGGAAACTGATTTTGACGGCAGTGCTGTTTGCACTGACCTTTGCAGGTGTGAAGCCATTGGCGCCGCTGGCTGTATTCGGCGTCTTCGTGTTGACCCAACTGGTCAGCTGGTTCGCTCCCCTGCTAATGAAAACAAGACTTTCGAAACCTTAGGGCGTTTGAGGCAACCATGGCAGAAACAACCGCTTCGGGCTATATCCAGCACCACTTGCAGAACCTGACCTTCGGTCAGCTTCCTAATGGCGGCTGGGGCTTTGCCCACTCCGCAGCAGAAGCCAAAGAAATGGGTTTCTGGGCTTTCCACCTGGATACTCTGGGCTGGTCGGTCGCATTGGGTCTGATCTTCGTTCTGATTTTCCGCATGGCGGCAAAGAAGGCAACTTCCGGTCAGCCAGGTGCTTTGCAGAACTTCGTTGAAGTATTGGTCGAATTCGTCGATGGCAGCGTGAAAGACAGCTTCCATGGTCGTAGCCCGGTGATTGCACCGTTGGCACTGACCATCTTCGTCTGGGTGTTCCTGATGAACGCCGTCGACCTGATCCCGGTTGACTGGATTCCTCAGTTGGCCATCCTGATCTCGGGCGATCCGCACATCCCATTTCGCGCGGTATCGACCACTGACCCGAACGCTACCCTGGGCATGGCCCTGTCGGTGTTCGCGCTGATCATTTTCTACAGCATCAAGATCAAGGGCATCGGCGGCTTCATCGGCGAACTGACCCTGCACCCGTTCGGCAGCAAGAACATCTTTGTTCAAGCCCTGCTGATCCCGGTGAACTTCCTGCTGGAATTCGTGACCCTGATCGCCAAGCCGATTTCCCTGGCTCTGCGACTGTTCGGCAACATGTATGCCGGCGAGTTGGTGTTCATTCTGATCGCTGTGATGTTCGGCAGCGGCCTGCTCTGGCTTAGCGGCCTGGGCATCGTTCTGCAGTGGGCGTGGGCTGTGTTCCACATCCTGATCATCACCCTGCAGGCCTTCATCTTCATGATGCTGACCATCGTCTACCTGTCGATGGCGCACGAAGAGAACCATTAAGGCCAGTCTCGACTAGTCTGATGTCCTTCCCGGTGAAACGGGAAGGTGGCCCACCAGGGCTATGAAACGATTTGTTTTACCGCTTTAAAATCTAAAAAACCTAAACCATACGACGTAAAAGTCGGGAGGAAAGATGGAAACTGTAGTTGGTCTAACCGCTATCGCTGTTGCACTGTTGATCGGCCTGGGCGCCCTGGGTACTGCCATTGGTTTCGGCCTGCTGGGCGGCAAATTCCTGGAAGGCGCCGCGCGTCAACCAGAAATGGTTCCAATGCTGCAAGTTAAAATGTTCATCGTCGCCGGCCTGCTCGACGCCGTGACCATGATCGGTGTTGGTATCGCTCTGTTCTTCACCTTCGCGAACCCTTTCGTTGGTCAACTCGCCGGTTAATCACTCGTTTTTCGAGTGATTGGTGTGTTGTGCAACGAATGAGCGAGGTATTGGCGTGAACATTAATGCAACCATTATTGGTCAGTCCTTAGCGTTCTTGATTTTTGTCGTTTTCTGCATGAAGTTCGTATGGCCTCCGGTCATCGCAGCTCTGCACGAACGTCAGAAGAAGATCGCGGATGGACTGGACGCTGCAGCCCGAGCAGCTCGCGACCTGGAGTTGGCCCAAGATAAAGCGGGTCAGCAACTGCGCGAAGCGAAAGCCCAAGCAGCCGAGATCATTGAGCAAGCCAAGAAACGCGGTAACCAGATTGTTGAAGAGGCTGTTGAAAAAGCCCGTATCGACGCTGACCGTGTGAAGGTTCAGGCTCAGGCCGAGATCGAGCAGGAACTGAACGGTGTCAAAGATGCGCTGCGTGCCCAACTGGGTGCTCTGGCCGTCGGCGGTGCTGAGAAGATCCTGGGCGCCACAATCGATCAAAACGCGCACGCGGAGCTGGTTAACAAACTGGCTGCTGAAATTTAAGCGAGGGCGATCATGGCAGAATTGACCACGTTGGCCCGACCTTACGCTAAGGCAGCCTTCGAGCACGCCCAGGCCCACCAGCAGCTGGCCTCTTGGTCAGCCATGCTCGGCCTGGCTGCAGCAGTGTCGCAAGACGACACAATGCAGCGCGTGCTCAAGGCCCCGCGACTGACGAGCGCAGACAAGGCCGCCACGTTTATTGACGTGTGCGGCGACAAGTTTGATGTGAAAGTGCAGAACTTCTTGCACGTCGTTGCCGAAAACGACCGTCTCCTGCTTTTGCCGGAGATTGCCGCTCTGTTCGACCTGTACAAGGCCGAGCAAGAGAAGTCGGTAGACGTTGAAGTGACCAGTGCTTTCGCATTGAACCAAGAACAGCAAGACAAACTCGCCAAGGTTCTCAGTGCACGACTCGACCGGGAAGTGCGCCTGCAAGTTGCGGAGGATGCCACCCTGATTGGTGGTGTCATCATTCGCGCCGGCGACCTGGTTATCGATGGTTCGATTCGCGGCAAACTCGCGAATCTTGCCGAAGCATTGAAATCTTGAGTTTGAAGGGGCAGCAGAGCAATGCAGCAACTCAATCCTTCCGAAATAAGTGAAATTATCAAGGGCCGCATCGACAAGCTCGATGTGACCTCCCAAGCCCGTAACGAAGGCACTGTCGTCAGCGTATCTGACGGCATCGTGCGGATTCACGGTCTGGCCGACGTAATGTACGGCGAGATGATCGAGTTTCCGGGCGGCGTCTACGGTATGGCCCTCAACCTGGAGCAAGACTCCGTAGGTGCCGTTGTATTGGGCGCGTACACCAGTCTGGCTGAAGGCATGAGCGCCAAGTGCACAGGCCGCATCCTGGAAGTTCCGGTGGGTAAGGAACTGCTGGGTCGCGTAGTCGACGCACTGGGTAACCCTGTTGACGGTAAAGGTCCACTGGGCAACACCGAGACCGACGCGGTCGAGAAAGTTGCTCCAGGCGTGATCTGGCGTAAGTCGGTAGACCAGCCTGTACAGACTGGCTACAAGGCTGTCGATGCCATGATCCCAGTCGGCCGTGGCCAGCGTGAGCTGATCATCGGTGACCGTCAGATCGGTAAAACCGCTCTGGCCATCGACGCGATCATCAACCAGAAAGACAGCGGCATTTTCTGCGTCTACGTAGCGATCGGTCAGAAGCAATCGACCATCGCCAACGTGGTTCGCAAGCTGGAAGAAAACGGCGCCCTGGCCAACACGATCATCGTGGCTGCCAGTGCTTCGGAATCTCCTGCGCTGCAATTCCTGGCACCGTACTCCGGTTGCACCATGGGTGAATTCTTCCGCGACCGCGGTGAAGACGCGCTGATCGTTTATGACGATCTGTCCAAGCAAGCAGTGGCTTACCGCCAGATTTCCCTGCTGCTGCGCCGTCCACCAGGCCGTGAAGCTTACCCAGGCGACGTGTTCTATCTCCACTCCCGTCTGCTGGAGCGTGCATCCCGCGTTTCGGAAGAATACGTAGAGAAGTTCACCAACGGCGCAGTGACCGGCAAAACCGGTTCCCTGACCGCACTGCCGATCATCGAAACCCAGGCTGGCGACGTTTCCGCGTTCGTTCCGACCAACGTGATTTCCATCACCGACGGTCAGATCTTCCTGGAATCGGCCATGTTCAACTCCGGGATCCGTCCTGCTGTGAACGCCGGTGTTTCGGTATCCCGTGTGGGTGGTGCCGCTCAGACCAAGATCATCAAGAAGCTCTCCGGTGGTATCCGTACCGCTCTGGCTCAGTACCGTGAACTGGCGGCATTCGCCCAGTTCGCTTCTGACCTGGACGAAGCGACCCGTAAGCAACTTGAGCATGGTCAGCGCGTTACCGAGCTGATGAAGCAGAAGCAATACGCCCCAATGTCGATCGCTGACATGGCGTTGTCGCTGTATGCCGCTGAGCGTGGGTTCCTGACCGACGTTGAAATCGCCAAAGTTGGCAGCTTTGAACAAGCGCTGATTGCTTACTTCAACCGCGATCACGCCGAATTGATGGCGAAGATCAACGTGAAGGGTGACTTCAATGACGATATCGACGCTGGCATGAAAGCCGGTATCGAGAAGTTCAAGGCCACCCAAACCTGGTAAGCCGCAGCGGGAGCCGCAAGGCTCCCGCTTGCTAACCTGATAGGTGTTACATGGCAGGCGCAAAAGAGATTCGCAGTAAGATTGCGAGCATCAAAAGCACGCAAAAGATTACCAGCGCCATGGAAAAAGTGGCGGTCAGCAAAATGCGCAAGGCACAAATGCGTATGGCTGCTAGCCGTCCTTATGCGGAGCGTATCCGCCAGGTAATTGGGCATTTGGCCAACGCCAACCCGGAATACCGCCACCCATTCATGATCGAGCGTGAAGTCAAGCGCGTCGGTTATGTGGTTGTGAGCAGTGACCGTGGTTTGTGCGGTGGTCTGAATACCAACCTGTTCAAGGCCCTGGTCAAGGACATGGCGGTAAACCGCGAAAACGGCGTCGAGATCGATCTGTGTGTTGTTGGTAGCAAGGGTGCGGCCTTTTTCCGCAACTTCGGCGGTAACGTCGTTGCAGCTATCAGCCACCTGGGTGAAGAGCCGTCGATCAATGATTTGATCGGCAGTGTGAAGGTGATGCTGGATGCATACCTGGAAGGCCGGATTGACCGCCTCTCCGTGGTATCCAACAAGTTCATCAACACCATGACCCAGCAGCCAACCGTGGAGCAATTGATTCCACTGGTGGCGACTCCGGATCAGGAACTCAAGCACCACTGGGACTACCTCTACGAACCAGACGCCAAAGAGCTGCTTGACGGCTTGATGGTGCGCTACGTGGAGTCGCAGGTGTACCAGGCGGTGGTCGAGAACAACGCAGCTGAACAAGCAGCGCGGATGATCGCGATGAAAAACGCTACCGATAACGCCGGTGATCTGATCAGCGATTTGCAGCTGATCTACAACAAGGCGCGTCAGGCTGCGATCACCCAAGAGATCTCGGAAATCGTCGGCGGCGCTGCCGCGGTTTAACGGTTCAAATATTCAGAGGATCCAGCTATGAGTAGCGGACGTATCGTTCAAATCATCGGCGCCGTTATCGACGTGGAATTTCCACGCGACAGCGTACCGAGCATCTACAACGCGCTGAAAGTACAAGGCGCGGAAACTACTCTGGAAGTTCAGCAGCAGCTGGGCGACGGCGTAGTTCGTACCATTGCGATGGGTTCCACCGAAGGCTTGAAGCGCGGTCTGGACGTAATCGACTCTGGCGCAGCCATCTCCGTACCGGTCGGTAAAGCGACCCTGGGCCGGATCATGGACGTACTGGGCAACCCGATTGACGAAGCTGGCCCGATCGACACCGAAGAGCGTTGGGGCATTCACCGTCCAGCACCTTCGTTCGCCGAACAAGCTGGCGGCAACGACCTGCTGGAAACCGGCATCAAGGTTATCGACCTGGTTTGCCCGTTCGCCAAAGGCGGTAAAGTCGGTCTGTTCGGTGGTGCCGGTGTAGGCAAGACCGTAAACATGATGGAACTGATCCGTAACATCGCCATCGAGCACAGCGGTTATTCCGTGTTCGCCGGTGTGGGTGAGCGTACCCGTGAGGGTAACGACTTCTACCACGAGATGAAGGACTCCAACGTTCTGGACAAAGTGGCACTGGTTTACGGTCAGATGAACGAGCCGCCGGGTAACCGTCTGCGCGTAGCACTGACTGGCCTGACCATGGCCGAGAAGTTCCGTGACGAAGGTAACGACGTTCTGCTGTTCGTCGACAACATCTACCGTTACACCTTGGCCGGTACTGAAGTATCCGCACTGCTGGGCCGTATGCCTTCCGCAGTAGGCTACCAGCCGACCCTGGCTGAAGAGATGGGCGTTCTGCAAGAACGTATCACTTCGACCAAGGAAGGTTCGATCACTTCGATCCAAGCGGTATACGTACCTGCGGATGACTTGACCGACCCGTCGCCTGCGACCACCTTCGCCCACTTGGACGCCACCGTCGTTCTGTCCCGTGACATCGCTTCCCTGGGTATCTACCCAGCGGTCGATCCACTCGACTCGACTTCGCGCCAGCTTGACCCGAACGTGATCGGCCAGGAGCACTACGATACCGCTCGCGGCGTTCAGTACGTGCTGCAGCGTTACAAAGAACTGAAGGACATCATTGCGATCCTGGGTATGGACGAGCTGTCGGAAACCGATAAGCAGTTGGTAAACCGTGCTCGTAAGATCCAACGCTTCTTGTCGCAGCCGTTCTTCGTGGCTGAAGTCTTCACCGGTGCTTCGGGTAAATACGTTTCCCTGAAAGACACCATTGCTGGCTTCAAAGGCATCCTCAACGGTGACTACGACCACCTGCCAGAACAAGCGTTCTACATGGTCGGCGGCATCGAAGAAGCGATCGAGAAAGCCAAGAAACTGTAATCCAGGCGCCCGGAAACGGGCGCTCATCAGGTTGAGGCAATCAGATGGCTATGACAGTCCATTGCGATATCGTCAGCGCGGAAGGGGAAATTTTCTCCGGTCTGGTCGAGTTTGTTACAGCGCACGGCGACCTGGGTGATCTTGGTATCGCCATGGGTCATGCCCCGCTGATCACAAGCTTGAAACCAGGTCCGATCACGCTGACCAAGCAAGGCGGGGAACGTGAGGTGTTTTACATCTCCGGTGGTTTCCTCGAGGTTCAGCCGAACATGGTCAAGGTACTTGCCGACACCGTGCAACGTGCTGGCGACCTGGATGAAGCCTCCGCTCAGGAAGCCGTCAAGGCTGCCGAGAAGGCCCTGAACGAAAAGGGTGCCGACTTCGACTACAGCGCTGCTGCTGTACGTCTGGCCGAGGCTGCAGCTCAGCTGCGCACGCTCCAGCAGATCCGCAAGAAGTAAGCGGCCATGCCGTCATGCTTTATGCGCGATTGATTAAAAAGGGTAGCCTCGGCTACCCTTTTTCTTTTTTTGCAAAACACTTCTCTGGTCTGAAGTCGGACCGCCCAGGATTGGTAGCCACTCATGTCTCTTGAAATCGTCATTCTCGCCGCTGGCCAGGGCACCCGTATGCGTTCGGCCTTGCCCAAAGTGCTGCACCCGGTGGCCGGCAATTCCATGCTTGGCCATGTTATCCACAGCGCCCGGCAACTCGACCCGCAACGCATCCACGTGGTGATTGGCCACGGTGCCGATGTGGTCCGTGAACGCCTGGCCGCGGATGACCTGAATTTCGTTTTGCAGGACAAACAACTCGGCACCGGCCATGCCACCGCACAAGCCGTGCCCTTCATCAGTGCCGACACCGTGCTGATCCTGTACGGCGACGTACCGTTGATTGAAGTGGAAACCCTGCAACGCCTGCTCAAGCATGTCGTGCCAGGCCAGATGGGTCTGCTGACCGTTGAACTGGATGACCCTACCGGCTACGGGCGCATCGTGCGCAATGCCGACGGTAAGGTCGCGGCTATCGTTGAGCACAAGGATGCCAGCGAAACTCAGCGCGCCATTACCGAAGGCAATACCGGGATTCTGGCGGTCCCTGCCAATAAGCTCGCCGACTGGATGAGCCGTCTGTCGAACAACAACGCCCAGGGCGAGTACTACCTCACCGACGTCATCGAGATGGCCGTGAGCGATGGCCTGCTGGTGGCTACCGAACAGCCCCACGACCCGATGGAAGTGCAGGGCGCCAATGACCGCAAGCAGCTTGCAGAGCTTGAACGTCACTATCAACTGCGCGAAGGCCGCCGCCTGATGGCCCAGGGTGTGACCCTGCGCGACCCGGCGCGCTTTGATGTGCGTGGCGAAGTCACTGTCGGCCGTGACGTGCTGATCGACATCAACGTGATCCTCGAAGGCCGAGTGATCATCGAAGACGAGGTGGTGATTGGCCCGAACTGCGTGATCAAGGACAGCACCCTGCGCAAAGGCGCGGTGGTCAAGGCCAACAGCCATATCGACGGCGCTTTGATGGGCGAGGGCAGCGATGCTGGGCCGTTTGCGCGGTTACGTCCAGGAAGCGTATTGGGAGTTAAAGCCCATGTGGGTAACTTTGTTGAATTGAAAAACGCCAAGTTGGACGACGAAGCCAAAGTCGGACACCTGACCTACTTAGGTGATGCCACCGTAGGTGCGCGAACTAACATCGGTGCCGGCACCATCACCTGCAACTACGATGGCGCCAATAAGCACCAGACCAGCATTGGTGCGGATGTATTTATCGGTTCAAATAATTCGTTGGTCGCTCCGGTTACCCTCGACGATGGCGCCAGCACAGCCGCGGGCTCAACCATCAACCAGGATGTGGATAAGTCCCAACTGGCTGTCGCACGTGCCCGCCAGCGCAACATTGATGGCTGGAAACGCCCGGTCAAAATCAAAAAGACCTGAGTTATCCACACGCTGATCAGCGATAAATATCCAATGTGCGCGGGCTTGCTCGCGAATGCGGTCGTTCAGTCAACATCTCCCGTGACTGACACTCCGCATTCGCAAGCAAGCCCGCTCCCACATTGGTTTTGTGTTGATCTAAAAATTGTGTACGCCCCACTTGACGACGTTTCGCCAATAGGTTTTGATTGCCTTCGTTATCTTTCGAAACGAAACTTACCATCACCATGTCGAAACGAAATACCCCTCAACGGCGCCACAACATCCTGACCTTGCTCAATGAACAGGGCGAAGTCAGCGTGGACGAATTGGCCAAGCGTTTCGAAACGTCGGAAGTGACCATCCGCAAGGACTTGGCTGCCCTCGAAAGCAACGGCCTGCTGCTACGCCGTTACGGTGGCGCAATTACCATGCCCCAGGAACTGGTCGGCGACGCCGCCCAACCCATCTCGATCTACAAGCGCGCCATCGCCCGTGCCGCCGTGATGCGCCTGCGCGAACACGCGCGCATCATCATCGACAGCGGCAGCACCACCGCCGCGATGATCCCCGAACTGGGCCACCAGCCAGGCCTGGTGGTGATGACCAACTCCCTGCACGTGGCCCGCGCCTTGAGCGAGCTGGAGCACGAGCCGGTGCTGTTGATGACCGGCGGCACCTGGGACCCGCATTCGGACTCGTTCCAAGGCCAGGTCGCCGAGCAAGTGCTGCGTTCCTATGATTTTGATCAACTGTTTATCGGCGCCGACGGCATCGATCTGCAGCGCGGTACCACCACCTTCAACGAACTGCTGGGCCTTAGCCGCGTAATGGCCGAGGTCGCCCGTGAAGTGGTGGTGATGGTCGAATCCGACAAGATCGGTCGCAAGATTCCCAACCTGGAACTGCCCTGGAGCAGCGTCCATACCCTTATCACCGATGATCGCCTGCCGCTTGAGGCCCGCGACCAGATCCAAGCCCGCGGCATTACGCTTATATGCGCGGCAATCATCTAGGAGAAACACCATGTGTGGCATCGTAGGCGCAGTCGCTGAACGCAACATCACTCCCATCCTGCTCGAAGGCCTCAAACGCCTGGAATACCGTGGCTACGACAGCGCCGGTGTGGCCGTCTTCTCCAACGCCGGCAAGCTTGAGCGCATGCGTCGCCCGGGCAAGGTCAGTGAACTGGAGCAAGCCCTGGCCGGTGAGCCGTTGGTTGGCCGTCTGGGCATCGCCCACACCCGTTGGGCTACCCACGGTGCGCCGTGCGAACGCAACGCCCACCCACACTTTTCCGGCGACCTGGCGGTGGTGCACAACGGCATCATCGAAAACCATGAAGTGCTGCGTGAGCAACTCAAGGGCCTGGGCTACGTATTCACGTCGGACACCGACACCGAAGTCATCGCCCACCTGCTGAATCACAAGCTCAAAGACCTGGGCGACCTGACGGTCGCCCTCAAAGCCACCGTAAAAGAACTGCACGGCGCATACGGTCTGGCCGTGGTCAGCGCCACCCAGCCCGATCGCGTGGTTGCCGCCCGCAGTGGCAGCCCGTTGGTGATCGGCCTGGGGCTGGGGGAAAACTTCCTCGCCTCCGACCAGTTGGCCCTGCGCCAGGTCACCGACCGCTTCATGTACCTGGAAGAAGGCGATATTGCCGACATCCGCCGTGAAAGCGTGCAGATCTGGGACGTTAACGGTCAGTCTGTCGAGCGTGAAGCTGTGCAATACCGCGACGGCGCCGAAGCCGCCGACAAAGGCGAATACCGCCACTTCATGCTCAAGGAAATCCACGAGCAACCGGCCGTGGTGCAGCGCACCCTGGAGGGTCGTCTGGGCGACAAGCAAGTGTTGGTCAACGCCTTTGGCCCACAAGCCGCCGAGTTGTTCGCCAAAGTGCGCAATGTGCAGATCGTGGCTTGCGGCACCAGCTACCACGCCGGCATGGTTGCCCGTTACTGGCTGGAAGAACTGGCCGGCATCCCATGCCAGGTCGAAGTGGCCAGCGAGTTCCGCTACCGCAAAGTTGTGGTCCAGCCTGACACCCTGTTCGTGACCATCTCGCAGTCGGGAGAAACCGCCGATACCTTGGCCGCCTTGCGTAACGCCAAGGAGCTGGGCTTCCTCGCCAGCCTGGCGATCTGCAACGTCAGCATCAGTTCCCTGGTGCGCGAATCCGACCTGACCCTGCTGACCCAGGCCGGTCGCGAAATCGGCGTGGCCTCCACCAAAGCCTTCACCACCCAGCTGGTCGGCCTGTTGTTGCTCACCCTGTCCCTGGGCCAAGTACGTGGCACCCTCGCCGCAGGTGTTGAAGCCACCCTGGTCGAAGAACTGCGCCGCCTGCCAACCCGCCTGGGTGAGGCCCTGGCCATGGACAGTATCGTGGAAAAAGTCGCCGAGCTGTTCGCCGACAAAAACCACACCCTGTTCCTCGGCCGTGGCGCGCAATACCCGGTGGCAATGGAAGGCTCGCTCAAACTCAAGGAAATCTCGTACATCCACGCCGAAGCCTACCCGGCCGGCGAGCTCAAGCACGGTCCATTGGCCCTGGTGGATGACGACATGCCAGTCGTCACGGTCGCGCCAAACAACGAACTGCTGGAAAAGCTCAAGTCCAACCTGCAGGAAGTACGTGCCCGTGGCGGCCAGTTGGTGGTATTCGCCGACGAGAAAGCAGGCATGACCAATGGTGAAGGCACTCACGTCATCAACATGCCGCACATCAACGACACCCTGTCGCCGATTCTCTACACCATCCCGCTGCAACTGCTGTCTTACTACGTCGCCGTGCTCAAGGGCACTGACGTTGACCAGCCGCGCAACCTGGCGAAGTCGGTGACGGTGGAGTAATACGGCACGCGCCTTGAGCGCCCTTCGAAGCTACGAAATAAAGTCTGTCGGAAATAAATAAAGTCTGTCGCTGGCGCATTCGATCCCCCCGATTGAGTAGCCGGTGACGCTTTTTCCGGGCCACCGTGCTCGGGACGCACTGAGTATCCGTTAAGAGAGTTTTTTAGAAATATTCAAGATATTTCCTACTCTAGGGACGAATACATAGGTCATTCGATGTTGCCGCTGATGCAGAATTGACCCATCTGCCGACTTGGCGTTGCCCCACAAGCATTCAGCCCAAAGTCAGACCTGCTAACGCTTTACAAAGTTGAAGCCTGGATCAGCGAAATTTCGGCAGCAGGGTCAATTCTGCATCAGCGGCAACAGCGTGGCTGACGGAGCTGGATCGTCAGGCGGAAATGGAGGCTGAGCACCCAGCCAACTACCCGACTGTGGAAGGGCTGTTTCAAAAAGGTCGGGCTGCCAAGACCACCCGGTATCCGGGCTTCTCCGAAGCCAATTCCAGGCTGAACGCCAGTACCAGCATCTACGACCTCAATATGAGCTGGGTGCTCTTCGACTTTGGGCTTCGCGCCGCAAAAGTCGAAAGTGCCCGCCAGTTACTGAACGCCGCCAGTGGCAGCCGAATTGAAGAATTGCAGAAGTCGATGCTTGCCACCGCCAGAGTCTTTTACCAAGTGCAGGCCAACACCGCGCTGTTGCAAGCCAAAATCAGTGCTGAACGTCTCGCGCACAACAGTCGGAAAGCCGCTAACGCAAAATATCATGCTGGCGCCGGCCAGCAGACATATCGTCTGCAGGCGCTGGAATCCAGAACCCGGGCATTGGCAATCAGTCGTCTTTTTGTCGAGAGTGCGAGCAAGTCTTATGACATTGCTCAGGGCCGTTACAAGGCTGGGGAGGGCAGTATTCTTGAGCTTCTGCGTTCGCAGAGTGACCAGGCCTCAGCGAGGCAGAAACGTTTGGAATCCTTGGTAAGCTGGCATAAGGCTAAGCTGCAATTGGCACCTGACATTGGCAGTCTGAACATTGGAGAATGAATGTTGTTTCCGCCGCCTACTTGATGGCCTGCGTAGCGAACTGCGCTGCAGCGGCTGCCCGGGTCGATACCCCCAGAGCTTTTAACAGGCTTGAAACGTGTATGCGCACGGTAAAGGGGGAAATACCCAAATCTTTGGCTATTTCCTTATTAGTTTTGCCTGCGGCGATCAGACTCAGTACCTGTTTCTGACGTGTAGTAAGAGGGCTTAGTGCGTTAACCGCTGATTCGTTGAAAAGCGAACCTGCGGACTTGTAATTGACGACGACGTCGCCCTGTCGGATAGAGACGATAGAGTCGGTTATTTCCTGTGGATCGATGTTCTTGCCAATAAAGCCATCAGCACCATTCGACATGACTTGGGAGATGGTTTCCGGGTCATCGATCATCGAGACCACGATGATCGAGGTACGTCGGAACTCATTGCGCAGTTTGGCAATGGTGTGAATCGAGTCCAGTCCGGGGAAGCGCAGGTCCAGAATCAGAGTGTCAACTTCTTCACCGGAGCGTGCCAAGGTCAGCACTTCATTGAAATTGCCTGCCTGCTCAATGATAGCTTCTGGCAACAGACGTTCGATGGTACGCAACATGCCTTCACGAAATAGGGGGTGGTCGTCAGCCACTATGATTCTGCACGCCATGCCTCTGCTTCCGAATTTTAAGTCGGGTCATCATACTCGATAGGCGCAATGCGTATCGCCTGTGAGAAAAATCTAGAGTGATTATTTATGCTCTCGACATCATGGAAGAGCAGGTTCGCATGACCCTAGTCAGATGATGGTGGTCGCCAAGTTAATTAAGTTATCGCGAAAATGGCACGGGAGAAGCATTTACCGCGCTCGATCTGGAGTAGAAAGCGAAAGTGGGTATGTGAGCGATAGCCACTAGCCGCTCGTCGAGCGGAACGAGTCCGCAGTAAAACGAGGTGCCTTGATGAAATGCCGGAAAAACGCTGAACTGGATCAGGCGAATCTGAGGCTGATAGTGGCGACGTTCGCGGTCACCTACGTGGCGCTGTTAGGTTTCCTGCCTGGGCTCGACATAGCGAAGTATCAACCGATCATTCTCTACTATGCCGGCTTTCTGGTGGTATCTCTGATCCTGCGCCAGCACATCACCAGGTTCCCCGGCGTCTTTCCGGTCCGCCTTGTATTCGGGATGGTCCATGACTACACCGCAATTTCCGTCGGTTTGGTCGTAGGCGGAGAGGCAACGCTGCCGATTTTCAGTGTGATGGTCTGGGTGACCCTGGGCAATGGGATGCGCTTTGGCTCGCGTTACCTGTCGATTGCTGCGTCGCTGGCGCTGCTGGCCATACTGATCATTTATAAATTGACGCCGTACTGGCAAGCGCAACCATTCATGGTACTGATGCTGGTCGCTATCACGATTCTGGTGCCTGGCTACGCCCACATTCTGTTGCTGCTGGCTCGCCAGGCATCGGAGCAGGCAACCGTTGCCAACCGCGAAAAAGAGCGTTTTCTGGCCCAGGCAAGCCACGATCTGCGCCAGCCCATTCACTCGATCGGCATGTTTACCGCGTGCCTGCGTTCAAGCCCGCTAGGTGACTATGAGCGTCAGCTGGTCGACAACATCGATCGTTCCCTGCACAACGTATCGCAGTTGTTTCGCTCGATTCTGGATATATACACGCTGGACAGCGGCAAGGTTTCGGCCAAGTCAGACGTGGTCAACCTGGGTGACATGCTGAATGAAATAGCTCAGCAAAACACGGCTGCTGCCCGATGGGCCGGCGTGGAACTGAGAGTCCGGCCGTGTCGGCGCTGGGTAAGAGTCGATGCCACACTGCTTGCCACGATGGTGCAGAACATTCTGTCCAACGCACTCAAGTATGCCCCCGAGCACCCGGTGCTGATCGGTGTACGTCGCCACAAAGGTAGCTTGTCAATCAGCGTGCATGATCAGGGGCGAGGCATCGCGGCTGAACATCTGCCCAAAGTCTGTGACGAGTTCTATCGGATTCGCCATGTTCGCGATAAGGACGTTGAGGGCGTAGGGCTGGGGCTATCCATCGTCAAGCGGCTCAGTCAGCTTCTTGGCGTACAGATCGATATCAATTCCCGTGTTGACCGCGGCACGACAGTTACTATCCATGGGCTTGAAGAGGTGAGCGCGCCTGTAAAACCGGCCCGCAAAAAAACATTGGGCGACAGCCTGCTCAAGGGCGTCAGGATCTGCCTGGTGGAAGACGACAAAAATGTGCTGATGGCCACCGCCGCGCTGCTGGAAAGGTGGGGATGCGAAGTCCAGGTCGCCCGATCTGTTGAAGGGTTGACCACCGACTGCGACATTATCGTAGCCGATTACGACCTAGGCACCGAGGCCAATGGCCTTGACTGCATTGCGAGTATCAGAGCAGCCCGCGGCTGGGATGTACCGGCTTTGATCCTTACCGGGAGGGAGGTGGAAGTGGTCATTGAATCAATGCAGGGTACCGAAGTGTCCGTGCTCTCCAAGCCGCTGCGCCCTTCGGAGTTGCGCCTGAACCTGTTGTCGCTTCACGAGAGGCGGGTGAATACGTCCTGACCTGAGTGCTGCTGGTCAGGGCGCAACGGACATAAACCAACAAACGGCCCGCGAATGTCTGACGGTGGAGGCACATCAGGGAATGGATAGATGCAGATCGGATCAGGTTTGATCACACCAATGCCGGGTACCGGCATGATGGTGAAATCGGCGCCGCCGGAGACGCAGTGCAGCCCGGTGTCAGTCAGTTCATGAGCCTGAGCCCAGCAGATAGCTGCTGTAGTTTCGGTGGTTTTCTGATGGCGGATAATTATGTCAAACCTCTCCATGTTGGTAGGGACACGCTTTTTACGTAGTAGGTTATAAACAGGACTGCCTGACCCTCATCGACTATTCACCTCATGCCCAGACGCTAATGTTCTGTTTTCGAAATAATTTACTTATTGGCTACGGCTTCAAGTGCCTCACGCGCCCGCTTGATTTTGTTCAAGATCTCCTCTCCCTTTGCGTTCCTAACGTATCGGGTCGGCTGAGCATTGCGTAACGCCATTAACGCTGTAATGGAGCTTTACAGCTCGCGAACCGAGGTAAAACTGCCGTCGCGAAGATACACCGTGACGTCTCGAAAGAAGCGCTCAACCATGTTCATCCATGAGCTGGAGGTCGGCGTGAAATGAATATGAAAGCGAGGATGTTTCGCCAGCCAGGCTTTCACTGCCGCATGCTTGTGCGTCGCATAGTGATCGACGATCAGGTGAGGCTGGAGGTGTTTGGGCGTCTCTTTATTGATCTTCTTGAGAAAGGCCAGCCACTCTTGATGCCGGTGCTGACGCTCGATGCTGCTGATCAATTTGCCCTGAAGATAATCCAGTGCGGCGAATAAAGTGACCGTGCCGTGTCGGGTGTAATCATGGGACTTAGTCTGGATATGACAGATGCCCAAAGGCAAGCCCGGCTGCGTCCGCTCCAGCGCTAGAACCTGGCTTTTCTCATCGCAACACAACACCAAAGCCTTGTCCGGCGGGGCCAGAATCGTCGGGCAGGAAAAGCCAGTCAGCCGTGCGATGTTGTCCCGGGTTTCGCCCTCGGCAGCTAGCAGGATAATGCGTGCTCGACGGCCTTCTCTCTGGGGGAGAGTCGCAGAGCGAACGAGCCGTTTCAGTTCGGCCTTTTCTTCGGGGCTAAGCGTGATGTCCAGAGCACTCACTGTCAGCTCTCCAAGGCAGGGGTGACGTTTGAAGTGTAGACGAATTAATCAGTAATTTATTTCGCGAACAGCACACTAGTGCGCACCTAAGGCGTCTATGCTTAGTCAATTTTTCAGGCATGTCTTAGTTCAATAGCTCATCTGTACTATAGAAGTTCGTGGCTGGAGTCACCATTATCGTGCGAATGCTTTCGTCTGCTCACTAAAAGTGCCAAAGGCGCAAAGAGTTTAATATGAAGTACTCATAGTTACCGGATGTGTTTTATGAAGGATTAAGGCGCTCAGGGGTAGGATTAGTTTAACGTTGTTGCCACTGATGCAGAATTGACCCAGCTGTCGAAATTCCGCTGCCCCTAAAGCGTTAGCCCGTCTGACTTTGGGGGGACTTATGGCGCAACGACAAGTCGGCATATGGGTCAATTCCATAATTATCAATTCTGTTAGTGAGGCAAGAAAATGATAAAAATTCAACAAGCTTTAATACTACTGGGCGCTCTGACGCTAGCAGGTTGTGCCGGAATGACGACGGATGACAAATATAGCACCAGCTATGTCGAATCCCACATAATTGAGGGTAAAACCACGCAAGCCGACGTTCAACGCCTATATGGCGTTCCTGATAGTAATGAAAAGTCAAGCAACGGAACAACTTGGGTCTACCGTAAAGGTGGCACCTTGAGCGATGTTTCAAGTTTGGTTGGTTATATCCCCGGGGCTGGCTCTGTTTCTAGCGCATTAGCCATGGGAAGATCTACCTCAGCAGCTGTATCGAGTGTAAATAAAGTAGCTGGTAAAGCCAATGGTAATACCGAGATTCATGGTGATCGTTTTTATGTGACATTTACCAATAAGGGAATTGTTGATTATTGGAGCCTTGAGTAATATAAATCGGACTGAACCGTGTAAGAGTATGGCCGCTTATGCAGAATTGACCTGGCTGCCTAAATGTTGGCTTGACTTTGGGCTGAGTGATTATGGGGCAACGTCAAGTTGGCAGACGGGTCAACTCTGTGTCAGCAATAACAGATAGACATCTGTATGCAGTCTTTTTAAATCTGTACCAGCATTTGTATGTCATTCTTCAAAACTCATCCGGATAGATAGGCTGATCACCTCTACTGTGGCGTTAGTGAAATAGCTTTTCGTTATTTTCGGCTACGCTGCGGATGTCATTCCTGCCTTTGATAGCTGACAGTGAGTGCTCTACCGGAGGTATGCTGATGTTTTCAATAGTAGTTGCCTAATGGCTTATTGGTTAGCCTCTACATCGAGCGAGATGGCGTGGAGTATTTTCCGCGATATGCCTTCAGCGCGGCCGACTATAGCTGCGTCGAGGCGCTGGAGATGATTATTGTCAGAACTCGATTAAAAGCTGATACCTAAGCCTCGGCTACCTCTACCCTGTTTCGTCCCGCTAACTTACCTTCGTAGAGCGCGTAATCCGCCCTTGCAATTGCGTTGCTGAGAACCTCATCAGCACGATATTGAGTGACACCAATAGAGAGAGTTACGCTTACTTTTTTGCCATTGCTGTCAATCTCCAATGCCTGGACCGCCTTGCGTATACGTTCTGCGCTATCAGTTGCATTGCTAAAATCCGTATCCGGCAATATGGAGAGAAATTCTTCGCCGCCCCAGCGTCCGATAAAGTCTTGCTCTCGCATTGAACATTTGAGTAATAGGCTCACTGCCTCGAGTACACGATCACCGGTATCGTGACCGTATAGATCATTGACCTGCTTGAAGTGATCTATATCCATCAACATCAAGGTGAGATTGCGGGGACGTCTATGATGCCGTGCCAAAATTTTCTCGGTCAGAGCAATCATGTGCCGACGGTTGAATAACCCGGTTAATGAGTCCGTCGTTGCCATACGCGCCAGGCTCTTGTGAGCGCGGGTTACCGTGATCACATAGAACAACGCAAGATAGCTGAACATGCAGAAAACTACTGTCAGGTTAAAAACATGCACACCCAACAGGGCATTGGAGGCGATGGGTTGCAGAGGACTAACGAACCACATTAGTACATCTAAGCCTACATAGTAAGCCCAAAGGCAGCCTGCGTATATCCAGGCGCTACGGGCACGCATGCTGACGAACAGGGCCGGAATAAACATTAACAAGAAGTAGTGAAAGCCACTTCCCCAGCCGACCAGAACTGTGCCCAGCCCAGCGTGCACAAGCACTTCAATACGTATAAGGAGAACTGCAAACTGATTTCGTCGTTGCTTGAACGCGTGATAGGCATAGACATACATGGCCACGCTGATCACGTTTATCCACGCCAAAATGGGTGAGCCCAGAATGAGGAAAATGAAAAAAAACGCAACGTCTACGCTGCCCGCCAATTGGCAGCAACGCATGGAAAGTTGCCAAAATTCTGGTCGAGCGTCGCGCGTGGGTAGGCTTTCAGAGAGTGTCCCTTGCATCAAACCTGTTACCTCAATATCCGGGTATACGTCGGTTTTTTAGGTTGGCTTTCTCAAGCCAGCAAATGAGACCTAAAAAAGGTTTCGCAGGGCCTTCAGGTTTAAGGTACGAGGCTAAGCATCAGTTGTCTAGTGGCTACTGGCCGCTTTTTAGCGGGAAAGGGGGCCCGGAAAAGACGCAAAGGGTACGTCGTGTGCGGTGCCCACGGCGCGCTGTTCAACCCGCTGATCGTTCTTCTTGGGGGCTCGGGGCCGCTCCGCCAGTCGGGCCTGCACTTTCTCCCAATAGCTTCATGCTTATGATCGCTTCCGTTTAAATCTAGATGGACTCCATGCCACAAACGGCGTTGTAAGGACGTGTGTTCCTCGGACGGCTACCCTTTTCCTGCAGGGTTTTTGGTTCAATTTTGAAATGCGCGCAACCATGGGGTTTCAGAGCATAGTAGGCAGAAGGAAACGTGAATGACAGTTCGATTTGATCTGCTATCGTGGAGGAAACACATTTCATCCCTGCTGAAGCTGAGTGGCTGCTGAGATGCGATGTCAAGGAGTTGGACCTGCCTTATCTGTTCGATAGCCCAAAGGCGCGGGCGTATAGAGGGGCAAATGTGGGGATAAAAAGTTGCTCGACGATCTCAAGCTAGAGCCGTTAACTATTCTAATTGTCGATGATCAGCCTATGAGTGTCCGGATCATCCGAGACACGGTTAGTGGTCTTGGAAAAGTTATATTTGCCACATCGGGGCTGGCGGCTATTGAAATAGTAAAGAGGTCACCGCCTGATGTTGTGCTACTCGACATTGAAATGCCTGGCATGGATGGATTTGCTGTATGTAAAGCTATCAAAAGCGATCCCGCCACAAAAGACGTTGCTATCATCTTCATTACCGCGCACGACCAAGATACTCGACAGATTGAGGCGCTTGATATGGGCGGCGTTGAATTCCTGAACAAGCCGCTGAATATTCCCATCGCGCGCGCCCGAATCAAAATGCACCTGGTCCTGCGGTTAAAGAACAAGCAGTTGATCGAAGCAAGACGAAGTCTGGAAAACGTAGTTCAAAACCTGCCCGCCTTTATTTCCCAGTGGGATAAAGAACTGCGCAACGTGTTTACTAACGATCCGGGTGGCAAATGGTTTGGTCTGCGCGGCAGCCAAATGGCGGGGCTGCACCTTTGCGATGTATTAGGAGAAACCAATTTTTTTGCCATTGAACGGCATCTTGACGCAGAGCTTAAGGGAGATAATACGTCTTTCGATATCAGTCTAATCCGCCCTGACGGAGACATGTTACACGGTCAAGCTTCCGTGGTTTACCGCGATGTCGAAAATCGTGATGCTGGTTTTCTGCTGCTGATCACTGACGTCACGGACCGCAAACGTGCAGAGACGGCGCTATTTCGTGAAAAGGAGCGTATTCGAATTACCCTTAATTCAATTAGTGATGCCGTCATAGCAACCGATGTAGAGGGGCTGATAAGCTTTTTGAACCCGATCGCTGAAGAGATGACGGGATGGAGGGGCGCAGACGCGCTTGGTCAGGCGATCGAGAAGGTGATGCCACTGCGTGAAGCCAGTACTGGGCTCGAACTGCAAAATCCAATTCGCCTTGCGATACGCGAAAAACGAACTGTTGGTATGAAATTGAGTTCTAGATTGGTCTGTCGTGATGGCAGCACAATAGAGATTGAGGACTCCGCGGCACCCATTTTCGCTTCGGATCAGGAGCTCACAGGCGCAATTACCGTATTTCATGACGTTAGTGAGGCTCGGGCGTTGGCTATCAAGATGGCGCATTTAGCAAATCATGATGCACTGACCAACCTGCCAAATCGGATTTTACTGCGCGACCGTACTGAGCAAGCGATTCGCGACGCCAAGAGCGTAGGCGGAAGGGTCGCCTTCCTCTTTTTTGATTTGGATCACTTTAAAAGCATCAACGATTCAAGCGGTCACTCGACCGGTGATCTACTACTCCAGCAAGTCGCTACCCGGCTTACAAAAAGCATGCGCGGTAATGATACGGTCAGCCGCCAAGGCGGAGACGAATTTATAGTTCTATTACATAACATTCAGAAAGTTGAAGACGTCGCGTCAAAAGCAGAATATTTGCTTGGTTTGCTGTCAGAGCCTTATTGGATAGAAGGTAACCGTTTCGATCTCACGGTGAGCATAGGCATAAGCCTTTTCCCTGATGACAGCGATCATATGGCGACTCTACATCATCAAGCAGATGCGGCCATGTATCGTGCCAAACAGGATGGTCGTAATCGTTTCCAGTTTTTTTGCGCGGAAATCGAAGATACCTTGCGGTCTCGCCACCTGCTGGAAAAGCAAATGCGTGTTGCCTTAGAAAATCAGGAGTTTGAGGTCTATTACCAGCCTAAGGTGAATGCCAAGCACTCGACTATTATCGGAGCGGAGGCCTTAGTTCGCTGGAGGCGGGCTGATGGTCAACTGGTTTCTCCAGCTGAATTCATACCGATGGCGGAAGAAACCGGACTTATAGTGCCTATCGGTCTTTTTGTGCTTCGCCAAGCGTGCCTGGATGGTGTCAGGTGGCATGCAGAGGGCTTTCCCATCCTTATTGCCGTTAACGTCTCCTTGGTGCAGATGGAAGAGGTCAACTTCGTTGACTCAGTAAAGGCCGTGCTCGTAGAGACAGGTATTGCTCCAGAGCTTTTGGAGCTTGAGATCACCGAGGGCGTGTTTGCCAGCAATATGATACGCACTCGTGATTCGTTGTTCGATTTAAAGGCACTGGGAGTTTCTATTGCACTTGACGACTTTGGAATCGGTTATTCGAGTCTCGCCTACCTCAAGCGCTTCCCAATCGACGTACTCAAAATTGATCAAAGCTTTGTGCGCGATATGCTGATAGACAGCAGCGATGCTGGGATTGTGGAGGCGGTAATTCAGATGGCGCAAAGTCTCAATCTCAGACTGGTCGCAGAAGGGGTTGAGCAAGAAGTTCAAGCTCAAGCACTGCTTGCTCTCGGCTGCCAGGTAATGCAGGGATATTTATATGCAAGACCGATTCCCTCGCTAGATTTTGAGGCATTACTGTTCCGAGGACTTGGTTAAATGCCCAGAAAACGCGACGACCCGAAGACCAGTTCAGCATAAGTTTTTATGCTGTTTGTCATACGTTAAGGATAATGAATGTCCGATTTTATTGACTTAAGTGCGATAACATCAGAGAGGCGTCTGTCCCTCGGGACATTGCCCGCTCTGCTGTTCATTCTCGGCGTGCTTTTCACGGCGGCACTTTGTTTATGGGCTTCACAGCGCAACCAAGCTACTACACATGAGGCAATGGTTGACGCCACTCAGAGGGCTCTTTCAGCAATTCAATCCCAGCTCCGGCTTTATCAGTACGGCCTTCGAGGAGCGCGAGGTGCAGTGCTCACGAAAGGCGAGCAAACAGTCACACGCGAGCAGTTCAAGCGTTACAGCGACAGTCGCGACCTTATCAGCGAGTTTCCCGGTGCGCTTGGTTTTGGGTTTATAAGACGAGTCCCTCGTCCTGAGCAAGCTAGTTTTCTAGAGGCAGCACGTCGCGACGGCATGCCTGATTTTTCGATCAGAGAGCTCTCCCCAAATGAAGGAGAGAGATATGTGATCCAATATATTGAACCGTCCGGACTGAACCGACCAGCGATTGGCCTGGACATCGCTTCGGAGGCCAACCGTAAGACGGCAGCACAAAGCGCTATGCTCAGTGGCAAAGCAACGCTGACCGGTCCAATCACGTTGGTTCAAGCGACCGGCCAGCCCAATCAATCTTTCCTTTTTTTGATGCCGATTTACCGCACAGCTAAAACGCCTGAAACAGAAGCAGCAAAAATAGACCAAGCCTATGGTTGGACCTATGCTGTTCTCAGGATGCAGGACGTGCTGGGCGACAGCGGAGTCAATCTTGCGCACGTAGGTTTAGAGTTGCAGGATCAAACAACACCGGGCCAACCAGTATTGTTTTACTCAACCGTGACGCCAGAAAATCTAGCGCAAGCCATCGACAGCTACTCTGTCACACAAGAGGTCTATGGCCGGAAATGGCAACTCAAACTGAGTATTTATCCAGAGTTCATTTACACACTTCCTTTGATGTCGGTGAATGCGTTGGCCTTGAGTGGCGCATTGACAAGCCTATTCATTGCTGCGTTTACCTTGTTATGGAGCAATACCCAGCGCCGCAAGGAGCTGTTGATAATGGCGAGACTACAACTTGCCAACGTGATAGAGAATTCAGTTGATGGCATTATTGTAAAAACACTCTCGGGTACGGTAGTCGGCTGGAACAAAGGTGCGGAACATCTTTTCGGCTATACGGCACCTGAGGCAACGGGTCAGTTGCTTTGCTCATTGATCGTACCTCTAGATCTTCAAGATGAGGAAATAAACATCTTAGAGCGTATTCGAGGCGGTCATGCAGTTGAGCATTTTCAAACCCTTCGGCAACATAAGGACGGCCATCTGATCCATGTGTCTGTGTCCGTATCCCCAATGTGCGACTCCGTAGGCAACATTATAGGAGCCTGCAAGACCATCCGCGACATCACTATAGAAAAGGCAGCTGAAGCGCAGGTATTGGCAAGTAATCTTTGGCTTGAGGGGGAGGTTCAAAAACGTACTTCTGAGCTGGAGAGCGCACGACGCGCGTTGCGCACCGTTTTGGATGGCGTCCCGTCCATGATTGGCTATTGGGATACGCAACTCATCAACCGCGTTGCCAATCATGCTTATCAGGTCTGGTTTGGGCTCGATCCAGAGACGTTACCGGGACGTTCAATGCAGGCTGTATTGGGTGAACAGCTATTTCACGCCAATCGCGGTTATATAGCGGCTGTGCTGCGTGGAGAACCGCAGAGCTTCGAACGAGCGATCCCTGGACCAGATGGAAAGATCCGACATTCGCTTACCCATTACATCCCGGACACCGTCCAAGGTGAAGTTAAAGGGTTTTTTGTGATAGCACATGACGTGTCCGAGATCACCGAGAGCCGCCTCAAACTGGCACAGGCACTCCGTGAAAACGACCTGTTATTGCAAACTATAAACGAGCAGCTACTTTATTCCTTAACCGATACAAACGGCCTGATTCTGGATGTGAACGAACGCTTCTGTGAAGCTCACGGTTTTGCGCGAGATGGGTTACTGGGCAAGACTCACCAGTTACTTAAGTCGGGCGTTCATCCCGAATCATTCTGGCAATCGATGTGGTCCACGCTCCAAGAGGGCAAAGCGTGGCGTGGCGAAATTTGCAATCGTACGTGCGAGGGCAATCTGTGTTGGTTTGATACCGTTATTGCGCCCCGCATTGAGAGTGACGGCAGCATAAAGAGTTATATTGCCTTGTGCATCGACATCACCCATCGACGCGCTGCCGATGAAGAAGTGTCGAGACTGCATTTGTTGTTGCACACTGTGTTGCAAGCGGCATCAGAAGTATCGATTATCGCAACTGATAGAGCTGGCGTCATTAGCGTATTCAATGTGGGCGCTGAGAATATGCTTGGTTATAAGGCGAGCGAGGTTTTAGGCTTTTTGACGCCCGCCAACTTCCATCTTCAGGATGAGATCTTAGCTCGTGGCCAGGTACTGACCAAAGAGTTTAATCAAGTCATTGAAGGATTCCGCGTTTTTGTGCATATTCCCGAAGTCGCTGGCGCTGAGGTGAGGCAATGGACTTACGTGCGCAAAGATGGTGAGCATCTAACCGTTTCGTTAATCGTTACTCCCATGCGCGATTTACAGGGATGCATCACGGGTTATCTGGGCATCGCCACCGACATTACCCAGCAAGCACTACATCGACGTGAGCTTGCTGCTGCACGTGATCAACTTTTGCTTGCCGCAGAGGCGGCGCAGCTAGGGATATGGAGTTGGATTCCCGCGCAAGATCTGATGGAGTGGAATGACCGTATGTTCAGTCTCTATGCAACGCCTAGAGACTTGAAGGGTGGTGATCAACTCTACAATCATTGGCGATCGCGTATACACCCAGAAGATATAGAGGCGACTGAGACCAGTTTACTTGCTGCAATAGAGGGCCACGGGAAATATGATCCCGTTTTTAGAGCGCTCCGGCCTGACGGTTCTATTCGTTATGTGCAGGCAGGTGCTTACGTTGAGCGCGACCAAGATGGCAAGGCCACTCGTATAACGGGTATTAACCTGGATATTACTGAGCGCAAGGAGGTTGAGGCCGAACTGCGTGGCGCTATAGAGCGCGCAGAACAAGCCAGCCAAGTCAAAGGCCAGTTCGTGGCCAGCATGAGCCACGAAATCCGTACCCCCTTGAATGGGGTGCTGGGCATGCTACAGCTGCTGCGCAACGGTGGGTTGGATAGACGACAAGACGATTATGCAAGGAAAGCCCAGACGGCAGCTGAGTTGCTTCTCAGTCTTCTGAACGACATCCTCGACTTTTCGAAAATGGATGCGGACAGACTAGAGCTTGAGCAGCATCCATTCAGCCTTGAAACACTCCTGCGTGACCTGGCGGTTATCCTGTCAGGCAATATTTCCGATAAGCGCGTCGAGTTGTTATTTGATGTTGCCCCTCAACTCCCCAGTGCTGTTATTGGGGATCAACTTCGTTTACAGCAAATTTTGATTAACCTAGCGGGTAACGCGATAAAGTTTACCCCCGAGGGGCATGTTGTGGTGAAACTAACCGAACTGGCGCGCAATGACGAGCAGGTCGTGTTGCGCATTTCTGTTGCGGACACCGGTATAGGTATAAGCGAATCACAGATTAGCGGAATTTTTGAAGAGTTCACGCAAGCGGAAACCTCAACAACCCGACGCTTTGGTGGTACTGGGTTAGGTCTGGCAATCAGCAAGCGCCTGGTTCAGATGATGGGAGGTCAGCTACTCATTGACAGCGAGCTCGGAAAAGGCAGCACGTTTTGGTTTGATATCGCACTTGCTATTGATGATTCCGCGCCGCTCACGTCCATTCAGATTTTCACTGAGCACAGGCGTCGCGTATTGGTTGTTGATGACAACGTTTTATCAGGCCAGATTTTGGTACAGGCACTTGAAGCGTTCGGCTGGGATGTCGTTTTTGTCAATGAAGGCTGCGCGGCTGTTCAGTTGGTTAATCAATCCATCTCTCTGGGCGTCCTCTTCGATGCCGTGATTATGGATTGGCGAATGCCCGATATGGATGGGTTGACAGCGGCAAGATTGATAAAAAATATCCCGGATCATCCAAAGCCTCCGGTGATTGTTATGGTGACAGCATTTGGCCGCGAAGAACTGGCTGACGCGGTCAAGGATCAAGACGCACCATTTCAGGACTTTCTTACCAAACCGGTTACCCCTCAACAACTTTACGCTTCCATTGAATATTCATTAGGGGCGTCAGGTCCGTCAGGTATTGTTCAAGGAGTACAGACTACGGCTGGGGCACTTGAAGGCCTACGCCTGCTCGTGGTTGAAGACAATGCGCTTAACCGACAAGTGATCAGTGAGTTGCTGAGTGCAGAAGGCGCTGAAGTGACCCTAGCAGACTGCGGACTACTAGGAGTCGAACTTGCCATCCACGAACAAGGCGAGTTTGATGTCGTAATCATGGATGTACAAATGCCGGATATCGACGGTATGGAAGCTACTCGCCGTATTCGGTCCACTGCTCACTTTGCGTCACTGCCCATTGTCGCAATGACTGCAAATGCATCCCCTGCTGATCGTGAATTCTGCCTTGCTTCAGGCATGAACGAGCATCTAGGCAAACCTATCGATATGGCCGAAGTTATTTCCGTATTACAACAGCTGACTGGGAGAGAGAGTGAGCCCCTGTTGACGGCGAACCAATCATCGCCTTTCTATCAAAATAACTTAATTGAACCGTTTGACAAAATTTTACTCCGCCTCGGAGGAAGGGCTGACGTATACGCCATGGCTCTAAGCAGTTTTGGCGATGAGTGTGAACGTCTGCTCGCTGAGCTGGAAAAAAACGCTCAGATTTTTGAGGCAACGAGTGTTGCGGACACATTGCACGCACTTAGAGGTGTCGCTGCAACGGTAGGAGCCACAGCGCTAGCAAAACAGGCGGGCAAATGGGAGGCCTTAGCAAGGCAATCGCCGCCGAACAAGCCTGCGCTAGGGCTGCCCTCTGATGGAATTTCTGTGCTCCGAAGTTTGATGAGGGACAGCATTGAAAAGTTGCAGAGTGCTTTTGATGCTGAGAACATTTCAAATTTGCTTGACGGACGAGACGAGTCGCTTTGGTCATCAGAACGAAGTATTGCTTCGCTGGAGAATCTTTTGATAACCCTGGTGGCAGGTGATATGCGAGCGTTGGACGATGTCGCTGAGCTAGAAGCGCATACCCCTATCTCCCAACGGGCCGCGATTACTAGTCTCGTTAAGCTGATCCAAGACCTAGATTTCTATGAGGCGATTGAAAGGATCAAACACTTACTCACGGAAAAGTACAAATGAAAGAACTTCTCAATCAGCTAGTCGCCACTCGGGGATTCAAGCCAAAAGTTCTTGTGGTCGACGATCAACCTGTGAATATTCGACTAATAAACGAACTATTAAAAGTTGAATACGAAATTATTATGGCGATGGATGGTAAACAGGCCCTCCTCAAATGCCAAACACAACACCCGGATTTGATACTGCTGGATGTATTGATGCCTGGCATGTCAGGCCATGACATATGCCGTAGCCTTAAAGCCAGCGAAGACACACGCAATATACCCGTAATTTTCCTGACCTCCCAGGATGAGGTGGCCGACGAAGAACTGGGGTTCGAATTAGGCGCGGTGGACTTCATTACCAAACCTGTCAGGTCCTCGGTTATCATTGCACGTGTTAGAGCTCATCTAGCCTTGAAGTTACAATCTGACTTGCTGAAAACGATTGGGCTGACAGATGGTCTTACAGGAATTCACAATCGCAGAATGTTCGATGAAAACCTACAGCGTGATTGGCTGCAGTGCGCAAGATACGGGCAATACATTTCAATATTGATGATCGATATTGATCATTTTAAGCTATACAACGATCACTACGGCCATCAAAAGGGGGATGAATGTCTACGTGCAGTTGCCAATGCGGTAAAACATGCTCTTAGACGGCCTTACGATTCGGTCGCAAGGTACGGGGGCGAAGAGTTTTCTTGTATTTTGCAAAATACGGACGTTACCGGAGCTATCAGTGTCGCCCAAGCGATGCTTGAGGCAGTACGCGCAGTGGGTATCGAACATGTTAACTCACCTGCCCATGAAATTGTGACTGTCAGTATAGGTATTGGGACGACAATTCCGACTCGGGGTGCTTTGGCTGAGGAGTTGCTCAACGCAGCTGATAAAGAGTTATATAAATCTAAGCAGGCCGGGCGTAACAGGCTTAGCTTCATCGAGCTTAAGTAGTCTCTAACTCGTAAAAAGGTTTAAACGTCTATCCTGTCAATAGGAGAATAGGCAGTACCTGTTTGCTGCCGTAATGTGTTAAACGACATAAACTATACCGGGGGCAAGTTGGCGGTGGAGATGATTAACTTGCGTATCGTACATTGCGGTTGAGCCCGCTGTGCCAAAACCACTGCAATGGTGTTTCTGGATGCTCACGACAGTCTATAATTTCCACAAATCTGTCACACTTATAAGCTAACGGAGGCAAAAACTCGTGGGCCATAAGGTTATCTATCTTTTGTATCCGGCTTTTCAACTAAGCTACCTCCCGTGCGCTATTTATGTGTGATGTGCTTTAAGGCCGTAATCGATATTGGCGTTTAGGTTTCGTTTGATCCTTGAGGATACTCATTGGGTGGATCACCCCTTGGTCCAACGCCAGCCCATACAGAAAGGGTTTGAGCGTCGAGCCCGGTGAGCGCTGCGCCAATACGCCGTTGACTTGGCCGTGGAGGCTTGTGGATAAGTAATCCGCCGAGCCTACCTGGAATCGGACTTTCTACTGCAGGTGGTGGTGCCGGATTTGCGTGGGTATGAGCGGTTTGTCACTGGCAGTCTGCTGAAGCTGCCGGGCGTGAGAGATATCCGCAGCAACTTCGCGATCCAGACCGTAAAAACCCCAGGGGCTTTGCCGCTGGGGCATTTGCCGGGTTAATAAGGTTCTGAAACCAACACAAAACACATGTGTGGGCTTCAGAGGGCTTGAGGTCGGTGGCTCAGGTCCACCAGTAGCGCACGAGGTGGAAGAAAATCGGCGCCGCAAAACACACCGAATCCAGCCGATCCAACATGCCGCCGTGCCCTTCGATCATATGCCCCCAGTCCTTCACGCCCCGGTCGCGCTTGATCGCCGACATCACAATGCCGCCGGCAAACCCCAGCAGGTTGATCAACAGCGCAATCAGGAACGACTGCCAAGGATTGAACGGCGTGGTCCACCACAGTGCCGCACCGATCAGGGATGACAAGAGGATGCCGCCGACAAACCCTTCCACTGTTTTCGACGGTGACAAGTTAGGCGCGATCTTGTGTTTGCCGAACAGCTTGCCGCACACGTACTGCAGCACGTCGGACAGTTGCACCACGATCACCAGGTAGGCGATCAACAACAGGTTGCGGCCTTCGTAGCCGGGGATATCGAGGGTGAGCAAGGCGGGCACGAAGGAGACGCAGAACACCGCGATCATCAGGCCCCATTGCACCTTCGACGCGCGCTCAAGGAAGTGCGTGCTGTCGCCGCCCAGCGAGGCGAGGATCGGCAGCAGCAGGAACACATACACCGGGATGAAGATCGAGAACAACCCATACCAGTCCGAGTAAATCAGCAGGTATTGCAGTGGCAACGCCAGGTAGAACGCGGCGACCAGCGCCGGGTAGTCGCTGCGGCGGGTGGGCGTGAGCGTGAGGAATTCGCGCAAGGCGTAGAACGATACGGCATAGAACAGCAGGATCACCGCGCCGGTGCCGAGCCAGAAGGCGACACCGATGACCACCACCATCACCCACCAGGCGTTGATGCGCGCGTTGAGGTTGTCGATCACCGCGTTCGGGTTGCCACGGGTACGCAGTTTGAGGATCAGGCCGATCAGCGAGGCGAGCACCAGGATCGCGCCGATGCCGCCGAACAACATCAGGGTTTGGCTATCCATCTCAGGAATGCTCCGGGGCAAGGGCGAGCAGAGCATCGCGTGTACGGGCGAGGAAGGCGACTTTGTCTTCGCCTTCTTCCAGTTGCAGCGGTGCGCCGAAGCTGGTGGTGCACAACAATGGCAGCGGCAATACGCGACCTTTGGGCATGACACGGTTGAGGTTGGCGATCCACACAGGAACCAGTTCGGCCTGTGGGTAACTTTTAGCCAGGTGGTACAGGCCGCTTTTGAACGGCAACAGGCCATCCTCAAGATTGCGCGTGCCTTCGGGGAAGATGATCAGCGAGTCGCCGCCTTCCAGCGCATTGAGCATGGGCTGTAATGGGTTATCCACAGGGTCTTTGCGTTCGCGGTCGATCAGCACGCCGTTGAACACGCGGTTGATGATGTAGCGACGCAAGGCGCTTTTATTCCAGTAATCGCTGCCGGCCACCGGGCGTGTGAATTTGCGCAGGTTCTGGGGCAACGAGGCCCACAGCAACACGAAGTCGCCGTGGCTGCTGTGGTTGGCGAAGTAGATGCGCTGCACCGGCACCGGCGCGCAACCGAGCCACAGGCTGCGGGCGCCAGTGACGGTGCGGGCCATGGAGGTAATCAGCGTGGCGACCATGGGTTCGAACATGAGGATTCCTTATCCGGCGAAAGGCAGCCAAGGGCTGGCGAGGATCACGGCCAGGGTCAGCAGCGCTTGCGCGCCGAGCAGCCAGGCTTGTTTGCGCAGCAGTTTGAGTGCGCCGCGACGGCGCTCGGTCCAGGGCCGGCCAGCGCGTTTGGGCGATTGCAGGCCGAGGGTTTGCAGGGCCTGGTCGAGGTCGGCGGTGCGCTCGATGTCGCGCGCCAGCAGGGCGAACAGGTCAGCGTCAAACGCCACACGCAGCGCCCAGTACTTTTGCAGCAGCCCGAGAATAATCATCCACAGGCTCAGTAGCAGGCAAATCGGCGAAATAATCGCCATCAACAGTTGAGCCAAGCCGAATAACACGCCGACCAGCGTCAGGCCTGTGGATAACTGATCCAGCGAGCGGCCGCGACGCAGCAGGCTGGCGACGACCTGAAGTTCCATATCAACGGGCATGGGACAAACCCTCCAAGGCTTCTCGGTGAGCAGGGTGCAGGACCACGTCGGCCCGCGCTGTACGAATGATAGTCAGCGCATTCTCTACCGTCGCGGCGCGTCCGGTAGACAAAAGCCAGGCGGCGACGGCGGTTGCGCTGCGCGAATAGCCAAGGGCGCAGCACACCAGCAATGGGCCGCTGGCGCGCAAGCGTTCGATGGCGTGTGCGGCTTGCCGGCATTCGTCGGGTGTCGGTGCGACAAGGTCCAGCACTGGAATCGACTGATAGGCGCGTCCCTGTGGATTAATCGGCAATTCTGCGCAGATATCGACGATGGCCTTGAAGGGCGCCTGCTCACATGTCGTAGGAATACGACCAAGCCAGACGTTATCCACAATGAGGTCGGGTTGTGGATGTTTGCGTGTCCACAGCCGTGAGTTGATCCAGGCAGCTGCCAGATAGGGCGCGTATAGCCAGCGCGCGGCAGGGGTTAGTTGGCCATCGGCGCGTTTCTGAAAGCCCGAAGCGCCCAGTACCAAGTAATTGGCTTTGACCAACGCGAGAGAAACCGCCGGCCAGAGTATCCACAGCCAGCCACCGCCCATTACAACGGCAAGCATCGCCAACAGCAAAGCGCACACGCCGTAACGCACGCCTAACCGCCAGCGTTTGGGGGCGCGCGTCAGCCGGGCATTCAACAATGGACTCGGGTGTTCAATCGGCCACAACCACACGCAAATCCACCCCGCGAGGGCGCCTGTGGGTAAGTCGATAAAGTGATGTTGATAAGTGGTCAGTACCGAAATACCGATCAACGCGAACCAGCCATGCACCACCCACCGCCAGAACCTTTGAGTGTGGCGCTGGAACATGACCCACAGGATCACCAGCAGTGCGATATGCAGCGAGGGCGCCTGATTGAACGGCTTGTCGAACCCGGACAGCACCGCAAACAGCCAGCCGAATACGCCATCCAGTTCAGGCCGCTCGAAGGTGAAGCGCAACGGCCAGATCAGGAAGCTGCTCACGGCAATCACCTGCGCACTCAGCAGCCGCAACGCGTGTTGCTTCAACTCGTGGCGGGTCCTGGGCAGCAGGAGTGAGCACCCATACAGCAGGTCGATGGACCAGTAGGGCACGATGGTCCAGGCCCAAAACGGCATATGGGTTTCCCAGCCGAACACCAGCGTGCCGACGTCGCTGCGCTGGCTGGTGACCCAGGTGGCAAAGCCGTAGGTGCTGAAGAACAGCGGCGCCAACAGCAGCAGCCATAAAACCGCTGGTTTCAATAAACCGGGTTCGCGCATGCTCAGATCTTCTGCGCCAGTGACACGGTAAAGATGCCCCACTCATCCACACGCTGGGTGATCTTGCGAAAGCCCGCAGCCTCGACCAACTGATCCATTTCCGCCTGGCTGCGCCGACGCATGACCCAGGCCTGGCCCTGGCGATGACTGGTCAGCGCACGGGCAATCAGCTCCAACTGCGGGTGCCATGGTTGGCCGGTGTACACCAGGTAACCGCCGGGCTCCACGGCTTCGGCCAGGCCGGCCAGCGAACCGCCGACCATGCCGTTATCGGCAAACAATTCATACAGCCCGGACACCACTGCCAGCGTCGGCTTGGGATCCAGCGCGGCCAGGTCGAGGCGATCAAACGCATCGCCTTTGACGAACTGCGCGATATCCCCCAGGCCCTTCTCGCGAATCAAGGCGCCGCCGTCGCGCACGTTGATGTCGCTGTAGTCGCGCAGCAGGATCGACTCCGGCAGCGGCGACACGCCCTGCAAGGCTTCCAGGATGTAGCGACCATGACCGGCGGCAATATCCACAATGCGCACTTCGCGATCATCCGCGCGTAACTTGGCCATGGCCAGGCGCAGCAGTTCCTCGACGTTCAGCTTGCGCTGGCGAATGCCGCGCCAGCCGATGGAGTTGAGGTAATTGGTGTCGATCATCCGCCCCAGCCGACCTTTGCCGGTGGGTGTGTTGCGGTACACGTAGTCCAGGGTGCTGCCAGAGTCGAAGCCGGTGTCGAAACCCAGTTTCACCCCATCCGACAGGTTTTTGCCCAGGCCCATGCTGGCGCGGGTCATGCGCCAGTACAGGTCGCGCAAGGAGTTGCGCGGCACCGGCGCGGCAAGGGATTCGGACTCGGCGCAGGTGGCGCCGATTTTGTCGGCGTGGAGCAACGGGGCGCGGTCCAGCGGGTGTTCGAAGTTCTGCAGGATAAAGCGCTTGGCGCTGCTCACGGCGGTCGCGCGGTCGCGTTCGCCGAGGGTGTCGTGAAAGAAACCGGGAAGGATATGCAGCTCTTTTTTCAGGCTGCCGAGACGATCGAAAAATTGCTGCTGGGGTTTGCGGTGCACCACAAAGTCGGAGCCCGAGATCAGCAATTGGGTCGGCACCTGGATCGCTTGGGCATCGGCTACAACCCGGTCGGCCGCTTCGTACAGGCCGAGCAGCACATTCACCGAAATGGCCTTGGTGATCAGCGGGTCACTGTCGTAGGACACCACGCGTTCCGGGTCATGGCTGAGGAACTTGGCCTTGACGTAACTGTTGACGAAAAAGTTGCCACGGAACTTGCGCATCAGCGCCAGGCCCGGCCGGGCGAATGGTACGTAGAGCTTGACCTTGAACGCCGGGGAGGCAAGCACCAGGGCGCGGATCTTCGGTGCGTAATCGTGCACCCAGGTCGCGGCAATCACCGCGCCGACGCTTTGGGCGATGACGGCGAAGTTTTCTTCTTCGATGCCATAGGTGGCGCCAATGTGATCGCAGAACGTCTGCACATCGCGGGCGCTGGTGGCAAAGCTCGGGCTGTCACCGCGCGCGCCGGGCGAATGGCCGTGGCCACGGGCATCCCAGGCGAAAAAGTCGAGTGCCGGCAGGTCCAGTTCATCCACCAGATGGGCGATGCGCCCCGAATGCTCGTGGCCGCGATGGAACAGCACGATCGCCTTGCGCGGCTCATCGCCAAACGCAGCGGTAGCCGGCCAGCGCCGGTAGAAAAGCTCGACGCCATCGTGGGTACTGAAGGTGTGCTCTTGCTGTTCGCGCATCGCAAAATCCTTATGCAGAAGGGGAAGTCGTTTCGTTAAGACCTTGGCGCACGCGGTTGACCAGGGTGTAGGCGAGCAGGGCGGCGACCAGCCACATCACCGCATCGACCCAACCCGCGCCCAGCCAGCCCAGCGCCACGCCGGTGGCCAGCACACCCAATACAAACGCTCGATCGCTCTTGCCCATCGGCCCGTCATAGCGGCGCGATGCGCCCACCATCGGCCCAAGCACTCCGGCGTATTCGCTGAGCACCGCCAGCAGCGCCACCAGCAACACAGGCGCCAGGCTTACGCCGGGGATCAACGCAAACGGCAGGATCAGCGCGCTGTCGGCGATCACGTCGCACAGTTCATTGAGGTAGGCGCCCAGGCGCGACTGCTGGCCGAATTCGCGGGCGAGCATACCGTCGATGGCATTGAGGGCCATGCGCAGGATCATCCACAGCGGGATCAGCGCAAACAGCCACAGGTGTTGGGCAAAGCTGGCGATCAACAGGCCGACCAGCAGCGAAATCACGCCGGCCAGGAGGGTGATCTGGTTGGCGGTGGTGCCGTTGTCGTAGAGGCGCTGCACCAGAGGGCGCAACAGGTTTTGAAAGCGCGGCTTGAGCTGATAGATCGAAATCATAAGGGGTAACGCTTCCTTGTCCATTGACCCGCGAAAAACTGGTCTGGAGTGTGCCGATTAATCGCAGCCTGCACCAGTGATGGCGCGTGTTTATGGGGAGTTAGTCACGATCTTGAACACAACGATGTCCCTGTGTGGCAGTTGGCAAGTCAGCTCCCACACAGCACCGCTTCCACAGGGGGGTTGGGGGGCACTGAAACTGCTGTTTTTCGAACAAAAATTTCACGCATCGTGTTATATCGTAACGAATTATGTACATTCAGGCGTTGAGTGGATGCAAGTGGATCTGGAAGCTGAAGGCGCTTCGGTGGAGGGCCTCCCGCGGTTTCAACAAGGGCTCTTCCATGCCCGTCGATTGCGCCAAGCCGGTATCAGCCTGACGGTGCTGGCCGTTGCCGGCTGGGTGCTGGCGCTGTTTGTCGCGCTGTTCGCGCCGCTGTCGATTTGGCCGGTGGTGTTGATCAATGGCACGTCGGCGTTGCTGCTGCTGGTGGCCGGTTTGCAATCGGCGTGGTGGGTGGCGGATTGGCGTGCCCAGGCGTTGGAAGCGCCTGCGGTTGAAGAACCGGTTGAAGACATCGGCCGGTACGCGCGCCTTGCGGAGCGTTTTGGCAAGCAGATCGGCGCGCCGGTGCTGTGGCTTGGCGGTTGGTCGTTGCTCGCGCTGGTCAGCATTCTTGAGTTCTGGAACCTGGCCTTGCCCGCCGCTCCCGTCGGTCAATCAGCAAGCGTCGGTGCGGCGCTGGCGCTGGCCTTGGCGTTTGGCCTGCTGGTGTTCGAACGTCGTCTGGCCCAGGAAACCGCTGTGCAGTGGCCGGAAGCCTCGCAACTGGCACAGTTAAGCCGAGTGGCGATTATTTGCCTGGTGATCAGTGCGATTTGCCTGCTGTTCGCAGGGGCGAATTCCGTCTGGCCCCTTAGGTTGGCCGTGTTGATCGGCCTGCTGCCGGCGCTGGTCTCGCTGGAGTTTCTTTTAAGAGCGGTGCTGTCACTGTTTAGCCCGCGTCAGCCACGCCTCGAACCCCGCCTGATGGCGCAGAGTTTTATCGCTGGGCTGCTGCGTTGGCCGCCGCAACCCTTGCTCGCGTTGCAGCACGAGTTGCACAACCGCTTCGGTATCGATTTGCGCCAGATCTGGGCGTTTACCTACATGCGTCGGGCGTTTCTGCCGGTGCTGTTGGTGGTGCTGGCGGTAGGCTGGGCGCTGACCGGCGTGCATGAAGTTCCGCTGCAAGGGCGTGGGGTTTATGAGCGTTTTGGCAAACCGGTGCAGGTCTTCGGCCCTGGCCTGCATACAGGTTTGCCATGGCCGTTGGGCCGCGTAATAAGCGTGGAAAATGGTGTGGTGCATGAGCTGGCCACCAGCGTCAGTGACGCCGCCGCCCCGGAACTCTCCCCCGCCGAAGGCCCACCGCCGCTGATCGCCAACCGCTTGTGGGATGCCAGCCATGTAAATGACAAATCCCAAGTGATTGCCAGCAGCAGCGGCGACAAACAGAGCTTCCAGATCGTCAATATGGACGTGCGGTTTGTCTACCGCATCGGCCTCACCGACCAGGCCGCGCTTGCCGCCACCTATAACAGTGCGGATGTGCCGACCCTGATCCGCAGCACCGCCAGCCGCATCCTGGTGCATGACTTTGCCTCGCGCACCCTCGATGAACTGCTCGGCGAACAACGCACCAGCCTGGCCGACGAGATCGGCCGCGCGGTGCAGGCGGACCTGCAAAAGCTCGACAGCGGCGTGGAAATCCTCGCCACCGTGGTCGAGGCGATCCACCCGCCGGCCGGTGCCGCCAACGCCTATCACGGCGTGCAAGCCGCACAAATTGGCGCTCAAGCGTTGATCTCTCGCGAACGCGGCGCGGCCAGCGAACAAACCAACCAGGCCTTGCTCCAGGCCAGCACCGCGCGCGACCAAGCCCAGGCCACTGCACGCGAAGTGAATGCGGGCGCCCAAGCGGCCGACCTGCGTTTTATCGCCGAACAAAAGGCCTACGCCACGGCTGGTCAGGCCTTCGTGCTGGAACAGTATCTGGGCCAACTCAGCCAAGGCCTGGCTCACGCCAAGCTGCTGATTCTGGATCATCGCTTGGGCGCCGATGGCGCGCCGACGATCGATCTGCGTTCTTTTACCTTGCCGGCCGATCCCTCGGTGCCGCGTAAAGCCGTTCAATAAGGAGTCTGTCTGTTGAGCGCTCATTCTCACGATCATCATCACGGCCATCACCACCATCATCACGGTGACGAGCAAGCCGCCGGCCCATTCCCATGGCGGCGCATGGCCTGGGCGCTGTTGCTGGTGCTGTTTGCAGTCGCGGCCGCCAGCCTTGTGCAGGTGCGCTCCGGCGAGGCCACGGTGATTACCCGTTTCGGCAACCCATCGCGGGTGCTGCTGGAACCGGGCCTTGGCTGGCGCTGGCCGGCGCCGTTCGAAGCGGCGATCCCGGTGGACTTGCGCCTGCGCACCACCTCCAGCGGTTTGCAGGATGTGGGCACCCGTGATGGCCTGCGCATCATCGTGCAGGCCTATGTGGCGTGGCAGGTGCAGGGCGACGCGGAGAATGTGCAGCGCTTCATGCGCGCCGTGCAGAACCAGCCGGATGAAGCGGCGCGGCAGATCCGTACCTTTGTGGGGTCGGCACTGGAAACCACGGCGGCCAGTTTCGACTTGTCCAGCCTGATCAACACCGATGCCAGCCAGGTGCGCATCGCCGATTTCGAAGCGCAGTTGCGCCAGCAGATTGATCAACAATTACTCACCACTTACGGCGTGCGCGTGGCCCAAGTGGGGATCGAGCGGCTGACCTTGCCGTCGGTGACCCTCACCGCCACGGTCGACCGCATGCGCGCCGAGCGTGAAACCATCGCCACCGAACGCACCGCCGTGGGCAAGCGTGAGGCAGCGCAGATCCGTTCTGCCGCCGAGCGCGATGCGCGCATCCTCCAGGCCGACGCCACGGTGAAAGCCGCCGATATCGAAGCGCAATCGCGGGTCCAAGCAGCGCAGATCTATGGTCGCGCGTACGCCGGTAATCCCCAGTTGTATAACCTGCTGCGCTCGCTGGATACCTTGGGCACCGTGGTCACGCCGGGGACCAAGATCATCCTGCGCACCGATGCGGCGCCGTTCCGCGCCTTGGTGGACGGGCCGAAGGACGTTCAGCCATGACCGAGCGTGACAGCCCGGACAGCCCATGGATCCAGGCCGGGCGCCTGACCTTTCTGGCGCTGTACGCGGTGACCGTGTTGGCGGCGTTGGCCTGGGCGTTTTCCAATGTGCGCCAGATCGACCCGCAGAACCGCGCCGTGGTGCTGCACTTCGGCGCCCTTGACCGCATCCAGAATGCCGGGTTGTTGTTGGCGTGGCCGCAGCCGTTCGAGCAGGTGGTGCTATTGCCCGCAGCCGACCGAGTGATCGAGCGGCGTGTGGACAACTTGCTGCGTTCCGACGCGGCGACCCAGGCCGACCGCGTGGCCAGTTTTGCCACGCCGCTCAGTGATGCGCTGGCCGGCTCCGGCTACCTGCTGACCGGCGATGCCGGTGTGGTGCAGCTGGATGTGCGGGTGTTCTACAAAGTCACTGAACCTTACGCCTTTGTGTTGCAGGGCGACCATGTGCTGCCGGCGTTGGATCGACTGGTGACCCGCAGCGCCGTGGCCCTGACGGCAGCGCGTGACCTGGACACGATTTTGGTGGCGCGTCCTGAATTGATCGGCACCGACAACGGCGCCGCCGAACGCCGTGAGCGGTTGCGCGGCGATCTGGTGCAAGGCATCAATAAACGCCTCACGGAGTTGGCTTCCACAGGCTTGGGATTGGGCATCGCAGTGACCCGCGTCGATGTGCAATCGAGCCTGCCTGGCCCGGCAGTGAATGCCTTCAATGCCGTCCTCACCGCCAGTCAACAAGCCGATAAGGCCGTAGCCAACGCTCGCACCGAAGCTGAAAAACTCACCCAAAATGCAACCCAACAAGCTGATCGCCTGGTGCAAGTTGCCCACGCCCAGGCCAGCGAACGCCTGGCCAATGCTCAGGCGCAAACCGCAACCGTCGCCAGCCTGGCCCAGGTGAAAGACTCGGGCCTGTTGTTGCGCCTGTACCGTGAACGTCTGCCGAAGATTCTTGGCCAGGCCGGTTCCGTGACCACGGTCGATCCACAAGACGACTCCCGCTTGATCATCCAGGGAGCCGAACAATGAGCGCACCCATGCTGACCTCCGCCGAGCAGCGCAGTGCCGCCCGGCAATTGACCCTGGCCATGTTGGCCTTGGGCTTGCTGATACTGGGCCTGGTATGGCGCTGGCTGGCGCCGGACCAGACCGGTGTGAGCCAGTTGCTGCTGGGCGTGGCGTCCTTGCTGGTGGCCGTTCCCGTGATGCGTTCGGCCTGGTACAGCCTGCGCTTCCCCAGCCTGCATGGCATCACCGACCAACTGATCGCCCTGGCCATGCTCGGTGCTTGGGCTACGGGGGATCTGCTGACCGCCGCGCTGCTGCCGATCATCATGATTTTCGGCCACGTGCTGGAAGAACGCAGCGTGATCGGCTCACAGGAAGCGATCCATGCCCTCGGCAAACTCACCCGCAGCCATGCGCGGCGGGTGCAGGCTGACGGCAGCATTGTTGAAGTGGATAACGGCACGCTGAACACTGGCGATATCGTCGAAGTGCGCGCCGGTGATCGGGTGCCCGCCGATGGCGTGGTGCTGTCGGGCCAGGCGAGCCTGGACACGGCGCCGATTACCGGTGAGTCGGTACCGTTGGAAGCCAGCGCAGGGGTGCTGGTGTTTGGCGGCGCGATCAACCTCGACGGTTTGTTACGTATTGAGGTGACCCGCACCGGTAACGAATCCACCTTAGGCAAAGTCATCGCGCTGATGCAGAACGCCGAGCGTTCCAAGCCACCGATTACGCGGCTGCTGGAGCGCTATGCCGGCAGCTATATGGTGCTGGTGTTGTTGCTGGCGGCGGTGACCTGGTTTGTGACCAATGACGCCCAGGCGATGCTCGCCGTGCTGGTGGCGGCATGTCCCTGTGCGCTGGTGCTGTCGGCGCCGGCCACGGCGATTGCCGGCATTGCGGTGGCGGCGCGGCATGGGATTCTGATTCGCAGCTCGGCGTTTCTGGAGGAGTTGGCGGACCTGACTTCACTGGTGGTCGACAAGACCGGCACCCTGACCTTTGGCACCTTGCGTCTGCAATCCATCGAAACCACGGCGCCGGATCGGCAGGTGATGTTGAACCTGGCGGCCAGCCTGGGCTCGGCCAGCAGCCACCCGGTCAGCCGGGCGTTGGCGGGGTTGGCGACGCAGGAACAGATGCAAGTGTTGACGGACATTCGCGAACGCCAGGGGCTGGGCGTCGTGGCGCAAACCCAGCAGGGCGAAGCGGCCTTGGGCCGGCCAGAGTTATTCGAGCAACTGGGCATTGTCACTACGGCGGTACCGAACCACGATGGCCCGATCGCCGGGCTGGCGCTGAACGGGCAATTTCTCGCCTGGCTGCTGCTGGCCGACAGTGTCAAACCGGAAGCACGCCAAGCCCTGCAAGAGCTGCGCGAGCTCGGCCTCGGTCGGCAACTGCTGCTCACGGGCGATCGTCAAAGCGTGGCCGACAGCCTCGCGCTGGAGGTGGGCATCAGCGACGTCGAAGCCCAGGCCCTGCCGGAAGACAAGCTCAACCGCGTGCTAGGGGAAATCGGCAGCGGTTTTCGCCCGATGGTGGTGGGCGACGGTATCAATGATTCCCTGGCGCTCAAGGCCGGTGTGGTCGGCGTGGCCATGGGCGCGGGCGGCGCGGATATCGCCTTGGCGTCGGCGGACGTGGTGCTGATCGGCAGCGACCTGCGGCGTCTGGGTACTTGTGTGCGCTTGAGTCGCCAGTGCCGGCAGACGTTGCAGGTCAATGTGATCATCGGCTTGGGCTGGACCTTGGCCATCGTCGTGTTTGCGGCGTTCGGTTGGTTGGGTGCGGCGGGCGCGATGATTGCGGCGGTGCTGCATAACCTCAGCACCTTGCTGGTACTGGGCAATGCCGGGCGACTGTTGCGATTTCAGGAGCCACTGTTGAAGCTTGAGGAATAATGTTCAGAAATAGTTGAGAGGTGTTGTAACGCCGACGAGGGACCTCGCTCTAGTGGTGTGTCGAGACTGAACAATCCGTTCAGACCGACACCCACACTGACCCTTGAGGACTTCAAAATGAACATCAAAAATGCCGTTTCCGGTGCTGCCCTGGCTCTCGCTGCCGCCACTATGTTTGCCGGTGTCGCCACTCAGGCACAGGCCGCCGACGCTACTGTTCATTGCTACGGCGTAACTTCCTGCAAAGGCATGAACGACTGCAAAACCGCTGAAAATGCCTGCAAAGGGCAGGCTGTCTGCAAGGGTCACGGTTTCAAGGCCATGACCAAGGCAGCCTGTGACGCCGCTGGCGGCAAAGTCGGCGAGTAATCGCAGCCGAGTGCTACCGCAGCGGTTTACCGTCCGCTGCGGACACTCTCCCAGGAGTGTCTTATGCCTACCCCCCTTGCGAGCCTCGGTTACGGCCTGGGTTTACGCAGTGAGTACTACCCGCAGATCCTTGAACAATCGCCGCCCGTGGATTGGTTTGAAGTGATCTCCGAGAATTATCTGGTCCAGGGCGGTAAAGCCTTGTACTACCTGGATGCGATAGCCGAGCGCTATCCCCTGGTGATGCACGGCGTGTCCTTGTCCATCGGCGGGCCCCATGCCCTCGATACCGATTACCTGAAGCAAATCAAACAGCTCGCCGAGCGCATCCAGCCGGCATGGATTTCCGATCACCTGTGCTGGAGCCGCGGCAGCGCCCACCAGTTGCATGACCTGCTGCCGCTGCCTTACACCGAAGAAAGCCTCTACCACGTAGCTGCCCGCGTGCGCCAAGTGCAGGACGTGTTGCAACGCCCTCTGGTGCTAGAAAATGTCTCCAGTTATGTGCGCTCCAAGGCCGACGAATTCACCGAGTGGGAATTCCTCAACGCGTTGGCTCACTTGTCGGGGTGCCAGTTGTTGCTGGACGTCAACAATGTGTATGTCAGCTCGCGCAATCATGGCTTCGACGCTTGGACGTTTATTCGCAACCTGCCACCTGGGAGTATCCGCCAGCTGCACCTGGCGGGGCATATGGACTACGGCGACTACGTGGTCGACACCCATGACCATCCTGTGTGTGACCCGGTGTGGGCGCTTTATCAACAAACGCTTGAACACCTGGGGCCTGTGTCGACGCTACTGGAGCGCGACGACCATTTCCCACCCTTTGAAGAGCTGCTCATCGAATTGAGCAAGGCCCGTGAGTTGGGCGCTAAGGCCCTGGCCAGGAGGCATTTATGCGCCTGACCGATTGGCAGTTGGCCTTCGAACAGCACCTGTTAGCCGACACACCGAACGCCAGCAGTGGCTTCGCCGCGACCTTGATGGGCGGGCCGACGCTGGATGTAGAGACGGGCCTGGCGATTTACCACAACGCCTATATCGCGCGGCTGCAGGAAGTTTTGCGGCATGATTTCCGCGCTATCCATTATTGGTTGGGCGATGATGAATTCGCCTCGCTGACCCAGGCCTATGTGCGCCGTTACCCATCGGCCCATTACAGCCTGCGCTGGCTGGGTCAGCGTTTCCCGGCGTTTATCCTTGAGCATTTGGTGGCGGAGCAAAGTGCGCCGCTGGCGGAACTGGCGCGGTTGGAGTGGGCGTTTACCCTGGCCTTTGATGCACCGCAGGGCGAACGGCTGACGCTGAACGATATGGCGTTGTTGCCACCTGAAGAATGGCCGGTGCTGCAGATCACGCTGGCGCCATCGGTGCAGCAGGTGCTGTGTCATTTCAATAGCGTAGCGATCTGGCGCGCCAGCAAGGACGAGTCGGATTTCCCCGACAGCCAGCCGTTGAGCCCGCCACAGATCTGCCTGGTGTGGCGCCATCAGAATATTTGCCATTACCGTAGCTTGGAACCCGAAGAAGCCTGTGCCTTGGCGGGAATGGCGACCACTGGCTGGAACTTCGCCGAACTGTGCGCAGCGTTGGCAGTCAGTTACGCAGAGGGTGCACCGTTGCAGGCCATCACGTGGCTTAAACAATGGGTTCAGGACGGCTTGCTCGAGCGCCGGGCCTTATAGGCGAGCGCTATCAAATCGATAGCCTCCTACTTTGTCTTCGGATGGTCTACCCTCAAGCCAGACGTCTGAAACACGGGGGGACTACTCATGCTCGCGCAACTTCCACCGGCCTTACAGAATCTTCAGCTACCGCTGCGTCTGCGACTCTGGGATGGCCATGAATTCAACTTGGGCCCCGAGCCCAGCGTGACCATCGTGGTGAAGGACCCCGCGGTTGTCAGCCAATTGACCCATCCCACGCTCAACTCATTGGGCGAAGCCTTTATCGAAGGCAAGCTGGAGCTGGAAGGCTCTATTGGCGAAGTGATCCGGGTGTGTGATGAACTGAGTCACGCGCTGGTGCACGACGATGAACCCCGTCCGGTGCGCTCGATTCACGATAAGGCCACTGACGCAGCCGCTATTTCCTACCATTACGACCTGTCCAACGCGTTCTACCAGCTTTGGCTGGACCAGGACATGGCGTACTCCTGCGGGTATTTCGAAACCGGCAGCGAATCCATCGACCAGGCTCAACAAGACAAATTTCGCCACTTGTGCCGCAAATTGCGGTTGCAGGCCGGCGAGTACTTGCTGGACGTCGGTTGTGGCTGGGGCGGCCTGGCGCGTTTTGCCGCGCGGGAGTTCGGGGTCAAGGTGTTCGGCATCTCCTTGAGTAAAGAGCAGTTGGCACTGGCCCGCGAGCGGGTGAAAGCCGAGGGCCTGGACGATCAGGTGGACCTGCAACTGCTCGACTACCGCGACCTGCCGCAAGACGGTCGTTTCGACAAGGTGGTCAGCGTGGGCATGTTTGAACACGTCGGCCACGCCAATCTGGCGGAGTACTGCAAGACGTTGTACGGCGCCGTGCGTGAAGGCGGCCTGGTGATGAACCACGGCATTACCGCCAAGCACACCGACGGTCGCCCTGTGGGCCGCGGCGCGGGGGAGTTTATCGAGCGTTATGTGTTCCCCAACGGCGAACTGCCGCACCTGGCGATGATGACCGCCGAAATCAGTGAAGTCGGGCTGGAAGTGGTCGACGTCGAAAGCCTGCGCCTGCACTACGCCCGCACGCTGGACCATTGGAGCGAGCGCCTGGAAGACAACTTGGAGGCAGCGGCGAAAAGGGTGCCGGAGCAAGTGCTGCGCATTTGGCGGTTGTACCTGGCGGGTTGCGCGTATGCGTTTGCGCGAGGCTGGATCAACCTGCACCAGATTCTGGCGGTGAAACCCCATGCTGATGGCAGTCACGAACTGCCGTGGACGCGGGAAGATGTCTATCGCTGATCTACCGGGACGTTAGCGATCCAAATGTGTTGGCCTTTAGAGGATGGGTGAGATCAGCCGCGCGACCCGCATGCCCAGTTGTTGAAGACGGCGTGTCTCGCGGCTTTCTTCCTGGCTGACCTCATGGGCCAGCGCGAAATCGTCCAGCAGCATGTGCTCGACTTGTTTAGCGAACGCTTCGTCGACCGTCAGCAGCATCACTTCGAAATTTAGCCGGAACGAGCGGTTGTCCATGTTGGCGCTGCCGATGGCGCTGATTTCGCTGTCCACCAGCACCACCTTCTGATGCAGAAAACCTGGCGTGTAGCGGAATACGCGCACCCCGGCGCGCACGGCTTCGAACGCATAAAGGCTGGACGCGGCGTAAACGATGCGGTGATCGGGCCGTGACGGCAGCAACAGGCGCACATCTACACCACGCAGAACCGCCAAGCGCAGGGCGGCGAATACCGCCTCATCGGGCACAAAGTACGGGCTGGTGATCCACACGCGTTGGGTGGCTGCATGAATGGCTTCTACGAAAAACAGTGAGCAGGTTTCGTAAGGGTCGGCGGGGCCGCTGGCGAGCAATTGGCAAAGCACGCCATCCTCGGGGTAGGCGTCCGGCAGAATCAATGGCGGAAGTTCCCGCGCGGCCCAGAACCAGTCTTCGGCAAACGACTCCTGCAAGCACGCCACCACCGGGCCGGTGACCTGCACATGCGTATCGCGCCACGGCGCCAGCGGCGGTTTTTTGCCCAGGTACTCATCGCCGACGTTATGCCCGCCGATAAACCCGGTGATGCCGTCCACCACCACGATCTTGCGATGGTTACGGAAGTTGACTTGGAAGCGGTTGAGCCAGCCGCTGCGCGTAGCGAATGCTTTGATATGCACGCCGGCTTCACGCAGTGAATGCACATAGCGATGAGGCAGGGCGTGGCTGCCGATACGGTCGTACAGCACGTAAATGGCTACGCCTTGAGCGGCTTTTTCCTTCAACAAGATGTGCAATTGGCGGCCCAGTTCGTCGTCATGAATAATGAAAAACTGGAACAGCACGGCGGTTTTCGCGCTTCGGATGGCTTCAAAAATCGCGCTGAAGGTCGCGTCGCCGTTCACCAGCAGACGTACCTCATTGTTGGCCAGGCACGGCATGCGGCCCAGCTTGGGCATGGCGCGCAGCGAGGCGTAGGCGCTGGAGTGACGCGCAGCAAGGGCCTCCTCGACCCACGGGCGCCAGTTCAGTGCGGTGATTGCCTTGTGCATTTCCTGGTTGGCCTGGCGACGCGCCTGGATGTAAGCATCGAACGTGCTGCGACCAAAGATCAGGTAGGGGATCAGCGTGAGGTAAGGCATGAACATCAGCGACAAGGCCCAGGCGATTGAGCCTTGGGCGGTCCTGACGGTCAGCACCGCATGAATCGCGGCGAGGGTCCCGAGAAAGTGCAGCGTGGCAATGAAGTAGGCAAGCAGGTGCGGGCCAAAGAAATCCATGGACGACGGTACTCCAGGCAATCCAGTGCCTAACAGACCATGTCTGGTCACGAATGTCGCTATTTTATTTGCCGTGCAACACTGACGCTTTTGCGGCGTCTAACGCCCACAATTGCCCAGGAGTTACCCGATGAATGCTCGTCTGCTAGGTTTGGCCATGGTTGTTGGTTTGTCGCTGCCCGTGGCAGCGCAGGCGCAGATGCTGGCGCCGGGCTTGTGGGAATTGACCACCAGCAATATGAAAGTCGATAACCAGGACCTGCCGGACTTGTCGCTGATCCTCGGTCAACTCAAGCAACAGATGACCCCCGAACAGCGTGCCATGCTCGAAAAACAAGGCATCAACATGGCCGGCAAAGGTGTGCAGGTGTGCCTTACACCGGCACAGGTCGCCTCCGATTCCATCCCCCTGACCGACCCGCAATCGGGCTGCAAACAGGAAGTGACCGACAAGACCGGCAACCAGTGGAAATTCCGCTTCAGTTGCCCGAAAGCCCAGGGCACGGGCGTGGCGACGTTCCAGAGCCAGAAGGAATTCACCACCACCGTCAACGGCACCTTCAACGCCACTGGGATCCAGCAGAAGGGCAGCCTGGACAGCCATGCCCAGTGGTTGGGTAACGATTGCGGTACAGTCAAGCCTCGCGCTTAACGCAGAAAATGCAGGGGTAAACCCTGACAGCTATCGACCACTTGGCCGTTGTGCCAGGCCAGGTGGCCGGATACCAGGGTGGTGCTGACGCTGTGGCGAAAGCTGCGTTCGGCGAAGGGCGTCCAACCGCAGCGGGCCAGGATCGGCTGGCTGCTGACGGGCTTTCCCTCGGGCTCGGGTTTGATCAGTACCAGGTCGGCCCAATAGCCTTCGCGTAAATAACCCCGGTCCGGGATGGCAAACAGGTCGGCGACGCGGTGGCTGGTCTTCGCTACCAGGGTGGTGATGGGCAGCAGCCCGTCCGCCACCAACTCCAGTAATGCCGGCAACGCGTGCTGCACCAACGGCAGCCCTGACGGCGCTTCGCGATACCCCATCTGTTTTTGCGCCCAGGTATGCGGCGCGTGGTCGCTGCCGATCACATCCAGCCGGTTGCTCAACAAGGCCAAGCGCAAGGCATCGCGGTCGGCGCGGGTCTTGATCGCCGGGTTGCATTTGATCTGGTGGCCGAGGCGGTGATAGTCGCGGTCATCGAACAGCAGGTGATGCAGGCAGACTTCGGCGGTGATGCGTTTTTCGGCCAGAGGCTTGTCTTCGAATAGCGCCAACTCGCGGGCGCTGGTCAGATGCAATACGTGCAGGCGGGTGCCATAACGCTTGGCCAGTTCCACCGCAAAAGATGAGGAACGATAGCACGCCTCGGCATCGCGGATCAGCGGGTGCGCCACGGCTGGGATGTGCTCGCCGAAGCGTTCGTGCAGGCGCAGTTCGTTGGCCTGGATGCTCGGCGTGTGCTCGCAATGGGCCAACAGAATGGTCGGCACTTCGGCGAACAGGCGTTCCAGGATGCGTGGATCGTCCACCAACATGTTGCCGGTCGAGGCGCCCATGAACACTTTGACCCCGGCCACCTCCCGCGGGTCGAGCGCGGCGACGGTGTCGAGGTTGTCGTTGCTCACGCCGAAGTGAAAGCCATAGTTGGCCACCGAGTGCAGTGCGGCGCGGCGTTTTTTATCGGCCAGGGCTTCCAGGTTCAGGGTGGCCGGATGGGTGTTGGGCATGTCCATGAAGCTGGTGATGCCACCGGCCACCGCGGCGCGGGATTCACTGTAGAAACTGCCTTTGTCCGGTGCCCCGGGGTCGCGAAAGTGCACTTGGTCATCAATCATGCCGGGCAGCAGCCATTGGCCTTGTGCGTCGATGGCCACGGTCGCGTTGCAGCCTTCGATGCTGCTGGCGATCTTCTCGATGCGACCATTGGCAACCCATACATCGGCGTCGAATGCCTGGCCTTCATTCACCAGGCGGGCGTTGCGGATCAGCAGGCGGCTCATGGTTCAGAACTCGTTTTGCAGGGCTTTGTAGCCGCGCACCAGATCGACATTGGTGCGTGCCACGTCTTCGGAGAACTCCGAGGCACTGACGCTCACCGGCGGGAATTGCGACAGGTCGGTATTGGGTCCGATGCGGGTGGTGGAGGGCACGTAGAACGCGGCGGGCAAGTCGCGCCCGTCGACCACCGAGTTGTGGCGCACCACGCAGCCGTCACCCAAGGCGCAGTTGAACAGCACGCTGTTGAAACCGATGAACACGCGGTCGCCAACGCTGCACGGGCCGTGGACGATGGAGCGGTGGGCGATGGAAGTAAATTCTCCGATCGTCACCGCCGCGCCGGACTTGGAATGGATGACCACGCCGTCCTGGATGTTGGAGTTGGCACCGATGGTGATCGGGTCCATGGTGCCGCTGGCGTCGACTTCGTCGGCACGGATCACGGCGTAGGGGCCGACGAAGACGTTCTCGCCAATGATGACTTTGCCGCAGATGATCGCAGTTTTGTCGACGTAGGCGGATTCGGCAATCACGGGCAGATCGCCCGACGGGTTCTTGCGGATCATGGCTTGCCCAACGCGGCGCACAGGGTGTTGAGGTTGTATTCGAACAGTCCTGTGAAGGTGCTGGCCGGGCCTTCCGCGGCGAGGGCGTCGGAGTACAACGTGCCGCCGATCTGCGCGCCGCTTTCATCAGCGATCTGCTTGAGCAGGCGCGAATCCTTGATGTTTTCCATGAACACGGCTTTGACTTTGTCTTTGCGGATCTGAGTGATCAGCGCAGCCACTTCGGCAGCGGACGGCTCACGTTCGGTGGACAGGCCTTGGGGGGCGAGGAACTCGATACCGTAAGCCTGGCCCAGGTAACCGAAGGCGTCGTGGGAGGTGACGATGCGGCGGTTGCCGGGTGGCAGCGCGCCGAACTTGGTCTTGGCCTCGGCGAGCAGGCGGTGGATTTCTTTCAGGTAGGTTTGGCTGTTGCGCTGATAGTCGGCCTTGTTGACGGGGTCGGCAGCGATCAGCGCCTTGGTGATGTTGTTCACGTAGATTTCGGCATTGGCCAGGTTATGCCAGGCGTGTGGGTCGGGAATGGTTTCGCCGTCTTCATCCATGGTGTGGGAGATCACGCCTTTGCTGGCAGTGACCACGGTGGCTTTGGTTTCGGTGCTGGTTACCAGGCGGTCCAGCCAAGGCTCGAAGCCGAGGCCGTTCTTGATGATGACTCTGGCCTTGAGCAGCGCTTTGGCATCGTCCGGCGTTGGCTCGTAGGTGTGGGCGTCGGCGTCGGGGCCGACCATATTGCTGATCTGGATGTGATCGCCACCGATCTGGTGAGTGATGTCATCGAGGATGCTGAAGCTGGTGACCACCTGAAGCTTGTCTGCAGCCTGAGCCGTCGATAAGGACAAGACGAGACTGAACAGCACGAGTAGAGCGCGCATCGGGAAACACCTCATTGGGATGACAGCAAGGGCGGGCGGCGCAGCAAGCCGTGCACCGGACCGAAGACAACGGACAGCAGATACCCTGCACCCGCCACCAGCACGATGGCCGGGCCGCTGGGTAACGAGTAGTAGAACGACAGCAACAAACCCAGCCACACCGACACGCATCCCAGCACTGCCGATACTGCGATCAACACGGGCAGGCGCCGGCTCCAGAAACGTGAAGCGATGGCCGGCAACATCATCAGGCCCACCACCATCAAGGCGCCGATGGCCTGGAAGCCGATCACGAGGTTCAGCACCACCAGGGTCAGGAACAGCCCGTGAGCCAGTGGGCCGAGGCGACTGACGGTTTGCAGGAACAGTGGGTCGAGGGTGTCCAGCAGCAGCGGCTTATAGATCACAGCCATGGCGATCAGGCTGAAACCCGTGACCCAGAGCATGCCAGTGAGGGTGGTTTGGTCCACGGCCAAGGCGGAGCCGAACAGCAGGTGCAGCAGGTCCAGGCGCTTGCCGGCGATGCCGAGGATCAGCACGCCGGTGGCGAGCGAGATGGGGTAGATGGCAGCGAGGCTGGCGTCTTCGCGCAGGCCTGTGCGACGTGTGATCCAGGCGGACAGGCCAGCCATGCTAAGGCCTGCACCGAGGCCACCGATGGTCAAGGCGGGCAGGCTGAGCCCGGCAAACCAGAAACCCAGCGCGGCGCCGGGCAGAATGCCGTGGGCGACGGCGTCACCGATCAGGCTCATGCGCCGCAGGATCAAAAACACGCCCAACGGTGCGGTGCTGCAGGCGAGTACCAGGCCGCCAATCAAGGCGCGACGCATGAAGACGAAGTCGACGAAGGGCATCCACAGGTGGGCGGCGAAATGCATCAGGCCACCTGCATCTGAGGTTGCGGGCGGATCAGCTCTTTGCTCGGGCCAAACACGCAGCCGGTGCTTTTGATTTGCACCACTTGCTGGGTGTGCTGGCGCACGGACGCAAGGTCATGGCAGACGACGATCAGCGTGCGGCCTTGCGCTTGCCAGGCGTGGATGTGTTTCCAGCACAGCGCCTGGCCTTCTTCGTCGAGGGCGGCGTGAGGCTCGTCGAGCAACAACACGGGCGATTCGGCCAGGCTCATACGGGCGAGCAGGGCGCGCTGCAATTCGCCCCCGGACAAGGCCATCAACGGGCGGTGCTCCAGGCCGCTGAGGCACCAGTCTTGCAATACCGCCTCAAGGCGCTGGCTACGTTGTGGCGGGGAGAGTTGAGTGCCCCAGAAACCGGCGGCGACCAATTCTTGAAGGCTGATGGGGAATTGGCGGTCGAGTTGTTGCTGCTGGGGCAGGAACGACAGGCCGCCACGGCGTGGAACGTCCACGCTGACTTTGCCCGCCAGAGGTTTTTGCAGGCCGGCGATGACCTTGAGCAGGCTGCTTTTACCGGTGCCGTTGGCCCCGATGATGCCGGTCAGGCTGCCTTTTTCCAGGGTGAGGTTTATGGCGGGTGTCAGCGGTTGGCCTGGGGCGCCCCAGCGCAAAGCGGTGCAGGTGATCATGCAGGGTTTCTCGTCCAGCGGCTTTCAGCCACGGCATCGTGCGCGTGCAGGCTTTCGGCGTGGATCACTTTCAGGTGGAAGGCTTTGACGGCATCCGAGCGTTTCAAGGCGAGGTTCACGCGGCGGGCGGCGTCTTCGCAGAACATCAGGTTCTGCCCATTGGCCAGGGCGAAGGCTTGTTCGTCCGCACGTTTTACAGCGGTTTGTACGGCGGTGCCGAGGGCGGCTTCGACCTTATCGATTAACTCTGTAATAGGTAATTGCTCGCCTTGCAGTTGGACATGCAATTGCGCATTGCTGCGCTGACTGTGGGGCGTGGCGACGATGCCGTTGGCGCTGCCGAGCCAGCTCAACACGTCGTCGTGCCGCAACGGGGTGTTGCCAAAGTCTTCGACAAATTGCTGCTGAATCAATTGCCTGGCGAGGGCAGCAGAGCAGGGGCAGGTTGAGGAATAAATAACGTCAATTTTTAGTTCCACGTGGAACATCTGGTTTTCAAGACGCGCTTCGATACTGATCGGGTAGCGCTTCCATCCGGCCAAGGGGCTGACCAAGGCGGCGCGTTTCAGCAGCAAATCCGTGTGGATACGCAGGTAGGCGTTCTTAGATAAACCTTCATGACTGTCGAGAAACCGCTGCAGTACATTACGCAGATGTGCGGGCGTAAGGGACTGCTGGTCGAGCATTTCCAGCGCCAGGTACAGGCGTGACATATGAATGCCACGGGCGCTGCCATCGTCCAGGCTCACGCCAGCGTCGGCGGTGGCCGTCAGGTGCTGGTCGTTGATCAGGATCGGCAACGCGATGCCGCACATGCCCACCCAATCGAGTGGCAAGGCTTGGCGTGAAGCCTGCGCGGCGATATCCGGCAGAGTCAGCGCATTCATGAGCAGGTCCATCGTTGGAAATAAAAAGACATGTTATATTATAACTATTGAGTCGACGATGATTTTTCTGCTCCTGCCTTTTTTCAGTCATGTCGAGTAGGGACGCTCCTTTATTTGCGGTATTCGTATGCACAGACGTCAGCTCTTGAACCTGCTCTTGGCCAGCCCTCTTTTCACTCTGCCGTTTACGGCCCACGCCACGCAGATACGCAACGCCCGCTTGTGGCGCTCGGACGACAAGCTTCGGCTGGTGTTCGACCTCAGCGGCCCGGTGCAATACAAGACGTTTACCCTGAGCGCACCGGAGCGTTTGATCATCGACCTGAGCGGCGCCGGGCTCAGTGGTGATTTCACTCAGTTGGCGTTGAAGGACAGCGGGATCACCTCAATCCGCTCCGGGCATTTCGGCAAAAGCGATACGCGCATCGTGCTGGACCTGGCGTCGCCGATGCAGCTCAACAGCTTTCTATTGCCACCCCAGGACGGCCAGGGCCATCGCCTGGTACTGGACCTGACCAGCGCCACCCAGGCGCCTCGACAAATCGCCGCCGAACCTGCGCCGTTAGTGGATAAGGCGCACCCCAAGCGCGACATCATCGTGGTGGTCGACCCCGGCCACGGTGGCAAGGACCCAGGCGCCGTCGGCTCCAAAGGCCAGCGCGAGAAAGACGTGGTGCTGTCCATTGCCCAGTTGTTGGCCAAACGTTTGAAGCGTGAAAAGGGCTTTGACGTGAAGTTGGTGCGCAACGACGACTTCTTCGTACCGCTGCGCAAGCGCGTGGAAATCGCCCACAAGCACAATGCCGATATGTTCATCTCAGTGCATGCGGATGCGGCGCCGCGGATCACCGCGTCAGGCGCGTCGGTGTATGCCCTATCCGAAGGTGGCGCCACTTCAGCCACGGCGCGATTCATGGCGCAACGAGAAAACGGCGCAGATTTGCTCGGGGCCACCCGCCTGCTGAACCTGAAGGACAAGGACCCCATGCTGGCTGGGGTGATTCTGGACATGTCGATGAATGCCACGATCGCCTCCAGCTTGCAGCTGGGCAGTTCGATTTTGGGCAGCTTGGAAGGCATCACCAGCCTGCATCAGAAGCGCGTGGAACAGGCTGGGTTTGCGGTGCTCAAGTCACCGGACGTGCCGTCGGTCCTGGTGGAAACCGGGTTTATCTCCAATGCACGGGACAGTGCGCGCCTGGTTACCGTGCGCCACCAACAGGCGGTTGCGGAGGGGCTGTTTGAAGGCCTGAAAAAGTATTTCCAGAAGAACCCACCGATGAACAGCTACATGGCGTGGGTGCAGGAGCAGAAGAACGGTCAGGTCTAACAGCCGGTCATGCGGCTGCAGATGAATTTGGCGCTGGCGCCGCCCGAACTGGAAAACCGGTTGAGGGTGGTCCAGCCCACGCGCCGCGTGTAGCCGACCCATGCCTCACCGTCCGATGCCAGCCCGGTAAAGAACGTCAGTTGCCCGTAACGGCTGTTGGTCTGAGCCCAATAGCGTTTGCCGATCACCTCGTACCCGCGCAAGTACGTGGTGCTGCCGACTGTCGCTACGCTGTAGGCGTTACCCAATGGGTCGACGCAGGCCAGCAGGTTGGCGCTGCGCGTGCAGTTGGCCAGCAGACTCGGCGCTTGGGCGCAGGCAGTTCCTGCCGCCACCGATAACAGGGCGCACACCCAGTATTTCATCGGGATTCTCAAGGTTGGGGAAGTGTTCAAGCATTGCGCCCTTCGTCGTGGCAAGCAAGACGGCATTGGCTTATTTGTGTTGTTATACTATAACATAAAGGCACAGCCTGGCTTTACCGGGCGGCCTGATGAGAAAGTCCTGATGCCCAATCGTCTCCCCGTTACTGTGTTGTCCGGCTTTCTCGGCGCCGGTAAAAGCACGCTGCTCAACTACGTCCTGCGCAACCGTGAGAACCTGCGGGTGGCAGTGATCGTCAACGACATGAGCGAAATCAACATCGACGGCAGCGAAGTCCAGCGCGACGTCACGCTCAACCGCGCCGAAGAAAAGCTGGTGGAAATGAGCAACGGCTGCATCTGCTGCACCTTGCGGGAAGACTTGCTGGAAGAAGTCGGAAAGCTCGCCAAGGAAGGTCGGTTCGATTACCTGCTAATCGAATCCACCGGCATCTCCGAACCCTTGCCCGTGGCCGAAACCTTCACTTTTCGTGATGAAAACGAACAAAGCCTGGCCGACATCGCGCGCCTGGACACCCTGGTTACCGTGGTCGACGGGATGAACTTCCTGCTCGACTATCAGGCTGCTGAAAGCCTGGCCTCACGCGGCGAAACCCTCGGTGAAGAAGACGAACGCTCCATCACCGACCTGCTGATCGAGCAGATCGAATTCGCCGACGTGATCCTCATCAGCAAGATCGACCTGATCAGCAGCCGCGAACGCGAAGAGTTGATAGCGATCCTCGAGCGCCTTAATGCCCAGGCGGAAATCATCCCGATGGTCATGGGCGAAGTGCCGTTGCATAAGATCCTCAACACTGGGCGTTTCGACTTTGAACGCGCCGCCCAAGCCCCCGGCTGGTTGCAGGAACTGCGCGGTGACCACGTGCCGGAAACCGAAGAGTACGGCATCGCGTCCACCGCCTACCGTGCCCGCCGCCCCTTTCATCCGCAGCGTTTTTTCGACTTTATCGACCGGCCCTGGGTTAACGGCAAACTGCTGCGCTCCAAGGGCTTTTTCTGGCTGGCCAGCAAGCATCAGGACGCGGGCAGTTGGTCCCAGGCCGGCGGCTTGATGCGCCATGGTTTTGCCGGCCGCTGGTGGCGCTTTGTGCCGAAAAGCCAGTGGCCGCAGGACGAAGAAAGCGTCGCGGCGATCATGGGTAACTGGCAACCGAGCACCGGCGATTGTCGCCAGGAACTGGTGTTTATCGGGCAAAACATTGATTTCGCCCTGATGCGCGCCGAGTTGGACGCCTGCCTGCTCAACGATGAAGAAATGGCCGTGGGCGTCGAAGGTTGGCGCCTGCTGGCCGATCCTTTTGGCCCCTGGTATGAGGAGGCTGCCGCCTGATGCTGGCCCCGGTGATTCCCCTGCGCCCCGTAATTCGCCAGGCCTTTGGTGAAACGCCGCTGGCGCTCTCTGACATTCTCGAAGACGGCGTGAACCTGGCGTTGTGGCAGCGCCAGTTGCCGCTGCACATCGCTGAGTTCGGCGCCTTGCTGGTGGCGCTCAATGAGCCGTTGGCCGATTCCATGGTCATTGAGCTCAACAACGAAGACGCCGTGCCCAACGTGCAGGGCTTGGCGTCCAGTTGCCGCGATCTTGAAGGCTATGAAGGCTTTGTCGCCGATGTATCGTGGCTGGTCAGCGCGTTTGCCTGCTTGCTGGGTGCCAAGCGCATTGGTGTGCGGCTGCGACTGTTGGACAAGGCCATGTGCCCGCGTTTTCACGTCGATCATGTGCCTGTGCGGTTGATCACCACCTATGCCGGCATCGGCAGCCAGTGGTTGCGCGAAGGCGTGATGGACCGTCGCAAGCTGAGCCAACCGGACGCGGAGCCCAGCGAGCGTATCGAACAGATCCACTGCGGCGAAGTCGCCCTGCTCAAGGGCACCAAATGGCATGGCAACGAAGGCCACGGTTTGATTCACCGCTCGCCAGCCCTCAAAGCCGATGAACGCCGCTTGATCCTGACACTGGATTGGCTCGCATAACCGCGTAGGATCAAACGCTTTACACGGTCCGAACGATGCCCCTCATGCTCCAGAACATTCCTACCCACGTGATTGCCGGGGCCCTGGGCGTCGGCAAGACCAGCCTTATCAAGCACCTGCTCGCCCAGCGCCCGGCACACGAGCGCTGGGCCGTGCTGATCAATGAGTTCGGGCAGATCGGCCTGGACGCCGCCTTGCTCACTCAGGATGACGACGGCATTGCCCTGGGCGAAGTCGCCGGAGGCTGTCTGTGCTGTGTGAATGGAGCCCCGTTTCAGGTAGGGCTTGGTCGCTTGTTGCGCAAGGCCAAGCCTGATCGGCTGTTTATCGAACCGTCGGGCCTGGGCCATCCGGCGCAATTGCTCAAGCAGTTGCGCGCAGCGCCGTGGCAGGAGGTGCTGGCCGTTCAGCCTTGCGTGATGGTGTTGGATGCGCAGGCCCTGGCGGCAGGCAAACCCTTACCGCCAGCGCAACAGGAAGCGCTGGCCCGTGCAGGCCTGCTGGTACTGAACAAGGATGAAGCGCTGGACGCCGCACAGCGCCAGGCGATTGAGCGGTTGTTACCGGAATGTCCGCTTTACTGGACGCGCCAGGCCCGGCTGCCTCTGGAGCAATTGCCTGGCCTGCACGAACACGCGAGCAGCGCTGTGGATAACTTAGAAGTGCCAAAAGGCCTGGCGCAAATGCCGGCCATCTGGAGCGATCCTACGTTGCCGATTTGCCTCAGCCAAGCCCAAGAGGGCGGCTGGAGTATCGGCTGGCGCTGGCACCCGAGCCAGCAATTCGATGCGCAGCGCCTGTATCAATGGCTCACACACCTTGAATGGCGCCGCGCCAAGCTGGTTATCCACAGCACAGAAGGTTGGGTTAGCGCCAACGCTGTGGATAACAGCCCGCTCGTCTGGCAACCCAGTGAGTGGCGTCGTGATTCGCGGGTCGAGTTGATTTTCAGCGAGCCACAGGACTTGGCCGCGTTGCAGGCTGCATTAGCGGCCTGCCGTTACTGACGGTTCTTGGTGCCGTGGTCCTGGCGCCACTGGCTCAGCTCGATCACCTCGGCGCTAGGCAGCGGCGTCTTGATCTCGAACGGGTAGGGCGCGAGTTCGATATGTGCACTGTGGGCGCCAAATTGGGTAATCGTCCCAGGATGGCGGGTTTCGCCGGTCACGGTGAACTCGAAATTGTAGATACGTGCCAGGCGCCGTCGACCGTTGGCATCCTTCACAAAACCGATGCGCTTGAGCGCCACCGCGCCGTCCAATAGTTCGATGTCGAGCTTGGCGCAATGCTGCTTGACCCGCTCCAGCGCCCGTTCGCGCAAGCCGTGGTTGTGCCACACCCAGGCGGCGCCGGTCGCCAGCAGCATCAACACGAAGATGTTTCCCAGGGTCAGCATGCGATGAACTCCAACAAAGTGAGAGCAGCTTAACTGTGTCGCCGGTCTGTCGTATAGGCCGTGTTTAGTCGCATACTGCGCGCCCAGAATTTCAACGGCTTGACGGAATCCCCTGCATGAAACGCACACCTCATCTGCTTGCGATCCAGTCCCATGTCGTCTTTGGCCACGCCGGAAACAGCGCCGCCGTGTTCCCCATGCAGCGGGTTGGGGTGAACGTCTGGCCATTGAACACGGTGCAGTTCTCTAACCATACGCAGTATGGCCAGTGGGCGGGCGAAGTGTTGGCGCCGCAGCAGATTCCGGCGCTGGTGGAAGGCATCGCCGCGATCGGCGAGCTTGGCAACTGCGACGCCGTGCTGTCCGGCTACCTCGGCAGTGCGGACCAGGGCAGGGCGATCCTCACCGGCGTGGCGCGCATCAAGGCCCTCAACCCCAAAGCCCTGTATTTGTGCGACCCGGTGATGGGCCACCCGGAGAAAGGCTGCATTGTGCCCCAGGAAGTCAGCGATTTCCTGTTGGACGAAGCCGCGGCCATGGCTGACTTCCTGTGCCCCAACCAGCTGGAGCTGGACAGCTTTGCCGGGCGCAAGCCGCAATCGTTGTTCGATTGCCTGGCCATGGCCAAAGCGTTGCTGGCGCGCGGGCCGAAGGCAGTATTGGTCAAGCATTTGGATTACCCCGGCAAACTGCCGGATGGTTTCGAAATGCTGCTGGTGACCGCCGAAGGCTGCTGGCACCTGCGCCGACCGCTGCTGGCGTTTGCGCGTCAGCCAGTGGGCGTTGGCGATTTGACCTCGGGGCTATTCCTGGCGCGCGTTTTGTTGGGCGATAGCCTCCTGGCCGCCTTTGAGTTCACCGCCGCAGCGGTGCATGAAGTGCTGCTGGAGACCCAGGCTTGCGCCAGTTACGAGCTGGAGCTGGTGCGCGCCCAGGATCGTATCGCCCATCCTCGGGTGCGTTTTGAAGCCACGGCCATCGGCCTGTAGGATCATTCCTGATTGAGCCAGGCAAAGGGCGTCCGTTAATATCGGACGCTTCTTCATCCCCTGTGTTTTTCAAGGAAGAACCATGTCTCCCTTATTCCCTTCGCTGCGGGCGCTAACCGCCCTGGTGCTGATGTCGCTGCTGGCCGGTTGCAGTGTGAACGGCACTTACCCTGACGCCACCGAGCCTGATGCCGCCAAGCTGCGTTTCATCTCTAATACGTCCAATACCACCATCGACGTCTACGACGCTCAGCACTGTATGGGCCAGACCACTGGCATGCTGAATAATATTTTCCTGGTCGATACCCGGCGGCGTGTCGACATGTCCGTCCCTCCGCCAGCCAAGGCCAGGGGGTTGCTGGAGTTCAAGCTGGCGCCTGGCAAAGAGACGATGTTGATGATTAATACCAATGGGGGTAGCTACGTTTGCGGCAAAGCACTGAGCATCACGCCAAAGGCAGGGGAAGAGTATGAAGTGACCTTTGACATGGCGCGGGGGGTTTGCACGACTTCGTTGCAGCGCCTGGCCCGATCTAATGGCAAGGACGTGCGCATTCCACAGCCGATATTCGAGAACGGCATGCCATCGTGCGCAGGCAAAAGCCCGATATTCGGTAAGGTTATCCCCGTCACGCCACACCGTACCGCGTTGATCAACGCGATCGTTGAAACCCATATGCAGCTCATCACGTTGATGGAGCCAGACACAGCGCAGCGCCCGCAAGCCACCGAAGAGGCGATCGCCGAGCGCAAGGCGAAACTTGGCCAATTCACTCCACCCGAGGCCTATTGGGCTGAGTACCGTCAGAACTATGCACGGGTGAATCAGGAGTTGGCCGGCCGCAAGGCGCGGACTCTTGAGCTTTATGAGAGGGTTTACCGCATGCGGCTGAGCGGCACCGAAGATGCCATTCTGGAGCAGTGGCAAAACCCGACAGACGCCGCCGTGGTCGAGCGCGTCAAGGCGAACGACAAGTTGATGGCGCAGTACTATCAGAACACCAGCAAAGCGGTGATGGTAGACATCGTTAACCATCACATTGAGCGCATGAGCCAGTTGGATCAGCGATTTGATGTGTGCGCCCACTACGATCAGTGCTGGCGGTTGTAGGGGCGGGGTTTGTTCGCCCCTACAAGGGAAAAGGGCTTATAGGGCGTCCGCCTTGATTTCCTGGTAGCGCTTTTCCAGCTCCTGGCGGATCTGGCGGCGCTGCTGGGCTTGCACGAACCGGCGTTTGTCTTCGCTGTTGTGCGGTTGCAGCGGCGGTACGGTGGCCGGTTTGCGCTGGTCGTCCACGGCCACCATGGTGAAGAAGCAGCTGTTGGTATGGCGCACCGAGCGCTCGCGGATATTCTCGGTCACCACCTTGATGCCCACCTCCATCGAGGTGTTGCCGGTGTAGTTGACCGACGCGAGGAACGTCACCAGTTCGCCGACATGGATCGGCTCGCGGAAAATCACCTGGTCGACCGACAACGTGACGACATAGCGGCCGGCATAACGGCTCGCGCAGGCGTAGGCGACTTCGTCGAGGTATTTGAGCAGGGTACCGCCGTGGACATTGCCTGAGAAGTTGGCCATGTCAGGGGTCATCAATACCGTCATCGACAGCTGGGCGTTTCCGGGTTCCATAGCACACTCACGGGTTGTAGGCATTGGTTGGGGGGGCACCTCTGCGGGTGCTGGAATCTTTGCAGCGCCATCCCTAACGGGACGCCGGTGGGCGGCTTGCCGTCACGCTTCTACCGATCTGTTTCCATATCTTGCGCCGGCTTTCTGCCGGAAGTCGCGGTGTTAACCCGCGGCGGTCATGCCCAAGCGCATGAGCCGAGTGTTCGGCATGTATGGCGAATGGCTGCGCAGCATTCAGCCATAGGGCGAGGGCGTGATGCTGGTGTCGCTGCTCTTCCTGATCGCGGCGTACCGCAAGCTCAAGGCGCTGTCGATGCTGCTGGCGGAGATGAGCGTGAAGCCGGAAATGGCCGGGCGGCATACTCAGCGCGTGCGGCGGGTGATTGCGGAGCTGATCCCAATCCTCTCGCTGCTGGTGATTTTCCTGCTATTGGCAGCCTTGTCGGCCAGTATCCTGCCGACCAACAAGTTGCTGGTGCTGATCGCCGTGGTCACGGCAGCGGTGGCGGCCGTGCTCTGGCGGTGGTTCATCCGCGTGCATACGCGGATGCAGGTCGCATTGCTGGAGACGCTGGATAATCACAAGGATACGCCAGAGCACTCACACCGGCCTGGGTGTGAACTCAGCTTTCCAGCCAGACGTCCCGCGCCCAGTGCCACACCGATTCCCAGGTTTCTTCGGTGACAAGTTCTTCTTCGCCAGACCACAGCACCACCGTGCCGTCTTCCTCGACGCAGTAATAGTCGTCACCGTCCTGGCAGATCGGGATCATGCTGCGATCAACGCCGGCATCCCAAGCGTTTGCTGCCACGTCCGGCAGGTAGGTGTGGGATTGTGGGTCGGTGACAGTCACCGGCTCCAGGCTGCCGTACACCACGTCGCTGACGGTCAGCAGGAATTCCCGGAAGACAAACGGGATGTCGATGAACAGTTGTTCCTCGATTTCCACAATCTGATCTTCATCAGGCAGTTCCAGGGGAACCGGGACCGGTTCGTTGGCTTCACGCAATTGTTCGATGATTTCTTCCACGGCCGGGATCCTCTTGCTAGATGGCGCGGTTTATAGGGGCGTTTTATACAGTAGCTCGCTATAAGTGCAACCGTGAAATAGAAAACCCCGGACAGGTCCGGGGTTTTTTGTGACTGCCTGCTCAAGCGTGCGGGGATCAGCCGTTCTGGCGGATACCGGCGACCAGCCATGGCTGGTTCTCGCCTTGTGGGCGTTCCATGTTCCAGCTTTCGCTGAACACTTCACCCTGGTCGAAGCGTGAGGTCTTAGACACACCGCTGAACGTCAGTGTGGCGATGGTCTTGTCGGCGCGATCATCCACACCGTCCAACTGTACGCGCAGGTCTTCAATGTAGGTCGACTGGAAAGCGTCGCCCAGGTCGGCACGTTCGCGCTTGAGGAACTCCAGCAGTTGCGGGGTTACGAACTCGGCGATCTTGTCCATTTCGTTGGCGTCCCAGTGCTGCTGCAGGGACTGGAAGTGGCTGCGGGCCGCTTCGACGAAACGTTCTTCGTTGAACCAGGCCGGTGCGTTGATCACCGGGCGGGCTGCAGCAGGTGCTGCCGAACCACCGAAGATCGAACCCATGGCTGGTTTTTGCTCGAACGCTTCACGCTGCATCGGCGCGCCGGCGGGAGCCAGGTGCTCCTGCTGCTTGCGGCGACGGGCAGCGATAAAGCGGAAGATCATAAAGGCGATGACCGCCAGGATCAGCATGTCGAAAATCTGCATGCCCTCGAAGCCGCCCCCCATGAACATGGACGCGAGCAGGCCACCGGCGGCGATACCGGCCAGAGGGCCTAACCAGCGCGAAGCACCGCCAGCCTTGGCAGCAGCGCCCGCAGCACCGGCTGCGCCTGCGGTAGCCGCAGCACCGCCGGATGGAGCCATTTGGCTGGTCTGGTGAGTCGGTGCTGCCCCCGAACTTTTGCCGCCACCGAAGCGCTTGGCGTTGGCGTCGATGCTCATCGTCAGGCCGATGCACAACGCCATGGCGATGCTAAGAAAACGTTTCATAAAGGGAATTCTCATTTGTGGATTGCACGCGCGCCATGTTGCACAGGTGCAGTGACAGTGGCTAGCGACATAATGTTTCGGGCTTTTGCGTAGGACCGGCCCAGAAAGGTCTGTAGGACTTATTACAGATATTGGCCCGCGCTTGCTAAAAACAAGGGCGGGCCAATCACCTTCATGTAGGCAGATGTTTCAAATGGCGTCGAGCTTCGCGTAACCCATCATCAGCCACTTGCTGCCTTCGGCGAAGTTCACCTGCACCCGCGCCTGGGCACCCGCGCCTTCGAAGTTGAGGATCACGCCTTCGCCGAACACCGAATGCCTGACCTGCTGGCCAAGGCTGAACTGGGTTTCCGGAATTTCTGAGCCGGCGAACAGGCTGCTGGCGCTTTGCTGCTGGCCTCCGCCGAACGGGCGGCTGACGCTGTTGGAAAGGCGCACTTCCTGAATCAGACCCTTCGGCACCTCACGTACGAAGCGCGACACCTTGTTGTAGGTCTCGCTGCCGTACAGGCGTCGGGTTTCGGCGTAGGTCATCACCAGGTTCTGCATGGCGCGGGTGATGCCGACGTAGGCCAGGCGACGTTCTTCCTCTAGACGGCCAGGTTCTTCCAGGCTCATCTTGTGGGGGAAGAGGCCTTCCTCCATGCCGACCAGGAACACATACGGGAATTCCAGGCCCTTGGCGCTGTGCAAGGTCATCAGCTGGATGCTGTCTTCATGCTCATCGGCCTGGGTGTCGCCGGCTTCCAGCGACGCATGCCCGAGGAATGCGGCGAGCGGAGTCAGCTCTTCGTCTTCCTCGGTGTTTTCGAACGCACGGGCGGCGCTCACCAGTTCCTCAAGGTTTTCTACCCGAGCCTGGCCTTTCTCGCCTTTTTCCGCTTCGTGGTAGGCGATCAGGCCGGACTGTTCGATAACGGTCTGAGTCATCAGGTGCAGCGGCATTTCCGCGCATTTGGCCGACAGGTTCTCGATCAGCTCGACAAACACGCCCAGTGCGCCCGCTGCACGACCGGTCAGGCCTTTATTGGCGATCAGCAAGCGCATGGCTTCCCACATCGACACATCGGCATGGCGAGCGTGGTCGCGAATCGCCTCGACGGTTTTCTCGCCGATGCCACGCGCCGGGATATTGATGACGCGCTCCAGCGCCGCATCGTTGCCACGACCTTCCAGCAAACGCAGGTAAGCCATGGCGTTCTTGATTTCGGCACGCTCGAAGAAGCGCTGGCCGCCATAGATGCGGTACGGGATGCGCTCGCGCAGCAAGGCTTCTTCCAATACCCGCGATTGGGCGTTGGAGCGGTAAAGAATCGCGATGTCGCTGCGTGCCAAGCCGGTTTTCAGCGCGCTTTCGATGGTTTCTACCACGTAGCGCGCTTCATCGTGCTCGTTGAACGCGGCGTACAGGTTGATCGCTTCGCCTTCGCCGCCGTCGGTCCACAGCTCTTTGCCCAGTCGCCCGGTGTTATTGGCGATCAAGGCGTTGGCTGCCTTGAGGATCCCGGCTGTGGAGCGGTAATTCTGCTCCAGGCGGATGGTGACCGCGTCCGGGAAGTCTTCGGAGTACTGGTAGATGTTTTCGATTTTCGCGCCACGCCAGCCGTAGATCGACTGGTCGTCGTCACCCACCACCATCAGACTGTCGCCACCTTTGGCCAGCAGGCGCAACCAGGCGTACTGCACGGCGTTGGTGTCCTGGAACTCGTCCACCAGAATGTGTCGGAAGCGTTTCTGGTAATGGGCCAGCAACCCTGGGTTGTCGCGCCACAGGTCGAGGGCGCGCAGCAGCAGCTCGGAGAAGTCGATGACCCCGGCGCGCGCGCAGGCGGCCTCGTAGGCTTCATAAATGCTGCGCATGGTGGCCAGGAACAAGTCGCCGCTGGCCTGGATATGTTGCGGGCGCAGGCCTTCGTCTTTCTGGCCGTTGATAAACCATTGCGCCTGGCGCGCCGGCCAACGCTGTTCGTCGAGGCCCAGTTCGCGGATCACCCGCTTGACCAGGCGTTGCTGGTCATCGCTGTCGAGGATCTGGAAGGTCTGGGCCAGGCCCGCTTCCTGCCAATGGGCGCGCAACAGGCGGTGCGCCAGGCCGTGGAAAGTGCCTACCCACATGCCGGCCGGGCTGATGCCCATCAACTGCTCGATGCGGTGGCGCATCTCGGCAGCGGCCTTGTTGGTGAAGGTCACCGACAGGATGGAATGCGGTGACGCGTTCTCGACCTGGATCAACCAGGCGATACGGTGCACCAGCACTCGGGTTTTACCGGAGCCAGCACCGGCCAGGACCAACTGACGGCCAACGGGGGCTGCTACGGCCTGGCGTTGGGCATCGTTGAGGGAGTTAAGCAAAAGAGAGAGATCATCGCGCATCGGCGCATTCTATGGCCCACGGGAGAGTGGGGCAAATACCAATGCCGGGTGGTCGACGTAAAACAGTCGGGGTGATGACCGGTCGGTCAACGGTCGCAGCCCGCGCAGCGTCTCGTTCAAGCCGTCTGGCTCCGGAGTTTGCGCTGCCTGAGCGTGCGGCTTTTATGACGTGGAGCAGTTTGGCCGGAGCGCTTGCTTGTGTATGCTCCGTCGACGTTTCGGGCTCACCATTATAAGAACACTGCCTATGACCCTCAGCACCGATCTGCTCGACCCCTCGGCGGCGCCCGCACAGGTTCTTCGCAAACACTACGCCACCGAGATGGCGGTCGAGCGCACGCGCCTGCTGTATCAAGGCTCCCTGCTGCCGACCCTGTTGATGCTGGTCAATGGCCTGGTCTGCGCCTGGCTGCTCTGGAACCCCAAGCAATACCTCTTGGACAGCATCTGGCTGGTCTGGCTGCTGGCCCTGGTGGCGATGCGCGTGATCCAGGTGGCGGCGTTTGATTCAGCCATGCCCAGCCGCCAGGCCCAGCCGATATGGCGACGCGTGTTCATGCTCGGCTCGGCGGTCAGCGGCCTGACCCTGGCTATTGCCGCCATCGCGCTGGTGCCGGCGGACAGCTTTATGCAACAGGCCTGGGTGTTTGGCCTGATTGGCGCCGCGACGCTGTCGGCCAGCGTGGCCTATGCCGTGAGCCTGCCGGCGTTTTTGTCTTTCGCCTTGCCGTGCCTGGTGCCGGCGATCATCTACCTGTTCTGGAACGGCGACCCGCGGCAGCGCGGTTGGGGTGTACTGGGCCTGATCCTGCTGGCGTCCTTGAGCCTGGTGGCGTGGCAGGTCAATCGCCTGATCCAGCGCGGGCTGCTACGACGCTTCCAGAACCAGGCGCTGATCGAGCACCTGCAACAGGCGCAGCAGCGCAGCGAACAACTCAATCAGGAGTTGGTGCGCGAAGTCGAACAGCGCCGCCAGGTCGAGCAGGAACTGCGTGACGCACAAATCGGCCTGCAGGACCGCGTGGCGCAACGTAGCCAGGAGCTGGACGCCGCCAGCCTGGCCCTGAATAAAAGCGAAGCGCGCCTTGCCATGGCCCTGCAAGCCAGTGAGCTTGGCCTGTGGGACTGGAACCTGCAAACCGACGAAGTCCACCACACCCAGCTCAAGGAATTGTTCGGCCTGGAGCCGGAGTACGTCACGGCGATGCTCGGCCATCTCAAGCCGCGCCTGCATCCCGAAGACCTGCCGCTGCTCAAGCGCGCGCTGGTGGAACACCTTAAGGGCCGCAGCGAGGACTATCAGGTGGAATACCGCGTGCGCCACGGCGATGGGCACTGGGTATGGATCGAAGACCGTGGCCGTGCCGTGGAGCGCACGGCCAACGGGCGAGTCACGCGCATGCTTGGCACGCGCCGCGATATCAGCGCCGGCAAGGCGCTGGAGGAACAACAGCGCCTGGCGTCGACCGTGTTCGAGGCGGCCAGCGAAGGTATCGTGATTCTTGACCCGGACTACAAGCTGGTCGCCGTCAACCAGGCGTTCAGTCGTGTGACCGGTTTTGAAACCGACGACATGATCGGCCGCAATGTCGTGGAGCTGCCCAGCAGTCGTGATGCCCGCCGCCACTTCCCGGTGATCCGCCAGGCGCTGCTCAGCCACGGCACCTGGCAGGGCGAGCTGGTGGAAACGCGTAAGAACGGCGAGCTGTACCCGCAGTGGCTGCAATTGAACGTGGTGCGCGATGTTCGGGGGAAAGTCAGCCATATCGTGGGTTTCTTCGCCGATCTCTCGGCCAGGCGTGAGTCCGAAGAGCGCATGCGCTACCTCACCCACTATGACGAATTGACCGGCCTGGCCAACCGCTCGCTGTTCCGCGAACGGCTGCGCGAGGCTCATCAGCGCGTGCGTCAGGGCGGGCGCAGCCTAGCGCTGCTGCATATCAACCTGGACCGCTTCAAGCTGCTCAATGACAGTTTGGGCCATGAAGTCGCCGACCAATTGCTGCAGAAAGTGGCGCGCCGCCTGATCAACGCCTTGCCCGAGGCCGACACCATCGCACGCCTGTCCGGGGACGAATTCGCCGTGTTATTCGACGCTTATGGCAACCTCTCGAGCCTGGCGCGAGTCGCCACACGACTGTTGGCCAAGCTGCGCGTGCCGGTGACGGTGGATGGGCATGAGCTGGTAGTGAGTGCTTCGATGGGCGTCAGCCTGTTGCCGGACAATGCACGGGAAATTTCCGCGCTGGTCAGCCAATCGAACATGGCGATGCAGCACGCCAAGCATCTGGGCGGTAATAATTTCCAGTTCTACACCGACAGCCTGCAAGCCAGCACCCTGGAGCGCTTACAGCTGGAAAACCACCTGCGCAAGGCTATAGAGGAGCGCCAGCTCACGGTGTTCTACCAACCGAAACTGTGCCTGGCCACCGGTAAGCTGAATGCTGCCGAAGCGTTGATCCGCTGGGAGCATCCGCAGTGGGGCATGGTGCCGCCGGGGGACTTTATCGGCCTGGCCGAAGAGACCGGCCTGATCGTGCCACTGGGCGAGTTCGTGCTGCGCGAGGCCTGCTGGCAAGCCTGTGAATGGCAGCGTCAGGGGTTGGCGCCGATTCGAGTGTCGGTGAACCTGTCGGTGCATCAGTTGCGCCAGGGCAAGGTGGTCAGCCTGGTTCGTCAGGTGCTCGAAGAAACCGGGCTGGACCCGCAATACCTCGAGCTGGAGCTGACCGAAAGCCAGTTGCTCGACAGCGTTGAACACATCATCGCGACCTTCCAGCAACTGCGCGACCTGGGCGTGAAGTTGGCCATTGATGATTTCGGTACCGGTTATTCGTCCCTCAGCTACCTCAAACGCATCCCCGTGGACTACGTGAAGATCGACCAGAGCTTTATCCGTGGGCTTGGCCAGGGGCGTGAAGACGCGGCCATCACCCGGGCAATCATTGCCATGGCCCATGGGTTGGCGCTCAAAGTGGTGGCCGAAGGTGTGGAGGATCAGCAGCAGCTGGATTTCCTGCGAGGGGAGCAGTGTGACGAAGTGCAGGGCTATTTGATCAGCCGGCCGATGCAGGCCGAAGGGTTGGCAGATTTGTTACGGAAAAATGCAGATTTTCCTGAGTGACGCCAAGGCCGCCCCTGTGGCTACAACTTGGCCGCCCTTAGATTCAAAGGGGAGCAGGGCGATTTAGTGATGCTTCGGACGGGCAAAACGACAATTCTTGTAGTATAACTACAAGATTGCTACATCCTTGGCCCTGCCCATAACAAGAGTCCTGCCCTTTGAACCTGTTGCAACATATCGCCCAGTCGCGCCACCTGTTACGCAAATCGGAACTCAAGGTTGCCGATCACGTGCTGCTTGACCCTGCGGCTGTGATGCACAGTTCCATGGCCGACCTGGCCCATAGTGTGGGCATCAGCGAGCCGACCATCGTGCGCTTCTGCCGCGCCATCGGTTGCTCCGGGTTCCAGGACTTGAAACTCAAGTTGGCCCAAAGTTTGGCCGCCGGTGCCAGCTTCGGGCAATTTGCGATTCACGAAGACGATTCCGTCGCCGACTACAGCCTGAAAATCTTCGACACCACCCTGCACACCCTGATGGAAGTGCGCGAGAAGCTCGACCCGGTGGAGTTGCAAAAGGCCGTGACCGCCATGTCCCAGGCCCAGCGTGTCGAGTTTTACGGTTTTGGTGCTTCGGGCGCAGTGGCCGCTGACGCCCAACACAAGTTCTTCCGCCTGCTGCTCACCGCCGCCGCCTACAGTGACCCGCATATGCAGGCGATGTCGGCGGTGACCTTGAAGCCTACCGACGTCGCCATCTGTATTTCCCAGTCGGGCCGTTCCAAAGACCTGCTGATCACCGCCAATCTGGTGCGTGAAAGCGGTGCGACCCTGATCACCCTGTGCCCGAGCCAGACGCCGTTGGCGGAACTGTCTACGGTCAACCTGGCAATCGACGTGCATGAAGACACTGAGATTTATACGCCGCTGACCTCGCGTATCGCCCACTTGGTGGTGATTGATGTGTTGGCAATGGGCGTGGCCATGGCGCGCGGGCCAAGCCTGGTCAACCACCTCAAGAGCGTGAAGCGCAGCTTGCGTAGCCTGCGGTTGTCGCCCAAGTCGGTCAAAGCCCTCGACGACTAAGGGCTATACACAGAGCAGATGTGGGAGCGGGATTGATCCCACATTTGGATCTCTGACCTATCTGGAAAATTCATCGTCCTGTAACCCCCGCGCCGCCAAACCGTCATCCCCTGCGCCCATCCTGTACTCCCCGCACTCGCATTGGGAGACTCGAAATGGCCCGGCCCTACGAAGACAGCAACAGCACCGTAAAGACCCGTCGTCAGCAGGAAGACCAACGCCGCATGGCGTTCCGTCGCGCAATCGAAGACCGTTGCGAGGAGCGCCAATTGCTCCAGAGCATCAGTGACTACCCGGAACTCCACTGGCAGGCACCCGCGGCTGCCCAGCGAAACGCTCAGCCAGTGCGCTGATCTGCACCCGTTCGCTGCGAATAAAGCCCAGGAACGCATGGGCCACCGGTGACAGGCGCTTGGCCTTGGCCTGCACCAGGCACCAACTGCGGTACAGCGGCAGCTCTTCCACCGGCAGCTCCTTGAGCCCGCCGGTGGCCAGTTCCATGTTGACCGCGTGGCGCGTCAGCAGGGCCACGCCCAATCCCGCGCATACACATTCGCGCTGCGCCTCGGCGGAGGCGACTTCCACCGTCTGGGTGAAGTGCACACGTTTCTCCTTGAAGTATTCTTCGCAAGCCATCCGCGTGCCGGAACCCGGTTCGCGTAGCAGCAGCGTGTAAGGTTCCAGATCTTGCAGGCGCAGTGGGCCTTGCAGGCTCAAAGGGTGGTTGGGGGGCGCCACGGCGACAATCGGGTTGTTGAGGAATGGCAGGAATTCCAGGCCCATGTCCTGGGGCACCATGGACATGATCACCAGATCGTCGCGGTTGTCGGAAAGCCGGCGGATCACCTGGGCACGGTTGACCACCGTCAGGTGCAACTGCACCTCAGGGTGCTGGCGCTTAAAGGCAGCAAACAAATGCGGCACAAAGTATTTGGCGCTGGATTCCACGGCCAGCTTCAGTTGGCCTTGCAGTGAGCCCTGCATGTCCGACAGTTGCATATCGAGGTTCTCCAGCCGTCCGAAGATATCGCGACTGGCCCGTTGCAGCGCTTCAGCGGCCTCGGTCATGTAGAGTTTTTTGCCGACATAATCGAACAGCGGCTGGCCGATCAGCTCTTCCAGCTGACGAATTTGTAGGCTCACGGCGGGCTGTGTGAGGGACATTTCCTCGGCGGCGCGGCTATAAGAGCGCAAATCACACACTTCATGAAAGATCTGCAGCTGACGCAATGTCAGTCGCATCAATGACTTACGCATATTTCGCTCTCCTCATCCCAAGCCAGCCGAACAACTATAAGTCTTTACTTATGCATGACCCAATAATTATTGATTTTTGTTAATCCCTCTACCGGCTTAGTGTGTGTCTCGCGACTGTCATGAAACATTTGGTCACGCGCCGACCCAGCTCCAGTGGGTCGAAGAACGCCGCAATCGGCTCAAGGGAATTTCCAAGTGATAAAAAAGATCCTGATCGCCAACCGTGGTGAAATTGCCGTACGAATCGTGCGTGCCTGCGCCGAGATGGGCATTCGCTCGGTCGCGGTCTACTCCGACGCCGACCGCCATGCGTTGCACGTCAAGCGTGCCGACGAAGCCCACAGCATTGGTGCCGAGCCACTGGCCGGTTACCTGAACCCGCGCAAGCTGGTGAACTTGGCGGTGGAAACCGGTTGTGATGCGCTGCATCCCGGCTATGGCTTCCTGTCGGAGAACGCCGAACTGGCGGATATCTGTGCCGAACGCGGGATCAAATTCATCGGCCCGTCCGCTGAAGTGATCCGCCGCATGGGCGACAAGACCGAAGCGCGCCGCAGCATGATCAAGGCTGGCGTACCGGTCACGCCCGGCACCGAAGGCAACGTCGCCGACATCGCCGAAGCCCTGACTGAAGGCGACCGTATTGGTTACCCGGTGATGCTCAAGGCCACCTCCGGCGGTGGCGGTCGTGGTATCCGTCGTTGCAACAGCCGCGAAGAACTTGAACAAGCCTTCCCTCGCGTCATCTCCGAAGCCACCAAGGCGTTCGGCTCGGCGGAAGTGTTCCTGGAAAAATGCATCGTCAATCCCAAGCACATCGAGGCGCAGATCCTCGGTGACAGCTTTGGCAGCGTGGTGCACCTGTTCGAGCGCGATTGCTCGATCCAGCGCCGCAACCAGAAGCTCATCGAAATCGCCCCAAGCCCTCAGCTGACCCCGGAACAGCGCGCCTACATCGGCGACCTGTCGGTGCGCGCCGCCAAGGCCGTGGGTTACGAGAACGCCGGCACCGTGGAGTTCCTGCTCGCGGAGGGCGAGGTGTACTTCATGGAGATGAACACCCGGGTGCAGGTGGAACACACCATCACCGAAGAAATCACCGGGATCGACATCGTCCGCGAGCAAATCCGTATCGCCTCCGGGTTGCCGCTGTCGGTGAAACAGGAAGATATACAGCACCGGGGTTTCGCGTTGCAGTTCCGCATCAACGCCGAAGACCCGAAGAACAACTTCCTCCCAAGCTTCGGCAAGATCACCCGTTACTACGCCCCCGGCGGTCCTGGCGTGCGCACCGACACGGCGATCTACACCGGCTACACCATCCCACCGTTCTACGACTCCATGTGCCTGAAACTGGTGGTGTGGGCGTTGACCTGGGAAGAAGCCATGGACCGCGGCCTGCGTGCCCTGGACGACATGCGCCTGCAAGGCGTGAAGACCACCGCCGCCTACTACCAGGAAATCCTGCGCAACCCGGAATTCCGCAGCGGCCAGTTCAATACCAGCTTCGTTGAAGCCCACCCTGAGCTGACCAACTACTCGATCAAGCGCAAACCCGAAGAGCTGGCCCTGGCCATCGCCGCCGCCATCGCCGCCCACGCAGGCTTATAAATAAGCAGCTGCAAGTTGCAAGCGGCAAGCTACAAGTTAAAGCGCATCAGCCTTTACTTGCAGCTTGTAGCTTGAAACTTGCAGCTATGAGGAGATCCGAATATGACTAAGAAAATCTTCGTAACCGACACCATCCTGCGCGACGCCCACCAATCGTTGCTCGCGACCCGCATGCGCACCGATGACATGCTGCCGATCTGCGACAAGCTCGACAAAGTCGGCTACTGGTCCCTGGAAGTCTGGGGCGGCGCGACCTTCGACGCTTGCGTACGTTTCCTCAAAGAAGACCCGTGGGAGCGCCTGCGCAAACTGCGCGCCGCGTTGCCTAACACCCGCCTGCAAATGTTGCTGCGTGGCCAGAACCTGCTGGGCTACCGCCATTACAGCGACGACGTGGTCAAGGCGTTCGTGGCCAAGGCGGCAGTCAACGGCATCGACGTATTCCGCATCTTCGACGCCATGAATGACGTGCGTAACCTGCGCGTGGCCATCGAAGCGGTGAAGGCCGCCGGCAAACATGCCCAGGGCACCATCGCCTACACCACCAGCCCGGTGCACACTGTCGAAGCGTTTGTGGCCCAGGCCAAACAGCTCGAATCCATGGGCTGCGACTCGATTGCGATCAAGGACATGGCCGGTCTGTTGACCCCGTACGCCACCGGCGAACTGGTCAAGGCGCTGAAAGCCGAACAAAACCTGCCGATCTTTATCCACTCCCACGACACCGCCGGTCTGGCCGCGATGTGCCAACTCAAGGCCATCGAAAACGGTGCCGACCACATCGACACCGCCATTTCCAGCTTTGCCTGGGGCACCAGCCATCCGGGTACCGAGTCGATGGTCGCCGCCCTTAAGGGCAGTGAGTTCGACACCGGCCTGAGCCTGGAACTGCTGCAAGAGATCGGCCTGTACTTCTATGCCGTGCGCAAGAAGTACCACCAGTTCGAAAGTGAATTCACCGCCGTCGACACCCGTGTGCAAGTCAACCAAGTGCCGGGCGGGATGATTTCCAACCTGGCCAACCAGTTGAAAGAGCAGGGCGCCCTCAACCGCATGAGCGAAGTGCTGGCCGAAATCCCGCGTGTGCGTGAAGACCTTGGCTTCCCGCCGCTGGTAACCCCGACCTCGCAGATCGTCGGCACCCAGGCGTTTTTCAACGTGCTGGCCGGTGAGCGCTACAAGACCATTACCAACGAAGTGAAGCTCTACCTGCAAGGCGGCTACGGCAAGGCGCCGGGCACCGTGAATGAGAAACTGCGTCGCCAGGCCATCGGCAGTGAAGAGGTCATTGACGTACGCCCGGCCGATTTGCTCAAGCCGGAAATGACCAAGCTGCGTGGCGAAATCGGCGCGTTGGCCAAGTCTGAAGAAGACGTGCTGACCTACGCCATGTTCCCGGACATCGGCCGCAAGTTCCTCGAAGAGCGCGACGCCGGCACCCTGGCGCCGGAAGTACTGTTGCCGATTCCTGAAGCGGGCGGCGTGGCCCGTGCCGGTGGCGAAGGCGTGCCGACCGAGTTCGTCATCGACGTGCACGGCGAGAGCTACCGCGTGGACATCACCGGTGTCGGCGTGAAGGCCGAAGGCAAGCGCCACTTCTACCTGTCCATCGACGGCATGCCCGAAGAAGTGGTGTTCGAACCGCTCAACGAGTTTGTCAGCGGTGGTAACAGCAAGCGCAAGCAGGCCACCGAGCCAGGCCATGTCAGCACCGCGATGCCGGGCAATATCGTCGACGTGCTGGTCAAGGAAGGCGACGTGGTCAAGGCCGGCCAGGCCGTACTGATTACCGAAGCCATGAAGATGGAAACCGAAGTGCAGGCAGCGATTGCCGGCAAGGTGAGCGCTGTTCATGTAGCCAAGGGCGACCGGGTCAACCCTGGCGAAATCCTGATTGAAATCGAAGGCTGATACAGCCTTCGACATTACCGTTTAATCCTCGGGGGGGCAGGTGCTCCCCTTTTTTTCGCCTGTAGTTTGCTTAGAAACGCATCCGCCACTGCCCTATCAAGCCTTGGCTGCTGCTTTGGGTGCCGTTTTCCGCGCTGTAGGCCACGCCGACGGTGTGGTTGGCGGAGAGTGCCAGATCGAGCCCAGCCTGCAGGTTCAGGCTGTTGCGGTCGAGAGACGCGCCCTGAAGGGTGAAACCGTCAATGCCGCCCTGGCGAAAGGACTGGCGCACCTGGCTGTCGACGTCGCCATAGAGGTGTTTCCAGTGCGTACTCAGATGGGGTGTGAGGGTCATCTGGTTGTCGAACAGGAACAGTTTGGCCAGGCGCAGACCAAAGGTGCTGCTCAGGTTCTGTTGGGTTTGCGCATCGACGTTCAGCGCCGCGGCCCCGCCGTGTTCCTTGAAACTGTCACGGCTGTAGCGCTGGTAGCCAAGGCCAGCAAACGGCTCGATGCTGATGTCGCCACTGCCCAGTTGGTAGCCCATTTCGCCGAAGACATTCTGGCTGTTGGCGGTGTAGCGGCCCTTGAGTGTGTCCTTGTAACCCAGGATATCGATGCCACGTTTGTTTTGCCCCGCATGGCTGCTGTAGATCGCCCCCAGGCGTAACGCCAACGGGCCGTCCTGGCGCACGGCGTAACCGCCCAGATGCCAGCTGTCCAGGTCTGCGGTAAAGCGCTGCGTATCGAAACGGCTGCTGGATTTTGCCCCCAGCACACCGACTCGCCAGGCGTGGTCGACAGCCCAATCTGCGCCCATTAAAACGCCTTGGTTGGCCGTATTCAGGCCGGCAGTGCCGCGCTGGCTGTCGAGACCGCCTTCGCTGCCGAGGTTTTTTACCCAAAAGTGGCCGTTGGAGTCGGTGGGCAACTCGCGCAGGGTCGAGAGCACGCGGCTGCTCAGTTGCTGGGTGCTGCTCTGGGTTGCTGCCGCCAGGTTTGCGTTCTGGCTGCCCGCCAGTTGCTCGAGGGCCGCGCCGAATGCGCCGGGTTTCTGTGCGAGTTCGGCGTTGAGTTTCTCCAGGGCCTTGATCTGCTCGGAGCTTAGATTGCCCGACTCCAGCAGGCGACTCAGTGCTGGCTCCAGCACCTTCGCCACCTGCCGACCATTGTGAGTAGTGGCTTGCCCAGTGAAATAGCCGTCGATAGGCGCAGCCTCAACTTCGGGAAGGTCGAACCACTCAAAAGCCGGTGCGTCGTAGGGTTGATACCAGAACGGCATGTACTCGATATCGCCGCGCGCATGTGCATATTGAAGGTTGGCCGCAGCGAGTAGGCTGATGGCAAGTACGATTCTGCGGAGTGTAATGGGCATGAATTCCCAACCTCTTGGTGAATGAGGCGGGGAATTTAGCGAGGTGAAGGAGGGATAACTGTCAGGCCACGCAGTCGCGGTGTGCGGGAGTTGTCGCTATCGGTCGGCGATAAGCGACGTCTGCATTTTATTGCGTAATCACGATCCTAAAAGCACACCAATATGCATTTTAATGCAGCTTTTGGAGCTCAACTACGACGCACATACCCCTTGCCATAGTGCCGTTCCAGCCGCGCCTGGATCAGCTCCATGCCCAGCGACAGCACCCAGTAAATAATCGCCGCCGTGGTCAGCATCTCGATATAGCGATAGCTCGAGCGGCCATAGGACTGCGCCAGGAACATGACCTCCCACACGCCCATCACCGAGATCAGGGACGAGTCCTTGAGCATCGAGATGAACTGGTTGGTGGCCGGCGGAATGATGGTGCGCATGGCCTGGGGCAGGGTGACGTGCCAGAAGATCACGCTGTCACGCATGCCCAGGGCGAGTGCCGCTTCACGCTGACCGTGGGTGACACCGAGGATGCCGGCGCGGAAGATTTCGCTCAAGTAAGCGCCGTAGTTCAGCGACAACGCGATGATCCCGGCGACGATGGCGCCCGGCACCAGGCCCAACTGGGGCAGGCCGAGGTAGATCAGCAAAATCTGGATCAGCAGCGGCGTGCCGCGAAAGAACGAGGCATAAAAGCTGGCGATGCCAAAGGCCACGGCGCTTTTCGACAAGCGTCCCAGCGCGGTGACAAACCCCAGCACCGACGATATACCGATCGAGCACAGGCACAAGAACAGCGTCAGCGCCGCGCCTTGCAGAAAGCCATTGGGCGACAGGTGCACGCCCACCAGGTTGGGCAGCTTGTCGAGGATGATCGAGAACTTCAGGTCAAAGCTCAGGAAGAAACTGGCGAACAGGCAAAACAGCACGGCCCAGGTCAGGTACAACCGGGTGCGAAAACCGAAGAGCCGCTGCCAGCGCGACGCGCTGACCGGCGGCTTGGTAGGTGTGGGGAACGCAGTCATTGGCTGATGTCGGCGCCGATCCATTTCTGCGACAGCTTGCTCAGGGTGCCATCCTGTTTCAACTGGGCGAAGACTTCACGCACCTTGCTGTCCCACTGCGGGTCGCCTTTTTCGATCGCCACTGAGTTGGGCTCCGAATACAACGGCTCGCCGGCCAGCTTGAAGCGCTTGTCCTCGGTCAGGCGCGGTTGAGCGGTGACCAGGTTGGTGAGGATTGCATCCAGGCGCACGCCGGCGCCCAGGCCGAGGTCTTGGAAGGCCACGTTGTCGGTGTCGTAGGGCGCGATCTGTACGTTGTCGAATGGATACTGCAACTGCGTGTCTTCGGCGCCTTCAATCACCAGGTTTTTGTTCAGGTAGCTTTCATAGCTGGAGGCGCTGGTCAGGCCGACTTTCTTGCCGCTCAGGTCCTTGGCGCTGTGGATGCGATCATCCTTGGCGTTGACCACGATCACCGCCGGCGAGGCGTAGTACTCCACCGGAAAGTCGAACACCTCGGCGCGGGCCTTGCTCGGGGTCATGGAGCAGATGCAGATGTCGTAGCGGCCACTCCAGCGGCCGGCCGCGATCACGTCCCAGGAGGGCGTCTCCAGGCGCAGCTTCACACCGAGTTTTTGCGCCACGGCCTTGGCCACGTCGACGTCGAAGCCATCGAGCTGATTTTGTTCGTTAAGAAACGAGAACGGCGGGTAGCTCTCCATCAGCACGCCCACCAGTTCTTTCTTCTTCTCAATTCGGTCCAGCGTTGCACCGCCAAAGGCTTGCGTTGAAGCGGCCAGAATCGTCAGGCCCAAGGCCAGCAGCGGTTTCAGTTTCATGGATCGGTACCTGAATGAAAAAAGAGTTGTTATGAAGCGGATGGGACGTATTAAATAGTTATAAGAACGACTCTCATAGTGAGTTATTTTCATAAGCTTATGAGTAAAAAGCATATGGCCACAGCAACAGTAATTCTTGATGGCGGCATGGGCCGTGAACTGCAACGCCGTGGCGCGCCGTTCCGGCAGCCGGAGTGGTCAGCGTTGGCCTTGAGCGAAGCGCCCCAAGCGGTGGAGGCGGTGCATGCGGCGTACATTCAGAGCGGTGCCAATGTGATCACCAGCAACAGCTACGCGGTGGTGCCGTTCCATATCGGCGAGGCGCGTTTTGCCGAGGAGGGCGAAGCCCTGGCGGCGCTTGCCGGTGAGCTGGCAAGGCGTGCCGTAGACGCATCCGGCAAGGCCGTGCGCGTGGCGGGTTCGCTGCCGCCGCTGTTTGGTTCGTATCGCCCGGACCTGTTCGAGCCACAGCGCGTATCCGAATTGCTGACACCGTTGGTGCGAGGCCTCGCGCCTTTTGTTGACGTGTGGCTGGCGGAAACCCAGAGCTCGATCGTTGAAGCCCGTGCGATCCACGCCGGTTTGCCCGAGGACGGCAAACCGTTCTGGCTGTCGTTTACTCTCAAGGATGAAGACACCGACGAGGTCCCGCGCCTGCGTTCTGGCGAACCGGTGGCGGATGCGGCCGAAGCGGCGGCGCAGCTGGGTGTGCAAGTGCTGTTGTTCAACTGCAGCCAGCCGGAAGTGATAGGCGATGCCATTGACGCAGCGCGCCAGACGTTCGAGCGCCTGGGCGTGCAGATTGAGGTGGGCGCCTACGCCAATGCCTTCCCGCCGCAGCCCAAGGAAGCCACGGCCAACGATGGTCTTGACCCATTGCGTGAGGATCTGGACCCGCCGGGTTACCTGCACTGGGCAGCGGACTGGCAGGCACGCGGTGCCAGCCATTTGGGCGGATGCTGCGGGATCGGGCCTGAGCACATTGCGGTGCTGGCCCAGAAGCTGAGGTAGTTGAATTCACACAAGTCCTAATGTGGGAGCGGGCTTGCTCGCGAAAGCGGTGGATCAGTCGACAGCTGCAATGACTGCCCCGCCGTATTCGCAAGCAAGCCCGCTCCCACAAGGGTTTCTGTGTTGCCGGGTAGGTTAAGCCCGGCACTCTGCCAGGCTTTTCACCTGGCCTGAATGTGTCTGGTTAGTCTCGGACAACCACGCCTCAAACCCCGCCCCAATCGCCGGCCATTCGGTATCGATGATCGAATACCATGCCGTATCCCGGTTCTGCCCCTTGACCACCATGTGCTGGCGGAACACCCCTTCAAAACTGAACCCCAGTCGCTCTGCCGCATATTTGGAGCGGCCGTTGCCGTTATTGCACTTCCATTCCAGCCGACGATAGCCCTGCTCGAACGCATACTTGGCCAGCAGGTATACCGCTTCGGTGCTTCTCGGTGAGCGCTGCATCGGCGCGCCAAAGGTGACGTGGCCGATTTCGATACGGCCCTGGGCTGGGACGATGGACATTAGGCTGAGGATGCCTTGCACCTGACCAGTCTTGAGGTCGACCACGCTGAAGAAATACGGCTCGTTATGTTGAGCGTGGTTGTTTAACCAGTCATTGAACCCACTGCGCTCAGGAAAAGGCCCGTAGGGTAAATAGTCCCACAGCTTGGGATCGGCACCGGGGCCTTCAAGGGCTTGCCACAAGTCATCGCCATGGCGCGCCGGGTCGAGTTTTTCCAGGCGGATAAAACGCCCTTCAAGCAGTTGCACGCTGGGTGCCGGGACGCCTTTCCAGTCGGCGAGGGAGGTGGACATGCTGCGCTCCTTAAAGACCTTTGCGAAATTGGATGAAACCAGGGCGTTCGGCGATGCGTTCGTACAACTGGATCGCGGTGGCGTTGGTCTCGTGGGTGAGCCAGTGAACCTTACAGCAGCCGTCAGCCTTGGCGGTGGCGTAGACGAACTCAATCAGCTTGCGGCCCACGCCGGTGCCCCGTAGAGAGGGCTCTACGAGCAGGTCTTGCAGGTAGCAGGCGTTTTCGATGCTCCAATTGGAGCGGTGGTAGATGAAGTTGACCATGCCCACCGCCTTGCCGTCTTGCCAGGCCAGTGCGGAATGGGTCGGCTCGTTGGCGTCGATCAGGCGCTCCCAGGTGCTTTGGCTGACGGCGCCCGGCAGTTCGGTGTTGTAGAACTTCAGGTACGCCTGCCACAGCGGCAGCCAGGCGCCATGGTCGGCGGCGGTGACCTGGCGGATGTCGATCTGACTCATTCTGGGACTCCTTGGGGGATAAAGCCTGCGAGGGTCTGGTCGCGTACGTCGACGCTGGCGGCCAGCCCCTCGCGAACGCCGGCGATGTCGGCAGCGCTGCGGTTCTGGCTGAGTTTGCGTTTGCCGATCAGGCGCTCGATCGGCAACGCAAAGCCGACAATGGCTTTGAGCATGCCTTCAATGTAGTCGGCCGGGGCGTCGCTGACTTTCCACGGCTGGGCGCGGCTGCCTTCATGGCGATCGGTCAATGCACTGACCACCGCAAGCAAACGCTCGGCATCGGTAAACACCTCGGCCTTGCCGTAGGCATGCACGGCGATGTAATTCCAAGTGGGCACGACTTTGCCGTGCTCGGCCTTGGCCGGGTAAAACGACGGGCTGATATACGCCTCGGCGCCGGCGAAGATCACCAGAGCTTCACTTCCGTTTTGCAGGTCCTTCCACTGCGGGTTGGCCTTAGCCAGGTGCCCGTAAAGTGTGCCATCAGGGCCTTCATCGGGGTTGAGCAGCAGCGGCAAGTGGCTGGCTTGCAGGCCGTGCTCGCCTACGGTCACCAACTGCGCCAAGCGGGTGTGCTGGATCAATTGCTGCAATTCGGGCAAGTCTTCGAGGGCAAAGGCACGGGGCGTATACATAGAAATTTTCCTTGGCGAATGCCTGCATCCTAGGCAGGCTAATGGTTCGTTGTAAGAGCCATCTAGCGCTAATTTCATAGGTCCAATATGCCGCCCATTGCGCCGCCGTTGTCGTTCAACCCTGCCGGTATCGAGCTGGATCGCCGTCAAGGGCTGACGCGCCAGCTGTATGAAGCGCTGCGTCAACGCGTGCTGGACGGGCGACTGGTCAGCGGCACGCGCCTGCCCGCCAGTCGTGACTTGGCGGCTGCACTGTCGATCTCGCGGAACAGCGTGGTGCGCGCTTACGATCAACTGTACGCGGAAGGGTTTATTGAAAGCCGAGTAGGCGATGGCACTTACGTCGCTCAATTGCCTACGGCAAAAAAACTATCCACAAAAGTATCCACAGGGTTTTCAACAAGCTTATCCCCAGCCTTATCCACAAATTGGTTGGATTTGCCGGTTAGCTCAGCCAGTGAAGTTATCCACAGGCCTGCTTTTGGGCGTGTGCAAACTCACCATTTACCGGTTCCACCTCCCGGGCCACCAAGGGCGTTTCGGGTCGGTGTTCCGGCATTCGATCTGTTTCCATTTGAGGTATGGGCCAAGCTGAATGGGGCTTTCTGGCGCAAGCCCGACTTGGCACAACTCTGTTATGGCGACCCGGCGGGGGACGACCGCTTGCGTGGCCTGATTGCCGCGTACCTGCGCAGCTCGCGGGGCATGCAGTGCTCAGCTGAACAAATTGTGATCACCAGTGGCGCGCAGCAGGCAATCAGCCTTTGTGCACAGCTGCTGGTGGAGCCCGGCGATGGCGTGGCGGTGGAAAACCCCGGCTACCGCGCCGCAGGGCATGCGTTCGCCCTGGCAGGCGGGCAGCTGCACGGTGTGCCAGTGGACGGCGAGGGCATGGATTGTCAGGTGCTCAACCGCCTGCAGGATTGCCGTGTGGCCTATGTCACGCCTTCACATCAGTATCCGTTGGGCGTGGTAATGAGCCTGGCGCGGCGCCTGGAATTGCTGGCCTGGGCCGAACGCACGGATGGCTGGATCATCGAAGACGATTACGACGGAGAGTACCGCTACAGTGGCGCGCCGCTCTCGCCGCTCGCCGCCTTGGACCGCAACGGGCGGGTGCTCTACGTCGGCACCTTTGGCAAAGTGGCCTTTCCGGCGTTGCGCCTCGGTTACCTGGTATTGCCACCGGCGTTGGTAGACGCCTTCGCCCGGCGCCGCGCCGTGGACATGCGCCACTCCGAGGTCAGCACCCAGGCGGTGATGGCTGAATTCATGGCGACCGGGCATTTCCAGCGGCACATTCGCCGCATGCGCCGGGCCGCGTTGAGCCGCCGCAATGTGTTGTTGGCGGGTTGGCCCAGCGGTCTGCCGGGTGTGGGAGAACTGCCCAGCGTTGCGGCGGGGCTGCATGTGACGGTGCGTGTCGACAGCCTGGCCCGCGAACAGCAACTGCTCGCGCAGGCCCACGCGGCGGATGTCGAGATCAACGGCTTGAGCGCTTATTGGCTGGCGCAATCAATCACGCCGGTGGATCAGCGCGCAGGCCTGGTATTGGGGTTCGCCGCGGTGCCCGAAGCCGACATGGCCTCGGCGCTGGCGCGATTGCGCCAGGCCTGGCAATGCTGATCAGGTGCCCGATTTGATTTTGGTCCAGGCCCGTGTCCGCGCACGTTCCGCATCACGCCCCAAGGGTTTCAAGGTGTACAGCGTGGCCATCGCCGCCTCGGTGGGGTATAGGTTTGCGTTGTTGCGAATCGCCGGGTCGACCAACTCGGTCGCGTCCTTGTTGGGGTTGGGGTAACCGACGAAATCGCTGACCGGCGCGATCACCTGTGGTTGCAGCAGGTAGTTGATAAAGGTGTAGGCGTCCTGAGGGTTTTGCGCGCCCTTAGGGATGGCGAGCATGTCGAACCAGATCGGCGCGCCTTCTTTGGGCAGGCGCATGTCCACCGTCACACCATTCTTGGCTTCCTTGGCGCGGTTGGCGGCCTGGGAGAAGCTGCCCGAGTAACCCACGGCCACGCAGATGTCGCCGTTGGCGATATCGGCCATGTACTTGGAGGAGTGGAAGTAGGTGATGTAGGGGCGGATCTTCATCAGCAGCGCTTCAGCCTTGGCGTAGTCCTTGGGGTTGCTGCTGTTGGGGTCCAGGCCCAGGTGCTGCAAGGCCAGTGGCAGGATCTCCGAGGGCGAATCGAGAAAGGCCACGCCGCATTGCTTGAGCTTGCTGATATTTTCTTCCTTGAAGATCAGGTCCCAACTGTCTACCGGTGCGTTCGGCCCCAGTGCGGCCTTGACCTTGTCGGGGTTGAAGCCGATCAGGATGGTGCCGTACATGTAGGGCACGGCGAATTTGTTGCCGGGGTCGTTGGCTTCGATCAGCTTCATCAGCTTGGGATCGAGGTGGTTCCAGTTGGGTAACTGGCTGCGGTCGAGGGGCTGGAACACCCCGGCTTCGATTTGCTTGGCCAGGAACACGTTGGACGGCACTACCACGTCATAGCCGGAGTTGCCGGTGAGCAGCTTGGCCTCCAGGGCTTCGTTGGTGTCGAAGATGTCGTAGACCAGTTTGATGGTCGGGTTCTGCGCCTTGAAGTCCTCAAGCGCCTTGGGGGTGATGTAGTCGAACCAGTTGTAGACCTTGAGGGTTTTTTCTTCGGCCTGGGCCGCGCCGCTCAAGAGCGTGGCGCATAAGGCTAGGGGAGTGAGCAGCTTCATCGGGTAGCTCCTTGTTCGAAACCTTCGAGCACGTTGACGGCGTTGATGCCGATTTCTTCCACCGCGTAGCCGCCTTCCATGACGAACAGCGTGGGTTTGCCAAGGCGAGCCAGGCGTCGGCCCATGGCCAAATAGTCTGGGCTGTCGAGTTTGAACTGGGAGATCGGATCGTCCTTGAACGTATCTACGCCCAGAGACACCACGATGATGTCGGCGTCATAGCGTTCGGTTTCCTTACAGGCCTCGTCCAGCGCCGCGCTCCATTGATCCCAACCCGAACCGGCAGGCAGCGGATAGTTGAAGTTGAAACCTTCTCCCGCGCCTTCGCCCAGCTCGTCGGCATAGCCGAGGAAGAACGGAAATTCCGCTTCCGGGTGCCCGTGGATAGAGGTGAACAGCACATCGTTGCGCTCATAGAAAATCGACTGGGTGCCGTTGCCGTGATGGTAGTCCACGTCAATGATTGCGACCTTCTTGTGGCCCTGGTCGAGAAATGCCTGGGCCGCGATGGCGGCATTGTTGAGGTAGCAATAACCGCCCATCAAATCGCTGGCGGCGTGATGCCCCGGCGGGCGGCACAGCGCGAAGGCACTGTGCGCGCCTTGCTGGATTGCCTGTTGCGCGGTCAGCGCCACCTGCGCCGCACTGTACGCCGCTTGCCAGGTGCCGGCGGTGATCGGCGCGCCGCCTTCGAAGCTGTAGTAACCCAGTTGGCCGTGCAGGCTGGTGGGCAATACCCGGCGCAACGTACGGGCCGGCCAGGTATACGGCAGCAGGTCGCCGTCGGTGGCGAATTCAGTCCAGCGCGCCCAGGCACCTTTGAAAAACGCCAGGTAGTCGCGACTGTGGATACGTTGCAGCGGCGCCAGGCCGAAATCCTGCGGCGCCTGCACCGGGCCGAGTTCGCGGTCCTTGACCCGTTGCAGTACATGGTCGGCACGCGACGGCATTTCGAAGCAGGGCATCAGTTGCCCGTCCATCAATTCGCACCGGCCGTGATGCAGGTGATGATCGTCTGAGTAGATCGTCAGCATTTTTTTGTTCTCCGCAGGCTGTTTCGGTGCATGCAGTCTTGCGCCGGGCGGCGTGCATGAGAACGGTAGGAGCGGCCAAAAGGGGATAAATAGGGCCAGCCTGTGTGTCCGCAATTCGCCCCATGTTGGCGCGGCCTGCCATTTTCGTGTGCGTCTGCTTCATCTAATAACGTAGGAGCAAGCTTGCTCGCGAAAAGCGTCAACGATAACGCGTGCATCCTGGATAAATGCGGTGCCGGTGAGTGCTTCGCGAGCAAACTCGCTCCTACACAAGGGGTTGGCTACTCACGCACGAAACTGACTCGGCGCCACTCCGCTCCAGCGCACGAATGCGTGGCGAAAGCTCGCAGTCTCGCTGAAGCCCAGTTGTTCGGCGATTTGGTAGATCGGCATTTCATCTTGCGCCAACCACTGCTTGGCGCGCTCGAAGCGCAGTTCGTCGAGCAATTCCTGATAGCTGCACCCCAGCGCTTGCAGGTGCCGGCGCAAGGTGCGCGGTGAGCAGTTGAGCTGTTCGGCCAGCCGTTCCAGGCCCGGCGCGGCGCCCAGTTGTGCACTGAGCAACTGGCGCACGCGGCCCAGCCAAGCCTGACGCCCGGTAAACTCGATGTTCTGTTTGCGGCAGCGTTCGGCCATGGCCTGATGGGTGATGGTGTCGGCCAGCGGCAATGGGTGATCGAGCCATTGGCGGTCGAACGCAAAGGCGTTGTCCGTGGCTTCAAAGTGCAGCGGGCAGTTGAACGATTCGCTGTAGCGCGCCTGATAGTCCGGCGCCAGGTGTTCGAAGCGTGCGCCCAGCATAGGCAAAGGCTGGCCCAGCAGGTCATCGCAGATGACTTTCAGCGAGACCAGGCACAGCTCGGCATTGAAGGTGGCCAGCGCCGTGTCTTCGCGATAGTCGCGGGCGCAGAACCAGACGCGTTGGCCGTCGTCCTCCAGGCTCAGTTCGTACAGTGTTCCCAACAGCGCCGGGTAACGCAGGGCCAGGCGCAAAGCGTCACCTAAGGTGGCACTGGTGAGGAGGGCATAGCCGAGCATGCCGTAGGACGACACATGCATGCGTCGGCCCAGGTCCAGGCCGATGTCGCGACAAAGGGCCACGGCATTGGCGCATACGCGCATCTCCTGGCACGTGGTAATGCGCGTGTCGGCATGGCTCAGGTCGGCGGCGCTGATGCCGCTGCCAGCCAGCAATACTTCAGCAGCCGGGCCCTGGCCCTTGAAGGTGGCCAGGACCAGGGAGACGGCGTTCAGTGTGGTCAGGTGCGAGTGCAGCATGGGGAATCTGCGCAAAGTGGGTATTGCTGCGCAGCAAGTTGCATGCCGCCTATTCGCCGGAGGCGGGATCGGGTTAATCGAAAAACAGTTGTCTGGCCTGTTCCTTGCTGAGTTCGCTGCGGAAAAAGGCGATCTTTTGCGCGTCATTCAAACCTTTAGGCGTATCGGCCGCCGGCCCCAGACGAGCCTCTGCGACAGTTTTCAGGCGACCCGAGAGGTAAGACCTGGGCACGGTCCAGGAGGTGCTGTAGTGAAAGTGCGCATACCAGAGCACCTCATGGGTTTGGCGCAGGCTGATGGTGTATTCATCCAGGTAGTCGGGCCGAACGCCTTTCAGGCGGCGCCGGTTGATGGTTTTCCTGATGGTGATCGCGTTGCGGCTCTTCAGCCATTCCACACCGGATGGCGTGGGCGGATGTTGTTTGAGCGCATTGGTGACCTGCTCGTTGCTGCGTTGATACAGGTCGGTGATAGCCAGGCTCAACGCTTTGTTGACGGGGCTACCCGCCGGCGTATCGGCGGCGTTGCTTTGGGTTAGCGCGTGATCGATGGCGGCGCCGGCCTGCTCCAGCTTTCTGGCTTGCTGGTGGTACAACTGCTCGATACCGAAAGGTGTTCGATCCGTCTGTTGTGCACGGGCGGAAGCACGCTCAAGGAAGGTCGGAAGTTCGTCCAGCAGCGCCTGACCTTCATTGATGCGGGCTTGCACATCCACCGGCAGGGTACTCGGCGGTGGCGTTTTTACCCGCTCCACCCAAACCCCCTTGGGTTTCTCATGAAACGTAGCGACTACCTGTTGGGTCAGCGGCGAGCGGATATCCACCAGCCAAGTCTCCTGCGCGACATCTTCCAATCGGAGCTCGCCAAGCAGTTGGCCGTGGTAGCGGGTTTTGATGAATTTGCGTTGCTTACTGGGCGGCGTGGCCGGCGGTGTCGGGCGACTTCTGAGGATATCCCGCTCTGCGCTGAGCAGGCCCAGGTGGCCCACGGCACGCTGCTTGAACTCATTCAGTTGGTCACGCAATTCCGTAAGTTGCGCGTCGATCGCTTGCGCGGAGTATTCCGAGGGGAAATCCTGCAGGCGCTCGTCAAGCAAATCGAACTGCTCGACCAGGCTGCTCAAGGTGTCGATGCGTTCGTCCATGCGCGAATCGCTGCGTTCGAGCAGCGTATCGCGCAGGCACTGGATAGCAATTGTCGCCTTGTCGATGATCCCATCAATCCCGGCCCAGGCCTTGGGTTGGCTGGCGACGGTGTTTTCGGGCATGCACAGGTTGCGCGTCACCTCGACCTGCAGCGTCTTGAGGTCATCGATGCTATAGGACGGCAATGCGCCTTGGGTGTTAAGGATCAGGCGCGCGCCATCCTTGGCAAGCTTATGCAGTTCATCGAAGCGGGTTTGCATGTAAGTCAGGTGTTCGATCATCTCGGTGTTCAAGGTCTTCAGGCGACGAGATTCTTCAATTGGACGTTCCTGCGAGGTTTGGACCTGGCTTTCGATTTGCTCCAGCGCCGTGCGCAGCCTCGGGGTGAATTCGATCAGGGTTTGCTGGATGCTGGCCTGAGTCATCTCGGTCTGGGCCTTGAGGTAGCCCAGGGCTTTTTGCGAGTAATCCGGGGTTGGTTCTTGGACGCTCAATTCCTTGAGCTTTTGCAGGGCGTTTTCATAATCGGTGCATTGCTCGCTCAGGGTTTGCTGGTAACTTTGCCTGCGGGACTGGGCCGATGTGGAAGGGCCGGCCTGCGCCGCTTCTCGTGCGTGCTGCAATTGTTGCTGGGCGTCCTTTTTGCCACTTTCGAAGTCACTCAACTGTGTGCGCAATTCTTGCGCGCGCTTTTGCGCCAGCGCTCTGCTCTTTTTAATAAGAACCTTGGGCCCGGCCCCACGCAGTCGCAGGCGCGTGTCGATGAACCACTGGCCCTGACGGTTGTGGATCAGCGGCGGGCCGGTGCGATCAGGTTGGTTCGCATCGACGATCAACACCGCGTCGTTCTCGTCCACCTGCACCTGAAACCACCGCTCGCCCACTGGCGCGTAGTAGTGCTGCCCGCTCCAGTATAGGTGTTGGTGGGCGCCCTCGGCGTTGATGGCTTTGCCGAGCGTGGTTGGTTTATCCACCTTGAAGCGCTCCAGCACCGCGCCCAGGCTGGCCGGTGTGCGGTTGGCCACGCCAACGCTGTGCAACGGTTGCCCGTGGTTTGACGGCAATGTGTCGCTGCGGATGTCTGCGATTTTTTTGATCACAAATTTAATGTCGGGGGTGGGACGTGGGGCGGGTGCTTTCTGCTGGCTTGTGGCCGTGCTGGCGGCCTGGCGACGCGGTGCGCTGCGGGCCGCACTGTGTAACGCGAGGGCTATGCCGAGGTTGAGCAACAGGTCGGTAAGCGTTACCTGGGATGACTGCTGATCCGAATGGCGTTGGGCGTCGACCAGTTGTTGCAGGTCATCCATGATTTGCCAGATCCAGGCGGCGGCGCCCACGGTACGGCCGAGAAACGGCAACGCCGTGTTGAAAATGATCCAGCCGGCGCGCTTGAACGTGGCCCAGCGAGCTTCGGCATTGGACACCGATTGACGGTCCGCCAATTTGACCAGTGCGTCGGCATTGGCCTTGAACAGACCCTCCATCACGTCGCCGCCCATGACGTTTGTGCTCAGGCTCAGAGGCCCGCTCAGGGTGATCAACTTGACCGGGTCCACCAGGAAGTCCACCACCACCCAAGGTGACGGCAAAGGGCTGGGGAACACGTAACGTTCATAGTCACTGCGCGCGTTATCGGGCAGCCAGGCCAATACCGAATCGCGCAGGCTGTCGGATTGCTGGAGGGCATACAGCAAGTTGGCGGGCGAGGGGTACTGGGTCAGCGGTTGGTCGAGCAAAGGCCGATACAGCAGGCAGGGTCCCGTCGCCATGTCCTGCGGGCCGATGACAAACATGTTGTCGACGGCATCTGGCGTGGCGTCCAGTCGCCGCGTGGGCACAAAGGCCAGTGGGCGAATGACGATGGGCTTACCGTCCACCTGGCGATCGGCAGCCTCGGCCTGCAATGCCATCGCCACGTAACGGTAGCCGCGCTCATCAATCCCCGCTTCATTACGAATCTTGCATTGCAGCGCCAGAAGCGGCAGTTGAATGCGCAGGTGCTCGGTATACAGCTGCTGGCGGCGTGCGGATTCCTTGGGGTCGTCCAGCAGTTTTTGCTTGATCAGTGCCGGATAGGCAGTGCCGACATCGACGCGCCTAATCAGTGATTCCAGATAGTTGATGGTCAGCCATTCGGGCAATACCTGGGTGGTTTTCTGCCGCAAGGATTTGATGCCCAGGGGCAAAGCAATCAGGTTTTGCAAGGCCAGCTCCGCCAGGTCGAACCGCGTGGTGTCGATTTTCCCCGGTATGGCAAACGTGCCCCAGAGCACCGGGCTCTGAATCTCGATCTCAAGGCCGTCGAGCGTCTGCAGGGGGGCGTCAGGATGGTCCTTGAGCATTTCGGCGCGCAACCGGTCCTGGGTAAACTGCCGGATGGGCGCGATCCCATCCTGGTAGGACTGGCTCTGATTAGCGCTGTGCAGTGCCGCCAGGTCTTTCAAATGCCGGGAATAGGCGTTCAGGTCCTGGGTGTTGGCGCTGTTTAGCCAGCCGGGCAAGGCGTGACGGTACCATTGCATATCGACGCCGTCGCCCTGGGCAGACGGCGGCATGGCCGCCACGGTAGGGCCGTCAGTGTTGTGCAGGTCGGAAGAATAGAGAGTGCCGATGGCTTCTATCTGAATGTTGATCATGACGCAGGCCAACTGGTCGAAGAAATCACCGTCCAGCTCCAGCAATCGCCACTGAATCTGCGTGTGCTTGGTATTGGTGTCGATCAGTAACGGCAGGTCATCGCCCAGTTGCTCAAGGGTGCTGTATTTCTTGTACCCCTGCAGCAGCGAGTGGATCAGGATCACCTCGCGCCCGTCCTGCTTGCCGATCAGCACGCTGACCAAGTGTTCGTTGAGGTGGCGCACGCGGCCATCGGCTTCGACCTGATCAATGTCGATCAGGTAAGCCCGGGTAGTGTAAGGATCGTTGGCGCGCCGGTCGAGCGGGTCGGGGGCCAGGTAGAGCTGGCGCGCCATCCGGCAGTCCTCGGCCGTCCAGCCACCGATATAGTGCACATTCCAGTAGTCGCGCAACACGCTCGACATCATATGCAAGCGCGGGCCTCGGTCGCCGTCGACGCAGTTCCAGTAGTCCACTTGGTACTGCTGGTAAGCGCGCAGCATCAGCGGCGCCAGGGTGTTGAGGAGGCCAGCGATGTCGAGAATGCTCACCGGCAGGTGCACCGCAGGTTCCATGATCGGCTGTTGCGTGAGGAACTGCTCGCCCTCGATATACCGGGTCGGCACTGCCAGCACCGCCTGTATCGCGAGGATATCGGTAAGCGCCTGATAGTGGGGCGGGCGGGTGACCACTTGGTCTTCGACGATTTCCCTGGCGGGGGTGCCGACCATAGCGATGTTGGGATCGATGTCCAAGTGGGGATAGCGTTCCCGCAATTGCTCGCGCAACAACGTGGCGGCCACTTCGCGAAATATGGGGCCGCTGGACATTTGGGTGAGCAAGACCTGCGTAAGGTTGGTGCGAACAGCGGGTTTAGGCCTGGGCGTGAGTGAGGTCATGGGCATTCCTGGCGGGCAAAAAAATGGCAACGACCCGAGAGGAATCGGGTGTTGCCATGCTAGAAAGCTCGTCGAAAGGAGGGCGGTGCTTATATAGCGTTCAGCCCAACTCGCCGCACAGGTTGGTTTCCACCAGGCGGCGAACTTCATCTTGGCTCAGCCCTGCACCGATCAACGCATTGAGCTTGCCGAACGCAGTTTCGCGGGTCATCCCGCCACCGGACAGCACGCCCACGCCGCGCAAACGGCTGCCGGCTTCGTAGACATCCAGTTCCACGCCGCCTTCATGGCATTGAGTGACCGCAACCACCACCACTCCATGGTCCTGCGCACGCTGGAGGCTGGCGAGGAACCCAGGGTTATCGCTTGGCCCGGTGCCGCTGCCGAAGCACTCCAGGATCAGCGCCTGAATGCCGCTGCCGATCACTGCGTCCAGCACCGCCGCGTCGATACCCGGCACCAGAGGCAGTACGCCGACCGTGGCGAGGCCCTTGGCTTGGCGATAGTCCAACGCAGCAGGCAAGGCCGTGGCGCGCGGCACACCGCACTGGCGTTGCAAGGCGGCGAAGGGATGGCGCCCGAAGCTGCGGATCTTCGCGCAGCGCGTCGGGTCCATCAGTGCGCCGTGGAAGTACAGGTGCACACCTGGTGCAAAGCCGTTGCCCAAGGCTTGCAGCGCACCGCTGACGTTTTCCCAGGCATCACTGTCCGGCACGCCGGCTGGCAGCATGGAGCCGGTGAACACCACCGGTGCCGGCAGACCCAGCAGTTGGAAGCTCATGGCCGCTGCGCTGTAGGCCAGGGTATCGGTGCCGTGCAGGATCAGCACGGCATCGCAGCCTTGGTCCACGGCGTCGATCACTGCTGTGTGCAAACGCTGCCAGTACGCAGGGGTCATGTTGGCGCTGTCGATCAGCGGCGCCATTTCCTGGAAGCGCCACGCAGGCACAGGCTGGTCGGTGAGCTGTTCGCGCATGCGTGCTTCAAAACCGGATGCGGGAGCCAGGCCATTGGCGCTGGCCTGCATGCCAATGGTGCCACCGGTGTAGAGCACCATGACGTTGTTAGCTGGTTGCATCGAGAAATCTCCTGAACGAAAAACGCCGCCGGGCCCAGAGCATGCCCAAGGCCGGGCGGCGTGTCATCTACCTAACTGCGCTCAGCGTTGCGGTTGAGCGTTCAGTTCAGCCGAGGCTGCCGCTTCCGGTTTTGCCGGGTTCGCTGGCCAGGCCTTGCGGTCCAGGTCCAGGTCAGGGAACTGGCTGGAATCGAACACAGGGGTCTTGATGCCTGCCGCACGCTGGTTGTCGTAGTCATTCAGGATGCGCATGGCGATCTTGAACAGGAACGCCAGGGCAAACAGGTTGACGAACGCCAGCAGAGTCATGGTGATGTCGGCAAAGGCGAACACGGTGCCCAGGTTTTCGATCGAACCCCAGAAAATCAGCACCAGCACCAGCGCCCGATAACCCATCAGCACCTTGCGGTTATTGCCGACCAAAAAGCGCAGGTTACTCTCGCCGAGGTAGTAGTTGTACATGATCGAGGTGAACACGAACAACGCCAGGGCCACCGAGATGAACATGCGACCCCAATCGCCCACTACCGCTGCCAGGGAGTTCTGGGTCAGGGCAATGCCGTCGCCTTCAAAGCCCGGGGTGTAGAAACCGGAGAGCAGGATCAGCAATGCAGTACAGGTGCAGATCACGAAGGTGTCGAGGAACACGCTGAACGCCTGGACCACGCCTTGGGCGATCGGGTGTTCCACGGAAGCCACCGCCGCCACGTTAGGCGCACTGCCCAAGCCGGCTTCGTTGGCGAACACGCCGCGTTTCACACCCATGATGATCGCGCTGCCTACCAGGCCACCGAAGGCTTGGTCGAGGCCGAAGGCGCTCTTGACGATGGTCGCGAGCATGGCTGGCACTTGGTCGAATTGCAGCACGATCACGTACAGGGTTACCGCGATGTAGATCAGGGTTTTGACCGGCACCAGCAGGTCGGCGATCGAGGCGATGCGCTTGATCCCGCCGATGAACACCAGGCCCAGCAATACCGCCAGCGCCAGGCCGGTGTAGGTGGTGTCCAGGCCAAAGGCGTTGTTCAGCGAGTGCGTCACGGCGTGCGCTTGCAGGCCGTTGAAGGCAAAGCCGAACGTCACCAGCAGCAGGAACGCCATGACCATCCCCAACCAGCGTTTTTGCAGGCCGTGCTGGATGTAGTAAGCCGGGCCGCCACGGTAGGTGCCTTCGGCATCGGTGCGTTTGTAGAGCTGGCCGAGGGAGCACTCGATGAAACTCGAAGACATGCCCACCAACGCGGTGACCCACATCCAGAACACGGCGCCCGGGCCACCCAGGGTCACGGCAATGCCGACACCGGCAATGTTACCGGCACCCACACGGCCGGCCAGGCTGAGCATCAGCGCCTGGAACGAGCTGAGCTGGCCAGCGCTGCTTTTCAGGCTGTCTTTAAACACCGAAAACATGTGGAAGAAGTGACGAAATTGAACGAAACGCGAGCGAATCGTGAAATAACCGCCGAGCCCGACAATGAGCACGATCAGTACTTTCCCTGAGAGGAAGTCGTTGATGACTTCGAGCATGGAGTGTTCCTCGCTGATTTTTCTAATGGCAAACGCAGGACGGTTCGACGCCGTCGCATCGCACCAGGCAGTGCGCGACAGTTCGACCCCAATCCTTTTGCGGGTTGTTATTCATGCGGTTTCGCGCAGTTTCAGGGCCTCGTTACCGACGGCCGCAGACGCGAGAGGGGCGGCACTATACCTAGGCGAACGTGATTCGTCTGCTCGGGCTGATTAAAGGTTTCACCAAAATGCGAATAAACGCCACAAACCAATGTGAGAGCAGCTGTCTGGCAGCGGCACCGCATCCTGACGCCAAGCGCTGCCAAGCTCATCGTCATCGCCTCGAAGCCGACATGTGTACCTCTTATTAGTGCCCGTCGCGAGAGCTATGTGAAACGAGCGTTTTGATAGTCCGGCGTTTGCACATTGTGGCACTGAAGTTACATCGGGAAGTGCCCGACCAAAAAAGGGAATCTTTCCGACATCGCTTCCAGATATTCATTCTTTACCCTCTGCGCTCTTGTGAAATCCAGGAGCAAAGGAATGATTTCCAACGAGTTGAAGGAGGGGGTACCCGGCGTCGATTCGTCCAGGCTGTTCTCTGCACAAAACCGACGATTGATCAAGCTGACTACCCCCGCTATCAATGAGCAGGAACTCCTGCTTGAGAGTTTCTCTGGGACTGAAGCATTGTCGACCCTGTTCAGCTTTGAGCTGTCTCTGCTCAGTCAGGATGCTCGGCTGGAACTCAAGTCACTGATCGGGCAACCGGCGCAGTTGGAAATTGAACTGGCGACGGGAGAGCTGCGCTATATCCATGGCTTTATAAGCCGTTTCAGCCTGCAAGACAGCGATAACGGTCTGGCGCGCTACACCGCAACACTAGGCCCTTGGTTGTGGATGCTGACACGGCGTCAAGATTCTCGGGTCTTTCAAGAGCAGACGGTCGAAGCCATCATTCGTTCGGTACTGGCCGGTTACGGTACGTTGCCCGTATTTGAGTTTCGACTGATACAGCCACTCAAAGTCCATAGTTACATCACACAGTACCGTGAGAGTGACCAAGCGTTCGTCATGCGGCTGCTGGAACAGGAAGGTTTGTTCTTCTATTTCGTCCACGAAAAAGATATACACACCCTGATCGTCAGCAACCACTCCCCGTCGCTGACACCGATACCGCAGCAGCCACAAATACGCTATCACAGTGCATCGGTCACCGAACTTGCGGACTCTATTACGCAGTGGAGCAGCCATCGGACGCTGCAGTCCGGCCGCATGTCCTTAAGGACCTTTGACTACAAGCAGCCCCGAAATGCGTTGTCAGTTGGCATAGCCAGTGTGAATGAGCAGGGTACGGTGGACCCTTACGAAATCTATGATTTATCGGGGCATTACACCCATGCCACTGGCCAGCAAGGTGAGGTACTGGCCCGGCGGCGCCTGGAAGCCATTGAAGTACAAGGCAAGACGTTCAAAGGCGCGAGTAATTGTCGGGCTATGGGATGTGGTTACACCTTTGAACTGACCCAGCATTTTGATCACGACCGTGATGTTCGGGAAGACCGTCAGTTTCTTCTGTTGTCGGTCGAACATCGAGGCAGCAATAACTATCTGTCAGACCAGCCGGCCAGCTATGACAACAGCTTTGAGTGTATCCGTCACAAGATTCCCTTTCGGCCTCTGGTCCAGGTCCCGCGCCCGATTATTTCGGGGCCGCTCACCGCCATTGTGGTAGGGCCCGAAGGTGAGGAAGTGTTTACCGATGACTTGGCTCGGGTGCAGGTGCGCTTTCATTGGCAGCGTGAGCAAGATCCTTCCAAAGATACGACGTGGCTGCGGGTGGCCATGCCCAGTGCGGGTGAAGGTTTCGGTCATCAATTCCTGCCGCGCATTGGGCAGGAAGTGCTGGTAACTTTTCTCGCGGGGGATATCGACCGCCCGGTTGTTACTTCGGTGCTTTACAACGGCGACCACTCGCCGCCACGGTTCAGTAACGCGGCGGGGTTGCCGGGCAATCGAACGTTGTCTGGCATCCAGACCCGCGAGCATAAGGGGCGTGGTTTCAACGAGCTGCTCTTTGACGACACCCCCGGCGAATTGCGTGCTCGGGTGGCCACCACCCATCACGCCACCGAATTGAATCTGGGCAAGTTGGCCATGCCGCGAACAAATGGCAAAGCCCAACCCCGTGGCAATGGTGCCGAGTTGCGCACCGACGCCGCCATTGCCTTGCGGGCTGCTCAAGGGATGCTGCTGACCACCTATGCACGCCACGGCGCGCAAGGTTCGCAATTGGACCGCGAAGAGTTGCTCAGGCTGCTGGAGGAGTGCGGTGACCTGTTCCAGTCACTTGGGCAGACCGCTGCGGCGCGTGGTGGGCAGCAGGTGGACAGTCAAGGCATCGAGGCTTTGCGCCAATCCTTGAATCAATGGCCAGCCGCCGATAGCAACCAAGCAGGTGACCCTATTGCCGCCCTCGCGGCAGAGGCAGGCATTGTCAGCGCCACGCCGCGCTCGCAGGTGCATTACGCCGGTGAAAATCACGACACCACCGCCCAAGACCATCTGCAGTTAACCAGTGGCGCAGCGATGCACTTGCGTGCGGGTAAAGGTATTTCAGCGTTTGCTCAGGATGAAGGTATCAAAGCGATTGCCAATCGCGGCAAGGTTTTGGTGCAAGCCCAAGAGGACGACATTGCCCTGAATGCGCAAAAGAACCTGCAACTGTCGGCCGCCGAAGGCGAGGTGGTGATTAGCGCGCCCACCATACGGTTGGTGGCCGATGACGGTAGTTACATCAAGATCGGTGGTGGGGTCGAGATTGGCACGCAAGGTAAGGCCATCGTGCATGCCGGTGAGCATGATTGGGTTGGGCCCAAGTTCGATAGCGTGGTGCCTGCGGTATTTGGAAGGGATTCGGCGGCGCAACGTTTGGCCTTTCACTATCCGGGCCACGACGACAACAGTCCTCGCCTGGCGGGTGACCACGCTTATCAAGTGGACGTGGGGGATGGCAGCGTGGTGCAGGGCGTGACTGATGCGGCAGGGCTGACGGAGCGGGTTGAACGAGAGGTCATGCACCGCGTTGAGGTGACCGCCTCGCGCAAGAAGGATAAATCCGATGAGTAATTCCGGTTTTTACACCGTGGCACAGTGCAGCACCCGTTTGCTTCCAAACTGCATCACACCCCGCAAGCTGGAAGTGCCTGCCGACCTGCCTGGCGTGGTGATTTTCTTGCACGGCGTCAACGACCCGGGGGCAGCCTATGAGTCGGTTGAGACGGGCTTGTGCCAGGGGGTTAATGAGCGGTTGGATCGGCCGGATCTTAAGGCGGGGCGATATGGGGCTGAGTACAGTGCGGCGAAAGCTCTGCCAATTGAAGAGCTTGTGGGTGAGGAAAAACAGATACTCGATGACCCCGACACTTACCTATACCGCCGCGATACTGCCGACCCCAAAACCCGCAGCCTGTTGATCCCATTCTACTGGGGCTACCGAGCGGCACCGCAACATATCAAGCGCGATGATGCAGGTGACCCCTTCAAAATGCGCAACCAGTACCAGGATGTGCATGGCAATCGGCTGGACCGCCACTTTGCCAAGGCCGGTGGTTTTTTTACCAACGCCACCAACAACCTGATTGAGATGTACGGCGATGGGTTCAAGCCAAACATTAAATCCTGGGCGGCCAACAAAACCAGCAATTATCTGTACTTCGACCATGCACCGTTGCGGCACTATTTCGTGATGGCTGCGCACCGGTTAGCGATGCTTGTTCGGGAGATACGTCGCCTTTCTCCTGATGAAACCATCACCATTATGGGCCACAGCCAGGGCACCCTGATCAGTCTGTTGGCCCAGGCGCTGTTGGTGGATGACAACCAACGCTGCGCCGATACCGTGATCATGGTCGACTCGCCCTACAGCGTCTTACCCAGCGTTACCCCCAAGGGCAGCGACACCTTGTCGACACTGATACGCATCGTCACTGCAATCACCCAGGCTCCTCACGCCCAACCGCCTCTCGCCGACCTCAGAAATCCGCAAACCTACGGCGGCCGTTCCGGCCCGCGATGGTCACCGGAACAGGGAACTCGCCTGGACAAAAACCAGAAGCTGACAGTCTTCCCCGAGCGCGACAATCGCGGCAAGGTTTACTTGTACTTCTGCCCGGACGACACCACCGTCGCACTCAAAGACGTGCAAGGCATCGGCACCTTTGGCATGCCGGATGTACTACCCAACGGCACGCCGGCCATGACGGTGTTGCACTCTTTGCGCTTCTATCAGCGGATGTGGACCAAGCGCCATCGGGACGGCGAGCCCGTACTCGTGGGTAAAACTGCTCAACCCGAACAGATGCGGGCTGGCGGAGAATCTTACCATCCAGGCGGATGGTCGCTTCCCGCCCTTGTCTCCCGGGCCGGGGTGCGCGAAGGTCAGGAACGGCACATCAACGCCGAGGCGCTGCAGCCACCCCATGCCCCACACATGTTCGGTGGCGAGGCAATAAGCGGTACGCCGACGACCTCGGGCCTGGACCGGCCCGACGATGTCGGCAAGGGTGTGGCGCTGGGCAAGGAGGCGGCCAAGTTTGAGTGGATTCAAATGCCGCCCGAGTATGACCCTCCGTTGACCACCCAGCGAGAAGCACTGGCACGTTTTAACGCGCAAAGTGAGGACCCTGAAGACCACACCCGCGCGGTTCGCAAGTCCACGAAGCATTCGCACCATGAGCGTGAAGAGACGCCACGGGAAGCGCGTGCGCGTATGGACGTGGACAGCAACGCTTGGGAGGAAAACTCCTATCACTCAGGGGTGTTGCGCAGCCCGGAAAACCATCGCTGGGTGACGGCGATGGACATTGCGATTGGGCAGGCCAGGTGCCTGGATGATCCGGTGATGCGGGAGGTTTTGGTGGCGATTGCGGATTGGAAGATGGATAAGAAGCAATTTGGGATAGTTGAAAAGCTATCGGGTTGGTCGCGGTTAAGTACTCAGGCTCGATCATTGGTGACAGCCAGCCATTTGTACTACGACAAAGGTAAGTTTCCTTCCGCTGATCTGGTCTCATTGGCCCCACCAACGCTAGTGACTGGCGCCTCGAAAAAGGAGGTGGCCAATGAATGATCGTCGATCCTACATGGAGCTTAGACCGCGCCTTACAGGTTACTTCTGGATAGCCGCGATATTGATAGCCCTTTGGCTTGGGTCTGTCTGGTTTATTGAGCCGATTTCACAGGTAGACAACATGGAAAGTCGAGACATGGGCGTAATGATGGGTAAGGGGATCATTGGTGTCTTTGGGGCATTGATATTGGCCTACAGCGGTCATTGGTGGGGCAAGGCCTTGGCCTCTGAGGAGAAACAACTGGCCGATTACAGGTCCAGTGTCATGGGCAAAAAAGCAGAGCAGATGGCCGAGCAGGAGCGTACGTATTCACTGGAGATTCGGGGATCAGGACTGGCAGTACACCGACGGCACCAGTCGGAAATCTGGCACCTGATTGAGAAGAAGAAAGATAACTTTGCATCCATCTATTCGAAAAATCCCAGTGATTACAAACCTTCTTTGGATTCCCGAGAGATCACTCAGAGCATCAACATCCGCGTGGCCTTCAAGCATTCAGCCAACGACTCAGTGGCGTACTGGCCGATTCCGGTGTTCGCAATTGCACCACCCAAACAACCTGAAGATACAGGTGCGGCCGGAAATATTTTAGGTGGACGCAATGCCGCCACCTTGGGCGTCACCTTGTTCCTTTGGCAGGACGCGGAGAATACCACCCACGCTCAGGGCATGATCGAGCGTTTGTTTCAGTTTTTCGATGACAATCCTAAGGTGCCGCAGGCGTTGATCGTCAGTGAAGATGGTGATGTCACTCGAAATGGTTACCGAGTGGCTGGCACTCCTGGCCTGCAAAACGTTTCAGTCGTCCCTACCGTGTTTGAAAGCATGACCGGCCTGCTGGTAACGCGCTCGGACCGGGTTGATCGCTATATCCGACCGTATGTGACCAATGACTCCGAGGACAATCAAAACAAGAACACTGACATGGGCAAGCTGTGGTCGTTCTACTGGAACCGTGATAATGCGTTCGACAATTGGTATCTGGACACTGAGCGGGCCAAAGGTGCGCCCCCCCGAGTCTCCACAGGCACCATGTCCTCCGCCTACTGGCACGCCCAACTCCCCGACCTTTGGCGAACCCTGAGCAACCGAGGCCCCGGCGATTTCGTCCCTTCCCCTTGGCTCCCGGTCCGCTGGGCACGCCATCAGGTTGCCGAGTTCGACGCCGCACCGATACTCGGCTACTTGCACCGCCCTATCAAAGTTCCGATGCAGGACGAAGCCGGCAAGCGGCTCAAGCCCGCCCTGCAGGTCAAGGCTCTGCAAGCTGGCTGGCTAAAAGCTGTGGACACCTTGCCCAAAGACCAAAAGCCCGTGCGCGTGTTCTACGACAGCACCGCCAACACTGCCGGCGAAATCGCCCTGAACAACGCCTTGCACGCCCTCAACACCGACGGCCATGGCATCGAACTGGGCAACGTCGAAGAGGGCTACGACATCGGCCGTCGTCTGGGCAATACCGGCGTCAGCAGCACCCTGGTGCAAATCAACCTGGCCACGATTGCCAGCTACAAGGACGGCGGCGTGAGCGCGGTTGTTTATTCCGGCTCGGACGGCAGCGTCAGCGTGCAAATGGTTCGGCCACCGGATGAGGCACGCAAGGCACAAAACCAAAAAAACCGTGGCAGCGACCCCTTCAAATATGGCGCACCGGGAGGTGGCGCATGACTAATCCCGTCTGCCTGGGAGACGCCACCAGCAGCGGCGGTACCGTTATTTCCTGCCAACTCGCGGGTACCCACACCCTCAACGGGAAAACACCGGCAGTGCTTGGCGACAAGGCGACGTGCCCACTGCATGGGGGCGAATTTGCTTTTGTTGAGGGGCATCCGAAAAGGCGCATGAATGGTATTCCGATAGTGCTGCAAGGGCACTGCTTGTCCTGCGGGTGTCATGGGATTGCGGGTAATGCTACGGATGTGAAAGTTATTTAGGAAGGCGTCTGTTTGCTGATGACGGCAGCGACCTTAAGGTCGATGAAGGCCGCATAATAAGAGGCGTCAAAAAAAAGGGCCTGAAGATCGAAATCTTCAGGCCCTCAAAAGGTGAGAGGTGTCTAGTCCCTCAGCCTGGTGAGCGGTGCAACAAACGCTTAGGCCTTCAGCGGGACCAAGCGTGGAGCGATCATGTTTTCGGGGCGCAGGATGTCGTCGAGCATGGCGTCGTCGAGCAAGCCTTCTTCGCGCACCAGTTCCAGCACGCCACGCCCGCTTTCAAGGGCGATACGGGCGATGCGGGTAGCGTTTTCATAGCCGATGTAAGGGTTCAGCGCGGTGACCAGGCCGATGGAATGCTCCACCAGTTCGCGGCAGCGGGCTTCGTTGGCGGTGATGCCGACGATGCAGTGCTCGCGCAGCATGTCCATGGAGCGTTGCAGCAGGCGGATCGAGTCGAAGATCTTGAAGGCGATCAGCGGTTCCATCACGTTCAGTTGCAGTTGGCCGCCTTCGGCGGCCATGGTCAGCGCCAGGTCGTTGCCGATGACTTGGAACGCGACCTGGTTAACGGCTTCCGGGATGACCGGGTTGACCTTGCCGGGCATGATCGAGCTGCCTGGCTGGCGTGCCGGCAGGTTGATTTCGTTGATGCCGGTACGTGGGCCGCTGGACAGCAGGCGCAGGTCGTTGCAAATCTTCGACAGTTTCACCGCGGTCCGCTTGAGCATGCCGGAGAACAGCACGAACGCGCCCATGTCGGAGGTGGCTTCGATCAGGTCGGCAGCCGGTACCAGCGGCTGGCCGCTGATGGTTGCCAGACGCTGAACGGCCAGGGCCTGGTAACGCGGGTCGGCGTTGATGCCGGTGCCGATGGCGGTGCCGCCCAGGTTCACTTCGGTCAGCAGTTCTGGCGCCAGGGTTTTCAGGCGGGCCAAGTCTTCGCTGAGGGTAGTGGCGAAGGCGCGGAATTCCTGGCCGAGCGTCATCGGCACGGCGTCTTGCAATTGGGTACGGCCCATTTTCAGCACGTGGCTGAACTCGACGCCCTTGGCAGCGAACGCCTGGATCAGGCTGTCGAGGCTGGCCAGTAACGCGTCATGGCCCAGCAGCAGACCCAGGCGGATCGCGGTCGGGTAGGCGTCGTTGGTCGACTGCGCCATGTTCACGTCGTTGTTCGGGTGCAGGTACTGGTATTCGCCCTTGTTGTGGCCCATGGCCTCCAACGCGATGTTGGCGATGACTTCGTTGGCATTCATGTTGGTTGAAGTGCCGGCGCCGCCTTGAATCATGTCCACCACGAATTCTTCGTGGAAATCGCCGCGTATCAGGCGGGCACAGGCTTCGCTGATGGCAGCGTGCTTGGCTTCGCTGAGCTGGCCCAACTCGCGGTTGGCGTCAGCGGCTGCTTGCTTGACCATTGCCAGGCCGACCACCAATTTCGGGTAATGCGAAATCGGAACGCCCGAGAGGCGGAAGTTATTCACCGCTCGCAGGGTCTGGATGCCGTAATACGCTTGGGCAGGTACTTCGAGTACGCCAAGCAGGTCTTTTTCTGTGCGGAATGATGCAGCGGAGGACATGACGAAAATCATCTCAATAGGGACCCGGAACAGGCCGGAACGCTGCGAATGCTAGGCGTGTAGACGTTTTTGGGCCAATGCTGTTAAGCACTGGCCTATGCACAAACGGCATAATGCGCATGTGACCCAGCTATGATGGCGGGCGTGTGTGCCAAAATGGTGCGTACCCGTGGGAGCAAGTGATGAACCTTGAGAGCAAATGGCTGGAAGACTTCAGTGCCCTGGCGGCAACGCGCAGTTTTTCACAGGCGGCAGAACGGCGCTTCGTCACCCAGCCGGCGTTCAGCCGACGCATCCGCAGCCTGGAAGCTGCGCTAGGCCTGACCTTGGTCAACCGCTCACGCACCCCGGTGGAGCTGACGGCGGCGGGGCAGCTGTTTTTGGTCACCGCGCGCACCGTGGTCGAACAGCTCGGTGAAGTGCTGCGCCATTTGCATCATCTGGAAGGCGGGCAGGGCGAAGTCATGCAAGTGGCGGCTGCCCACTCCCTGGCACTGGGCTTCTTCCCGCGCTGGATCGCGCAACTGCGCAACGAAGGATTGAACATCGCCACGCGGCTGGTTGCGACCAACGTCGGCGATGCCGTGCACGCCCTGCGCGAAGGCGGTTGCGACCTGATGCTCGCGTTCTACGATCCCGACGCGGCGATGCAGATGGACGCCGAAATCTTCCCGTCCTTGCACCTTGGCAACACCGAAATGCTCCCGGTATGCGCCGCCGATGCCGACGGCAAGCCACTGTTCGACCTGGAAGGCGAGGGCAGCGTGCCGTTGCTGGCCTACAGCGCCGGTGCGTTTCTCGGGCGTTCGGTGAACTTGCTGCTGCGCCAGCGTGCGCTGCGCTTTACCACGGTTTACGAAACCGCCATGGCGGACAGCCTCAAAAGCATGGCCTTGGAAGGGTTGGGCATCGCCTGGGTGCCGCAGCTCAGCGTACGCGCTGAACTGGCGCGCGGGGAATTGGTGGTGTGCGGCGGGCCGCAATGGCATGTGCCGCTGGAGATTCGTTTGTATCGCTGTGCGTTGGTGCGCAAGGCGAACGTGCGGTTGTTGTGGCGCAAACTGGAAGGTGGCGCGGCGCAAGGCACCTGAGGGCGACGAAAATCAAATATGGGAGCGGCGGTTCCACGCGTCGACTTGCTCGCTCCCACATGATTCTCCAGCGCCTTGGACTGACTCATAAGTCAATAAAACCGCCACTTTGCGCCGCTAGACAGATGGTCATCCAAGGGGCTGTTTATCTTAATTATTACGGTATACTGCGCGGCCTTCGGCCGGTCCAACTGGCCCAATTTCGTACAACAAGCCACGCCGGATTTCCCGCGTGGCTTGTTGTTTTTTGACGCGCCCGCGGGCGCCCAGAGAGAAGAGGCACGACGATGAGTGCATTGGTTGGCGTGATCATGGGCTCCAAGTCCGATTGGTCCACCCTTAGCCACACCGCCGATATGCTGGAAAAACTCGGCATTCCGTATGAAGTGAAGGTGGTCTCCGCCCACCGCACCCCGGATTTGCTGTTCCAGTATGCCGATGAAGCAGAATCCCGTGGCATTGAGGTGATCATTGCCGGTGCCGGCGGTGCAGCGCACTTGCCTGGCATGTGTGCGGCCAAGACGCACCTGCCGGTGCTTGGTGTGCCGGTGCAGTCGGCGATGCTCTCGGGCGTGGATTCGCTGTTGTCCATCGTGCAGATGCCAGCCGGCATTCCGGTGGCGACCCTGGCGATCGGCAAGGCCGGCGCGATCAACGCCGCTTTGCTGTCCGCCAGCATCCTGGGCGCCAAGCACCCGCAGTTCCACGCGGTGCTGAAAAAATTCCGTGCTGAGCAGACAGACAGCGTGCTGGACAATCCAGACCCACGTATCGCCTGAGGTTGTTGACGATGAAAATCGGTGTAATCGGTGGCGGCCAATTGGGCCGCATGCTGGCCTTGGCGGGCACCCCGCTGGGGATGAACTTCGCTTTCCTGGACCCGGCGCCGGACGCCTGCGCGTCCGCCTTGGGTGAACACCTGCGGGCTGACTACAGCGACCCGGACCACCTGCGCCAACTGGCCGACGAAGTCGATCTGGTGACCTTCGAGTTCGAAAGCGTTCCGGCTGAAACCGTAGCGTTCCTGTCGCAGTTCGTGCCGGTCTATCCGAGCGCTGAAGCCTTGCGCATTGCCCGCGACCGCTGGTTTGAGAAAAGTATGTTCAAGGACTTGGGCATTCCGACCCCAGCCTTCGCCGACATCCAGTCCCAAGCGGACCTGGACGCCGCTGTCGCCAACATCGGCCTGCCGGCCGTGCTGAAAACCCGCACCCTGGGTTATGACGGCAAGGGCCAGAAAGTTCTGCGCACTGCCGCCGATGTGGTCGGTACCTTTACCGAACTGGGCAGCGTCGCGTGCCTGTTGGAAGGCTTCGTGCCGTTCACGGGTGAAGTCTCGCTGATCGCTGTGCGTGCACGTGATGGCGAAACCCGCTTCTACCCGTTGGTGCACAACACCCACGACAGTGGCATTCTCAAGCTGTCCGTGGCCAGCACCGATCACCCGTTGCAGGCGCTGGCCGAAGATTATTCCAGCCGTGTGCTCACGCAACTGGACTATGTGGGCGTGATGGCGTTCGAGTTCTTTGAAGTCGACGGTGGCCTGAAGGCCAACGAAATCGCCCCGCGCGTGCACAATTCCGGGCACTGGACCACCGAAGGTGCCGAGTGCAGCCAGTTCGAAAACCACCTGCGGGCGGTTGCGGGCTTGCCGCTGGGTTCCACGGCCAAGGTCGGCGAAAGCGCCATGCTCAACTTCATCGGTGTGGTACCGCCGGTGGAAAAAGTCATCGCCATCGACGACTGTCACCTGCATCACTACGGCAAGGCCTTCAAGGCCGGGCGCAAGGTCGGTCACGCCAACCTGCGCTGCAAAGACCGTGCGACTCTCGAAGCGCAGATCCTCAAGGTCGAGGCGCTGATCGCCGAACAATAACTCAGGGATCGGCGGGAACCATTCGGTGACCGCCATCCTCTGATTGCAGGATGCCCAAGCCTGACTAGGCTTTGGCATAGTTCACTTTCAATCAGAGGGAAATGCCATGGGTATCATCGGAACCATCTTTATCGGCTTGATCGTCGGTCTGCTCGCGCGTTTCCTCAAGCCTGGCGACGATAGCATGGGCTGGATCATGACCATCCTGTTGGGTATCGCCGGCTCTCTGGCCGCGACCTACGGTGGTCAGGCACTGGGTATCTACCAGGCCGGTCAAGGCGCAGGCTTCCTCGGTGCCTTGGTCGGCGCCATCGTGCTGCTGGTGATCTACGGCTTGATCAAAAGAAAGTAATCAGCCGACAAAGTCCTCTGCGCTGCGCAGGCGCAGAGGGCTAGAATGCTCGGCACTTGTACTTGCGAGCCTCTCCATGCGCCGTCTTCTATTGACTCTCCTCTTGCTGGGCTCTGGCCTGGCACACGCCGGCGAACTGCCGGAAACCGACTGGCTCGACCTGATGCCGCTGTCGGATCAAAAAGCCCTCGAAGCCATGCCCGAGATCGACCACAACTCGCCCGAAGCCCAAGGCACCTTTACCGAAAAAGGCGGCTTGAAGCAGAGCAAGGGCTTGCCGGCGGTGATGTATTCCGCCAAGACCGTGGCGGCCATGAACGGCAAGAACATCCGCATCGGCGGCTACCCGGTGCCGTTGGAAACCGACGCCAAGGGCCGCAGCACGCTGTTCTTCCTGGTGCCGTATCCGGGCGCGTGTATCCATGTGCCGCCACCGCCGCCTAACCAATTAGTGTTGGTGCGTTATCCCAAAGGGCTGAAGCTGGATGATATTTACACGCCGCTGTGGGTCACGGGCACGTTGAAGGTGGAGAAGGTCAACAACGATTTGGCCGACGCCGCCTATGCCCTGGATGCGGGGAAGGTACGGGTGGTGAAGGAATCTGATCTCTAGGGCTCAACACCAATCAATGTGGGAGCTGGTTTGCCTGCGATAGCATCGGCTCGGTGTCACTGATACACCGAATCGTCTGCATCGCAGGCAAGCCAGCTCCCACATTTTGATCGGCGTTTACAGGGCGATACCGGCGATGCTCACGCCCAGCGTGTGGCTTTCACCGGGTGCCAGGCTTATCACATCATCCAGCACATTCGCTGTTTCGATGCACAGCATGCCTGTCCAGCCATCGTCAGCCATGTCATCAAAGGCCTTGGCACGCTCGGTCCAGGGGTTCCAGATCACGGTCGACTTCGAACCCTGGCCGGTGAGCTGGATACGGCGCTGCCAGTCGTTATCGATGATGCTCAACTGCGCGGGTGTATCCAGGTAGATTCGGTCGGTCTCGCCGGTGAAGTGCAGCAGCCCGGATTGCTGTTTTGTGCTCCAGCCGTCGGCGGTATCGATATACGCCGATCCGTCCAGCCCTTCGACCTGCACGTTGCGCACATCGCTCACGGCGAAATAAGTGTGCAGCGCCTGGCTGAAGGTCACGGTGTCGGTGCCACGGTTGTGGCTGGTGAGGCGGATATGCAGTTGGTCGTCGAGCAGCAGGCTGAGTGTCAGGTCGACTTGATGGGGCCAACCAGGGAAGCCGCCCGCGGGTACTGGCAGCATCAGGTCAACGCGCAATGCCTTGCCTTCAAGCCTGGTAGCGGCCAATTCCCAGCGTGCTGTGCGCGCAAAACCGTGCGCGCCGGCAGGCTGATCGCTTTGACGCATCGCCTTGACGCTCTGGGGGTTGCGGTCGAACACGCCAAACCACGGCCAACACACGGGGACACCAGTACGAATGCCTTTGCCTTGCTTGAACACCGCTTCAGGGTTCGGCCAGATCAGCGGCTGCTCGCCGTCGCGTCCGTAACTGAAGATATGTGCGCCCTGTTGGGCCACCATCAGTTCGGCGCCGTTGTGGCGGATGCGCCAGCAATCCAGCTCGTCGATTTTCACGGTCTCAACGTGGGGCGTAGGCATAGCAACACTCTTCAATGGCAGGCAATGGGGCAATTGACCGTCAAAACCGTGTGAGGTTTAACGCGCGCGTGACGGTACCGAGCGCGTACGGCCGCTGCCATCGATGGCGACGAACACGAATACGGCCTCGGTGACCTTGCGCCATTCGCTGGACAGCGGGTCGTCGCTCCACACTTCGACCATCATCTGGATCGAGCTGCGGCCGATTTCCAGGGCCTGGGTATAGAAGGAAAGCTGTGCGCCCACCGCGACCGGCACAAGGAACGCCATGCGATCAATCGCCACGGTGGCGACACGCCCGCCCGCGACCTTGCTGGCCATGGCTGTGCCGGCGAGGTCCATCTGCGCGACCAGCCAGCCGCCGAAGATATCGCCGAAACCGTTGGTTTCACGTGGAAGCGCGGTGATTTGCAGGGCGAGATCGCCTTGCGGGATTGGATCTTCTTGTTCGAGTTCGATCATGCCGAGGGCCTCTGACCCGTGACGCTTCATGGGTATTTCAAGTGGATAGCCGTCTTATGGAAAAACGTTTGAGCACCAACATACACCGCGTGATGCATTTCTCGTAAGGCGTACTAAAGGGAAACTCTGCCAAATCGGCTGGACGGCACCCAACAACGTTTTGGCACAGCAGCCCCTCAAGACTGCGGTTCTTGCGCCTGCAAGGGCCGAGTATATCGGGACCCTGGCGCCACGACGACCTCTGGGGGCTCATTTGGTCGGCAATTCGCGGCTGTATGGGGGCTTTTTGTGACAACTGTGCTTCTGGTGTGCTTTTCCGGGCGATTTGCTATCTTGCCGAACCTGCTCCGGCCCTTCCAACACCTCGGGCTTGCCGTTCTGACTAATAAGAGAAGCCTTGCCATGTCCTCCGTGCCTGCAAGCAGTGCGCAACCTTCGCGCCCGCTGACCCGCAACGACTACAAAACCCTGTCGCTGTCTGCCTTGGGCGGGGCGTTGGAGTTTTATGATTTCATCATTTTCGTGTTTTTCGCCACCGTGGTCGGGAAACTCTTCTTCCCCCTCGACATGCCCGAATGGCTGCGCATGATGCAGACCTTCGGCATCTTCGCCGCGGGTTACCTGGCACGCCCGTTGGGCGGCATCATCATGGCGCACTTCGGTGACCTACTGGGTCGCAAGAAGATGTTCACCCTGAGCATCTTCATGATGGCCGTGCCGACCCTGATCATGGGACTGCTGCCGACTTACGCGCAGATCGGCCTGTGGGCGCCAGTCCTGCTACTGCTGATGCGCATCATCCAGGGCGCAGCCATTGGTGGCGAAGTACCAGGCGCCTGGGTGTTTGTCTCCGAGCACGTACCGCCACGCCATATCGGCTACGCCTGCGGCACCCTGACCAGCGGCCTGACCGCCGGCATTTTGCTGGGTTCGCTGGTGGCCACCGCCATTAACACGCTTTATACCCCGGAGCAGGTCTCCGATTACGCCTGGCGGATCCCGTTCCTGCTCGGCGGTGTGTTCGGCCTGCTGTCGGTGTACCTGCGCCGGTGGCTGCATGAAACACCGATCTTCGCCGAGATGCAGCAACGCAAGACCCTGGCCGCCGAGTTGCCGTTGCGCGCGGTGTTGCGCGACCACCGTGGCGCCATCGTGCTGTCGATGCTGCTGACCTGGCTGCTGTCCGCCGGCGTCGTGGTGGTCATCCTGATGACCCCGACTGTGCTGCAAACCGTTTACCACTTCAGCCCGACCGTGGCGCTGCAGGCCAACAGCCTGGCCATCGTCACCCTGAGCCTGGGCTGCATCGCCTCGGGCGCCCTGGCCGACCGTTTCGGCGCCGGCCGCGTGCTGATCGTCGGTTGTGCGCTGTTACTGGCGACTTCCTGGACGCTGTATCACAGCCTGATGGCCCACCCGGACTGGCTGTTCCCGCTGTACGCCTTGACCGGCCTGTTCGTAGGCACCATCGGCGTAGTGCCATACGTGATGGTCAAAGCCTTCCCGCCCGTGGTGCGCTTCAGCGGGTTGTCGTTCTCCTACAACGTGGCCTACGCCGTGTTCGGCGGGCTGACGCCGCTGGCCGTGTCGCTGTTGATGAAAGAAAGCCCAATGGGCCCGGCCTACTACGTTGCCGCGCTGTGTGTGATGGGGATGGTGGTGGGTGGGTATCTCTGGAAGCGCTCCCGCTGATTGTTTGATAACGATCACTCCCACGGCCTGCGTGGGAGTGATGGCCGTTCCTCGCTGTATCCCCTCCCTTGCCAATAGTGGCCTTTCATCTAACTGTCACATTCCCGACATAGAGTGTTCACACGGCCTCCTGATACTTGGCCCCGATCCAATTATCCCTATCTGCTAGGAGCAAGGCATGAAACTGAAACGTTTGATGGCGGCAATGACTTTTGTCGCTGCTGGCGTTGCGACCGCCAACGCGGTGGCCGCTGGTGTTGATCCGGCAATCCCGGCTTACGTTAAAACCACTGGTGTGTCGGGCAACTTGTCCAGCGTCGGTTCCGATACCCTGGCTAACCTGATGACCCTGTGGGCCGAGGGTTACAAGAAGGAATACCCGAACGTCAACATCCAGATTCAAGCTGCCGGCTCCGCTACCGCGCCACCTGCGCTGACTGAAGGCACCTCCAACCTGGGCCCGATGAGCCGCAAGATGAAGGACACCGAACTGGCCGCCTTCGAGCAGAAGTACGGCTACAAGCCAACCGCTATCCCGGTTGCCGTGGATGCCCTGGCTGTATTCGTGCACAAGGACAACCCGATCCAGCACCTGACCATGGAACAAGTCGACGCCATCTTCTCGTCGACTCGCCTGTGCGGTGCTAAAGCTGAAGTGAAAACCTGGGGTGACCTGGGCGTGACCGGCGACCTGGCCAACAAGCCAGTACAACTGTTCGGTCGTAACTCGGTGTCCGGCACCTACGGCTACTTCAAAGAAGAAGCCCTGTGCAAAGGCGACTACAAGCCAAATGTGAACGAACAACCGGGCTCGGCTTCGGTCGTGCAGTCGATCAGCTCTTCGCTGAACGGCATCGGTTACTCGGGCATCGGCTACAAGACGGCCAGCGTGAAAACAGTGGCCCTGGCCAAAAAAGGCAGCACTGAGTTCATCGAAGACAGCGAAGAAAACGCCCTGAACGGCAAATACCCGCTGTCGCGCTTCCTCTATGTGTACGTCAACAAAGCACCGAACAAGCCTCTGGCGCCGCTGGAAGCTGAGTTCGTGAAACTGGTGCTGTCCAAACAGGGCCAGGAAGTTGTAGTGAAAGACGGCTACATCCCACTGCCAGCCAAAGTTGCCGCCAAGGCACTGGCTGACCTGGGTCTGAAAGAAGGCAACTGATTGCCTCTGCGGGGCCGGCCTGCCGGCTCCGCGTCCGAATTTTCCAATCCGCTGCCAGCTATGCTTCGCGGCGGATTTTTTGCGTCACTGCACTGTCATCTTTCTGTCATACAGGATCGCTAGGGTGTGCGCATGAATGATCTGGCCAATTCCACCATGACGACGACTTCTCCCCCCAAGCGCATTGATTTCAATACGCCTGAGCTGCAACGCAAACGCCGCATTCGCGCGCTCAAGGACCGACTGACCCGTTGGTATGTACTGGTCGGCGGCCTCGCTGTCCTCGGCGCCATCACCCTGATTTTCTTCTTTCTTGCTTATGTAGTCGCGCCCTTGTTCCAGGGCGCCTCATTGACCAAGGAAGACGCACTGACCCCGGCCTGGATCCAGGACGCCGGCAAGCCGCTGATGATTTCCCTCGAAGAACAGAACCAAGTCGCCATGCGGGTTTCCGACAAGGGCCAGGCGCTGTTTTTTGATGTAGCGACGGGCGCCGAACTCAAGCGTGTCGACCTGCCGCTGCCCGCCGGCGCCAGCGTTGCGTCCATCGGCGAAGACCAACCCGGCAGCCCGCTGGTGATCCTTGGTTTGTCCAATGGCCAGTCCCTGGTATTCCGCCACACCTATAAGGTGTCCTACCCGGACGGCAAGAAAACCATTTCGCCTGCAATCGAATACCCTTACGGCGAAACGCCGATCGTGCTGGATAACGCTGGCCGTCCGCTGGAGCACGTCGCCCTCAACGCCACGGACTCCACCTTGGTAGTCGCAGGTTCGGCCGGTTCGCACTTGAACGTGTTGTCCCTGAGCCGTGAAGAAAACATGATGACCGGCGAAGTCACCAGCGAGCAGAAGCGTATCGAACTGCCGCAAATGACTGAGCCCGTGAAGGCGATCTTCATCGACCCACGCCAGCAGTGGCTCTATGTGATTAACGGCCGTGCCCTCGCCGATGTATTCAGCCTGCGCGACAAAAGCCTCAACGGTCGCTACAAGCTGCTGGAAGACGGCAACGCTGAAGTCACCGCCAGCACTCAGTTGGTGGGTGGTATCTCGCTGATCATCGGTAACTCCAAGGGCGGCCTGGCCCAGTGGTTCATGGCCCGTGACCCGGATGGCGAGCAGCACCTCAAGCAGATCCGCACCTTCCAGATGGGCACCACGCCTATCGTTGAAATATCCGCCGAAGAGCGCCGCAAAGGCTTTACCGCCCTCGATGCGTCCGGCAAGTTTGGCGTGTTCCACAGCACCGCGCACCGCACCCTGCTGGTCGACCCGGTGGTCGATGGCGAGGGCGTGTTCGGCATATCGCCACGGGCCAACCGCGTAATTGTGGAAGCCGGCGGCAAGTTGCAACCGTTGATGCTGGACAACCCGCACCCGGAAGTCTCCTGGAGCGCGTTGTGGAGCAAGGTCTGGTACGAAAACTACGACGAGCCTAAATACGTCTGGCAATCGACCGCCGCCAACACCGACTTCGAGCCCAAGATGAGCCTGGCCCCGCTGACCTTCGGCACCTTGAAGGCTGCGTTCTACGCCATGCTGCTGGCTGCGCCGCTCGCAGTTGCCGCCGCGATCTACACCGCTTACTTCATGGCCCCGAGCCTGCGCCGCAAGGTGAAGCCGGTGATCGAGCTGATGGAAGCCATGCCGACGGTGATCCTCGGCTTCTTCGCCGGCCTGTTCCTGGCGCCGTATGTGGAAGGGCATCTACCGGGCATTTTCAGCCTGCTGATGCTGTTGCCGATTGGCATCCTGGTCGCCGGCTTTGTGTTCAGCCGCCTGCCTGAGTCGATCCGCCTGCGGGTTCCCGATGGTTGGGAAAGTGCGATCCTGATCCCGGTGATCCTGTTTGTGGGTTGGCTATCGCTGTACATGAGCCCCTACCTGGAAACCTGGTTCTTTGGCGGTGACATGCGTATGTGGATCTCCCACGACCTGGGCATCACCTACGACCAGCGCAACGCCCTGGTGGTCGGTTTGGCCATGGGTTTCGCGGTGATCCCGAACATTTACTCCATCGCCGAAGACGCTGTGTTCAGCGTGCCGCGCGGCCTGACCCTGGGCTCCCTGGCCCTGGGCGCTACGCCGTGGCAGACCATGACCCGCGTGGTGATTCTGACCGCCAGCCCGGGCATCTTCTCGGCGCTGATGATCGGCATGGGCCGCGCTGTCGGCGAGACCATGATCGTGTTGATGGCCACCGGTAACACCCCGGTGATGGAGATGAACCTGTTCGAAGGCCTGCGCACGCTCGCGGCCAACGTCGCGGTGGAAATGCCCGAGTCGGAAGTCGGCGGTAGTCACTACCGCGTGCTGTTCCTCTCGGCGATGGTGCTGCTGTTGTTCACCTTCATCATGAACACCCTCGCCGAGCTGATCCGTCAGCGTCTGCGCAAGAAATACTCGTCGCTTTAAGAAAGGTAGAAGTCTGTGAAACAGAACTCCCTGAATGGATGGTTCAAGAGCGGCGCCCCTGGCGTCTGGATCAGCGGTGGCGCGGTGTCCATCGCGGTCATCATGACCATTGGTTTGCTGGCTGTGATTGCGGTGCGTGGTTTGGGCCACTTCTGGCCAGCCGACCTGATCCAGGCCAACTACACGGTACCGGGCCAGGCCAATCACATCGTCATCGGCGAAGTGGTGCAGAAAGAAGAAGTACCGCGTGAGCGCCTGAAAAGCGCTGGCCTGCCCGTGCCGAACCAAGGCCCGGAATTCATGACCCGCGAGCTGATCAAGGTCGGCAACCGCGACCTGAACGGCAACGACTTCACCTGGATCGTCGGCGAGTGGCTCAAGGACCAGACCACGCCTGCGAACCTGATGACCATTGAGCGGCGTGAGTGGGGCAACTTCTACGGCACGCTGGTCAACGTCAAACAGGATGGCAAGGTCATCGCCGAAGGCGAAGCTGCGTGGCCAGAGCTGCAGGCCCGGGTCGACCGCGTCAACAAGCTGGCTGCCCAGCTCAAGACCCTGGAGAAGTCCGACATAGGCGCGATCAATGCCGGCCTTGAACGCATCCGCCTGCACGGTCGCAAACTCGAGCTGGAAGGTAAGCTCGACGCCGCCGCCCAAGCCGACATGGACGCTGACCGCGCGGAACTGAACGCCCGTTACCAGGACATCGAGGCACGCTTGGCCGACCTGCATGCCCAGTTCAACCGCGACTCGCTGACCGCCCGTGACGGCAGCGGCAAGGAAGTCGAAATCGGTATCGGTAAGGTGGTGCACGCCTATCAGCCGAATGCCATGGGCACTGTTACCAAGATCGGCTTCTACTTCACCAAGGTCTGGGAATTCCTCAGCGATGACCCACGGGAAGCCAACACCGAAGGCGGGATCTTCCCGGCCATCTTCGGCACCGTGATGATGACCCTGATCATGGCGATGATCGTGACGCCGTTCGGCGTGCTGGCGGCGGTGTACCTGCGTGAATACGCCAAGCAGAACACCTTGACGCGCATCATCCGTATTGCCGTGAACAACCTGGCCGGCGTACCGGCCATCGTCTACGGCGTATTCGGCCTGGGCTTCTTCGTGTATGTATTGGGTGGCTCGGTTGACCGCCTGTTCTTCGCCGAAGCCCTGCCGGCGCCGACCTTCGGTACGCCGGGCCTGCTTTGGGCTTCGTTGACCCTTGCGCTGCTGGCGGTGCCGGTGGTGATCGTGGCCACTGAAGAAGGCCTGGCGCGGATTCCTCGCACTGTACGTGAAGGTTCCTTGGCACTCGGCGCGACCAAGGCGGAGACGCTGTGGAAGATCGTACTGCCGATGGCCAGCCCGGCGATGATGACCGGCATGATCCTCGCCGTGGCCCGCGCCGCCGGTGAAGTGGCGCCGCTGATGCTGGTAGGTGTAGTGAAGCTGGCCCCGTCGCTGCCGCTGGACGGCAACTATCCGTACTTGCACCTGGACCAGAAGATCATGCACCTGGGCTTCCATATCTATGACGTCGGCTTCCAGAGCCCTAACGTCGAGGCGGCACGGCCACTGGTGTACGCCACCGCCTTGCTGCTGGTGCTGGTGATCGCCACGCTCAACTTGTCGGCGGTGTGGATCCGTAACCACCTGCGCGAAAAATACAAAGCGTTGGACAGCTAAAGCCATTCGCCACAAGCGGCAAGCTGCAAGCTGCAAGCCGCTTTTGCTCAAATCTTGCAGCTTGCAGCTAAAAGCGTGCAGCTACGAACGGAGTGAGACCATGCAACAAGACACCCATTCCCACGGCATCAACATGTCTGCCCTGGGTCGCGACAAGCAGAGCCTGAGCCTGGCGCAGGAAACCGTGGCCATCGAAGTGCCGGGCCTGAGCCTGTACTACGGTGAAAAGCAGGCGCTGTTCGACGTCAGCATGAACATCCCCAAGCAGCGTGTGACCGCCTTCATCGGCCCGTCGGGCTGCGGCAAGTCGACGCTGCTGCGCACTTTCAACCGCATGAACGACCTGGTCGACGGTTGCCGCGTGGAAGGTGCCATCAACCTCTACGGCACCAACATCTACCGCAAGGGCGAAGACGTGGCCGAGCTGCGCCGCCGCGTGGGCATGGTGTTCCAGAAGCCCAACCCGTTCCCCAAGACCATCTACGAAAACGTGGTCTACGGCCTGCGCATCCAGGGCATCAACAAGAAGCGCATTCTCGACGAAGCGGTTGAGTGGGCACTCAAGGGCGCGGCGCTGTGGGACGAGGTCAAAGACCGCCTGCACGAGTCGGCACTCGGCTTGTCCGGCGGCCAGCAGCAACGTTTGGTGATCGCGCGCACCATCGCGGTGGAACCGGAAGTGCTGCTGCTCGACGAACCTTGCTCGGCACTCGATCCGATTTCGACGCTGAAGGTTGAAGAGCTGATCTACGAGCTCAAGTCCAAGTTCACCATCGTCATCGTGACCCACAACATGCAACAGGCGGCGCGGGTTTCCGACTACACCGCGTTCATGTACATGGGCAAGCTGGTGGAATTCGGCGATACCGATACTCTGTTCACCAATCCGGCGAAGAAGCAGACCGAAGACTACATCACCGGTCGCTACGGCTAGTTCGAGCAGCTGCAAGCCGCACGTTTCAAGCGGCAAGTAAAAGCAGTTTGATCAACGACACACATCAGCTTGCAGCTTGTAGCTTGCGGCTTACAGCTTTTGCGGAGCAAACGCATGATTAGCAAAGAAGGCCTCACCCACCATATCTCCGCGCAGTTCAACGCCGAGCTTGAGGAAGTGCGCAGCCACCTCCTGGCGATGGGCGGGTTGGTGGAGAAGCAAGTCAACGACGCCGTTACTGCGCTGATCGAGGCCGACTCGGGCTTGGCCCAGCAAGTGCGTGAGATCGATGACCAGATCAACCAGATGGAACGCAACATCGACGAGGAATGCCTGCGCATTCTCGCCCGTCGCCAGCCGGCGGCCTCCGACTTGCGTTTGATCATCAGCATCTCCAAGTCGGTGATCGACCTGGAGCGCATCGGCGACGAAGCCACCAAGATCGCCCGCCGTGCCATCCAGCTGTGCGAAGAAGGCGAAGCACCGCGCGGTTATGTGGAAGTGCGTCATATCGGCGACCAAGTGCGCAACATGGTGCGTGATGCACTCGACGCGTTTGCGCGCTTCGACGCCGACCTGGCCCTGTCGGTGGCCCAGTACGACAAGGTCATTGACCGCGAATACAAGACCGCGCTTCGCGAGCTGGCGACCTACATGATGGAAGATCCGCGCTCTATCTCGCGGGTCTTGAGCATTATCTGGGTACTGCGCTCCCTGGAGCGCATCGGCGACCACGCGCGCAATATCTCGGAATTGGTGATCTACCTGGTGCGCGGTACCGACGTACGGCACATGGGCCTTAAGCGTATGAAGGCCGAAGTTGAAGGTTCAGTCGATCAAATCCCTAATGTTCCGGGCGTAACTGACGATAAGTAAGGTTGCCCGAGAAATTAACGCCCGGCCTTTGGTCGGGCGTTTTCGTTTGCGGCAGCTGAATTTATTACGTCTCGGATGAAAGATAGTCCGAACGTGACTGCAGAGTTTTGGCAAAATGCCATCAGTCAGGCGTCTTGCGTGCCGAAGTTTTTATAGGATGAAGGGTCGATGAGTAAAGTCAGTGTATTGGTGGTGGATGACGCCTCGTTTATCCGCGACCTGGTGAAGAAGTGCCTGCGCAACTACTTTCCCGGGATCAAGCTTGAAGACGCGGTGAACGGTAAAAAGGCCCAGGCCATCCTGATGCGCGAATCCTTCGACCTGGTGCTGTGCGACTGGGAAATGCCGGAGATGTCCGGGCTTGAGCTGTTGACCTGGTGCCGTGAGCAACCTCACCTCAAGGCCATGCCATTCGTGATGGTGACCAGCCGTGGCGACAAGGAAAACGTGGTCCAGGCCATCCAGGCCGGGGTTTCCGGTTACGTCAGCAAGCCGTTCACCAACGAACAGTTGCTGAGCAAGGTCAAGCAGGCGCTGCACAAGGTCGGCCGCCTTGACGCCCTGGTCGCCAGCGCACCCACCAAGATGAACTCAGCCTTCGGCAACGACTCCCTGAGCGCACTGACCGGTGGCAAACCCGAAGCGGTCAAGTCGGCGCCAGTGGCTGCTGCTCCTGCGCCGAGCCGTGGCCTGCCCAACAGTCCGCCGGCTCAAGCGCCGGCCGCGGCCGGCGGTCGTGGTCAAGGTCAGTTGCGCCTGTCCAGTGGCACCCAGCAATGCGTGATCAAGGCGTTGAGCATTAAGGAAGCGCTGTTGGTGGTCCGTCGCGGCGAAGTCCTGCCTCAGGTACTGGAAAGCGCCGTGCTCGACCTTGAACAAGGCGACAGCGCTGAAGTGGCGCGCCTCAACGGCTACCTGCATGCCATCGTCGCCTTCGAACCCAAGCCCGACAGCGACTGGCTGCAACTGACCTTCCGGTTTATCGACCAGGACGCGCAGAAACTCGACTACATCTCCCGCCTGATTGCACGTGGTACGGCGCAGAAGCATTTTGTGCCGGGTGCGTGATTTGTAGTGAGCGGACGATGCGGCGACCCGACAAGCCCGCTCGCTACAGACTGTAACGATCCGTTGTTAGCCTGCCGGTCAGTCATTCCGGCAGGTTCACGCCATGCTCATGCGCTTACTACTATGCTGCGGGCTGGCTGCGGTCGTCACTTCGACCCAGGCCATGACCCTCTTCAAGTCCATCGATGCCAATGGCGAGGTGTTTTTCAGTGACCGGCCAACCCCTGGCGCCCAGGCATTTGTGATCCAGGAGCGTCGGGTCGAACGCGTGAAACCGCCGATGCTCCTGGTGCCTCAATCGCGTTATTCACAACAAGCCTACCGCTATCCCTTGCCCTGGCGCGGCGGCCCGTTCCAGCTGAGCCAAGGTCCCAACGGCAGCTTCAGCCATACCGACGCCAAGAGCCGCTACGCCATGGACATCGCCATGCCGGAAGGCACGCCGATCATTGCGGCGCGCAGCGGTGTGGTGGTGAAGACCGAAAATGAGCAGGAGGGGCGTGGCAGTGATGCCTCAGGCAATTTCGTGCGGGTGCGTCACGATGACGGCACCGAGGGCGTGTACCTGCACCTCAAGCACGGTTCGGTGAGTGTCAGGGCAGGGCAGCGTGTAGCGGTGGGAAGCCCGCTGGCGTTGTCCGGTAACACCGGCAACAGCAGCGGGCCGCATTTGCATTTTGTGGTGCAGCGCGCCAGCGAGGCGGGGCTGGTGTCGATCCCGTATGAGTTCAACCAGCCAGTGGGTGCATTGCCCAACTTCGCGTTGGGCAATTGAGGGTTCAATCCAGCAGCAGCACCTTGGCTAACACGATCTTCGGCCCTTTCATCTTCTTGATGATGATGCGCAAGCCTTCCACCTCCAGCACTTCTTCCTCTTCCGGCACCCGCTTGAGGGTGTCGTAGATCAGCCCGGCCAGGGTTTCGGCTTCGATGTGGTCCAGGTCGACACCCAGCAGGCGCTCGACCTTGAACAGCGGTGTATCGCCGCGCACCAGCAGCTTGCCCGGTTGATAGGCCAGGATGCCGCGCTCGGCCTTACGGTGTTCGTCCTGGATATCGCCAACCAGCACTTCCAGCACGTCCTCCATGGTGAGGTAGCCGATGATGTTGCCGTCGGCTTCCTCCACCAGGGCGAAGTGCGCGCCGCCTTTGCGGAACTGCTCCAGCAACTGCGACAACGGCATATGCCGCGACACTCGCTCCAGCGGGCGGGTCAGCTCGGCCAGGTTGAAGGATTCGGGGATGTGGTCCAGTGCGGCCAGCTCCAGCAGCAAATCCTTGATGTGCAACAGGCCCACGAACTCGTTGCGCACCGCGTCATACACCGGGTAACGGCTGAATTTGTGACGACGGAACAGCGCCAGGATTTCCTTGAGCGGAGCGTTGAAGTCCAGGGTCACCAGGTCTTCCCGGGAGTTGGCCCAGTCCACCACCTCTAGCTCGCCCATCTCCACCGCCGAGGCCAGCACGCGCATGCCTTGGTCGCTTGGGTCTTGGCCGCGGCTGGAGTGCAGGATCAGTTTGAGTTCTTCGCGGCTGTAGTGGTGTTCGTGGTGCGGGCCAGGCTCGCCTTGGCCGGCGATGCGCAGGATGGCGTTGGCGCTGGCGTTGAGCAGGTAAATCGCCGGGTACATGGCCCAGTAGAACAGGTACAGCGGCACCGCCGTCCACAGTGATAGCAGCTCGGGCTTGCGGATGGCCCAAGACTTGGGCGCCAGTTCGCCGACCACGATGTGCAGGTAAGAAATCACGAAGAAGGCGGCAAAGAACGACACGCCTTTGATGACTTCCGGGGACTCGACGCCCATCGCGCCCAGGAGCGGCTCGAGGATGTGTGCGAAGGCCGGCTCACCGACCCAGCCCAGGCCCAGGGAGGCCAGGGTGATACCCAGCTGGCAGGCCGACAAGTAGGCGTCGAGCTGGCTGTGCACGGTGCGCAGGATCTGCCCGCGCCAGCCGTTGGTGTGGGCGATGGCCTCGACCCGAGTCGAGCGCAGTTTGACCATGGCAAATTCCGCCGCAACGAAGAAACCGTTGAGCAGTACCAGGACCAGTGCAAAAAGAATCATGCCGAAGTCGGCGAAGAGCGTAGCGAGGGTGATACCAGGGGAAGGGTCCATGATGGGGTTTTGCAGGTTCCGTGTTCAATAAGGGGTGGCAGGTGAGCCTGAAGGGCAGGCCCAAGTCGGCCAATGTAGCGGCTGACGGGGCGCTTGCCTAGTGCTCACTGCCGGGCGGGGCAAGGAATACATTCTCCAAAACAACTCATGTCCCTGTGGGAGCGTCGTTTTCGAGTTACTCGTCTATGCCAACCACCCGCGAACGCGTCATCTGCGCCGGCGGAAAATGGCAGGTAAACGTGCTGCCATGCCCCAGCACGCTGCTGATTTCCAGGCGGGCGCGGTGACGCAAGAGCACATGCTTGACGATCGCCAGGCCGAGCCCGGTACCGCCGGTGTTGGAGTTGCGGCTGGAGTCGACGCGGTAGAAACGCTCAGTCAGGCGCGGCAGGTGCTTGGCGTCGATGCCGATGCCGGAGTCCTGCACGCTCAAATGTGCACCCTGTTCGTCGGCCCACCAGCGGATGCGGATATTGCCTTTGTCCGGGGTGTACTTCACGGCGTTGAACACCAGGTTGGAAAACGCACTGCGCAACTCACCTTCGCTGCCTTTGAGCAGCACGGTCGGGTCGGCTTCCAGGGTGATCTGCTGCCCGCGTTGACCCGAGAGGGCCTGGGCGTCGTTCTTGATGGTCTGCAACAGGCTTTGCACGGCCGCCGGATGGTTATCCGACGGGTAGTCAGTTGCCTCAAGCTTAGCCAGCAAGAGCAGGTCGTTGAGCAGTGTCTGCATGCGCGAACCTTGCTGCTGCATCTGCTGCAGGGCCCGGCTCCAGCGCGGGTTGATCTCGTCGACGTTGTCCACCAGCGTCTCCAGGTAACCGCAGATCACGGTCAGAGGCGTGCGCAGCTCGTGGGAGACGTTGGCGACGAAGTCTTTGCGCATCTGTTCCAACTGATGAATGCGGGTCACGTCGCGTACCAGCATCAGGTGTTCGTTGTTGCCGTAGCGCGTCAGGTACAGCTGGATGCGCACGCGGTCATTGGTGGGCGAGGGGATTTCCAGGGCTTCTTCGTAGTTCTCCTGTTCGAAGTACTCCTTGAAGCGCGGGTGGCGCACCAGGTTGGTTACCGGCTGGCCGCTGTCCTGGGGCGTCTTGAGGCCCAGCAGGGTTTCGGCCGCGCGGTTCCACCATTCCAGGTTGCCGTCGCTGTCGAGCATGATCACAGCGTCTTTGAGCGCGGCGGTGGATTCCTGCACCCGGTCGATCACCGCCTGCAGGCGACCGCGCACCCGTTGGTCGCGGCGTTGCAGGTGGTAGATGCTGTCGAACACCTCGCCCCATAGACCGTAGCCATCGGGTGGTGCTTCGTCGGGTTTGTGCTGGCGCAGCCATTCGTGCAGGCGCAGCAATTGCTTGAGGGTCCAGCCCAGGTACAAGGCGATGCCGACGGCCAGGCTCCAGCCGTAATAACCACTGACCAGGCCCACCAACAAGCAGCCGGTGATCAGCAAAAGCATGTGGCGGATCAGGGTGCCATGCCAGTTTTGGTTCAAGGTGCGTCCTTCGGAGCAGTTTCAAGTTTCAAGCTGCAAGCTCCCAGCTACAGCAGTCCGCTTTGAACTTGCGGCTTGTGGCTAATTGCTTGTAGCTCAACCTTTGGTTGAAAACCGATAGCCAGTCCCGCGCACGGTTTGTACCAGATTCTCGTAGGCCTCGCCCAAGGCTTTGCGCAGGCGGCGGATATGCACATCCACGGTGCGCTCCTCCACATACACGTTGCCGCCCCACACTTGGTCGAGCAACTGGCCACGGGTGTAGGCGCGCTCCTGGTGTGTCATGAAAAACTGCAGCAGGCGATATTCGGTAGGGCCCATCTCGGCCGGCGTACCGTCGATGGTCACGCGGTGGCTGATCGGGTCCAGCAACAGGCCGCCGACTTCAATCGGCGCTTCGCCATCGGTTGGGCCGGCGCGGCGCAATACGGCTTTCAGACGAGCGACCAGTTCGCGTGGGGAAAACGGCTTGGTGATGTAGTCATCCGCGCCGACTTCCAGGCCCTGGATCTTGTTGTCCTCTTCGCCCTTGGCGGTGAGCATGATGATCGGGATGTCCCCGGTCAGCTCGTCACGCTTGAGACGGCGGGCCAACTCGATGCCGGAGGTGCCTGGCAGCATCCAGTCCAACAGGATCAAGTCCGGCTTGCGGTCGACGATAATGGCATGGGCCTGCTGGGAGTTCTCCGCCTCCAGGCAGTCGTAGCCGGCCATTTCCAACGCAACGGCGATCATCTCGCGGATGGGCGCTTCGTCGTCAACAATCAGAATGCTCCTGCCAACCATGCTCAAAAATCCTCTTGTCATTTAACTGTCTTGCGCCGCATTAGATAACGGAATTATTGCAGTCGTGTGACAGTAATTTAGTCGCTCGGGCAATTCTCGCCTCTCTGGACTACGCTGTGGGTCCGAATCCTGACAACCAAAATAGGAAGGTTCCAATGACTTACAGCACGATGTCCTGGAAAGCCCTGCTGGTAACGGCCGCGTTGACGCTACCGACCCTGGCGTTCGCGGCGGAGCCGGCGATGACTAAAGATGGGATGCTGGTCGACCACAAGGGCATGACCCTCTACACCTTCGACAAGGATGCCGACGGCAAGTCAGTGTGCAAGGACCAGTGCGCGACCAACTGGCCGCCGCTGAAGGCTGAGTCCACCGATACTTCCATGGGCAAATGGACCGTGATCACCCGCGACGACCAGACCAGCCAGTGGGCTTATGACGGCAAGCCGGTCTACACCTACAAGGATGATAAAAAGGCCGGTGACAAGACCGGTGATGGCAAGGGTGGGGCGTGGCATGTGATCAAGCCCTGACCACGCGGTGCTGCTGACGCCTTCGCGAGCACGTCGAAGGCGTCAGCTCCATCACCACGAAAAACGGCCTCAGCGAACCGCGTAGTCCGCCACAATTCCGACAAAAATCGCCAACCCTGCCCAGTGGTTGTGCAAAAACGCCTTGAAGCACTTCATCCGATCCTTGTCGCGGGTGTACCAGAACTCCCAGGCAAAACATCCAGCCGCCGCCAGCAACCCCAGTTGGAACCAGCCGCCCAACTCAAACCGTGTACCGGCCAGCAACAGGCACACCAACGCCAGGCCCTGTAGGGTAAGGATAATCACGCGATCGGCATCACCGAACAGAATGGCGGTGGATTTCACGCCGATCTTCAAGTCGTCGTCACGGTCTGTCATCGCGTAATAAGTGTCATAGCCCACCGTCCAGAGCAGGTTGGCGATGTACAGCAGCCAGGCAGCGGCGGGCAAGCTGCCGGTCTCGGCGGTAAACGCCATCGGCATGCCCCACGAAAACGCCGCGCCCAGCACCACTTGAGGGTAATAGGTGTAACGCTTCATGAACGGGTAGCTCGCCGCCAATGCCAAACCACCGAGGGACAGCAGGATGGTGGTGGCGTTGGTCAACAGCACCAGCAGGAAACTGATGCCCATCAGCACCGCAAAAAACACCAGCGCTTCCTTGGAACTGATCTTGCCGCTCACCAGCGGGCGCTGTTCGGTGCGCTTCACATGGCCGTCGACCTTGCGGTCGGCCCAATCATTGATCACGCAGCCGCCGGCCCGGGTCAGCACCACGCCCAACACGAAAATCACGATGTTGATAAAGGACGGCGAACCCTTGCCGGCAATCCACAGCGCCCACAGCGTCGGCCACAGCAGCAGGTAGATGCCGATGGGTTTGTCCATCCGGGTCAACTGAATGAAATCCCAGGCCCTCGGGTTCAGGCCGTTCAGGGATTTGAGCAGGCGTTGATACATCAGCAGTTCTCCGGATGGGCATGCAGCGCGTGCCAAAAGCTCGGCAAAAAGATTTCCGCCACCAGCACGCTCAGCGCACCGCGATCAAAGCGTGAGCGGCGTGCCCACAGCCCGTCGGCCTGGTTCGCCGTGGGCAACCATTGCCGCGGGTAATGGCACACCTCGATTGCCTGGCGGGTGAAGGCCTGGTCGCAAAACAGCAATTCACCCAGTGAACGGCTGCCCAACTCATCCATGTGCAAGCCGTCGCCCTGCAAGGCACTGCGCGCCGCCACACTGCGCGCGAACACCCACGGCTGCCCCTTCCCACGCAAATACACTTCACGCACCCAGCCGATACTGGCCGGCGCCAGCGCCAGGGCAGCACATTCATCATCGCGCAGTGGCTGCCAGCCTTCGAACAGTGGCGTCACGCTGAAGCCGTCGTCCGACAGACACGTCAGCCGCCGGGTGAGCGAGTCTTCGTTGAACAGCCAGTTGAGGGTCAAGGGCGCGGGCGCAGGGATCAAAAGGCTCTGGGTCAGCCATTGGCAAGCATCGGGAAGGTCGATTGAGTGCGGCACGGTGAGTCAGTATTGGCAGCAAAAGAGGCGGCGAGCTTACCATGGCACCTTGGACTTTTGCCGCGCTGAACCGGTGCCTTGCGTCGATCGTGCTTGCATCTGCCGGCCCCGATCAGTACAAAACGCCCTGAGCTGTACGGCAACGCTGGATCCATCGACCGTCGGCCAAACTGCCTGGACCCTGAGGAAGCAAGTAATGAAGAAGTGGCAATGTGTAGTCTGCGGCCTGATCTATGACGAGAAAGACGGTTGGCCGGATGACGGAATCGCTCCGGGCACCCTGTGGCAGGACGTCCCGGAAGACTGGCTGTGCCCGGACTGCGGCGTGGGCAAAATGGATTTCGAAATGATCGAAATCGGCTGATCTGCAAATTTAAGAACCGTACTACAAGGAGAAAGGAATGAACGCACCTGTCGTGATCATCGGCACAGGATTGGCCGGTTACAACGTGGCCCGGGAGTTTCGCAAGCTCGACAGCGAGACCCCATTGCTGCTGATCACCGCGGATGACGGGCGCTCCTACTCCAAGCCCATGCTCTCCACCGGCTTTGGCAAAAACAAGGAAGCCGATGGCCTGAGCATGGCCGAACCGGGCGCCATGGCCGAGCAACTCAAGGCCGACGTGCGCACCCACACCCGCGTCAGCGGCATCGACCCCGGCCACAAGCGTCTGTGGATCGGCGAGGAAGCAGTGCCCTACCGCGACCTGATCCTGGCCTGGGGCGCAGAAACCGTGCGCGTACCGGTTGAAGGCGATGCGGCTGAACTGATTTTCCCGATCAACGACCTCGAAGACTACGCACGCTTCCGTGCCGCCGCTGCCGGCAAACGCCGCGTTTTGCTGCTTGGCGCCGGCCTGATCGGCTGTGAATTCGCCAATGACCTGATCCTTGGCGGTTATGAAATCGACCTGGTGGCGCCGTGCGAACAGGTCATGCCGACCCTGCTGCACCCGGCAGCGGCCGCGGCGGTGCAAGCCGGGCTGGAAGGCCTTGGCGCACGTTTCCACCTGGGCCCGGTGCTCAATCGCCTACAGCGCACCGCTGACGGCGTGGAGGCGCACCTGTCGGACGGTGAAGTGATCCACTGCGACCTGGTGGTCTCGGCCATCGGCCTGCGCCCACGTGTCGACTTGGCCGCTGCCGCCGGCTTGCAGACCAATCGTGGGATCATGGTGGACCGCCACCTCAAGACCTCCCACGCCAACATCTACGCCCTGGGCGACTGTGCCGAAGTCGACGGCCTGAACCTGCTGTACGTGATGCCGCTGATGAGTTGCGCCCGCGCCCTGGCCCAGACCTTGGCCGGCAATGCCACGGCCGTCAGCTACGGCCCGATGCCAGTGACCGTCAAGACGCCGGTCTGCCCGCTGGTGGTTTCACCACCACCACGGGGCACCGAAGGCGTTTGGAGCGTTGAAGGCGAGGGTGCCGACATCAAGGCCCTGTGCCGCGACGCCAGCGGTCGCCTGCTGGGGTATGCATTGACCGGCACCGCCGTGATGGAAAAACTCGCCCTGAACAAAGAACTTCCGCCTTTGCTGGCGTAAATACCGGTCGTTCTGTCGGAATAAGCACGTTTTTCACCTTAGAAAGGTCGCCGCGAGACTGGCGGAGCGTGCGAGGGCATGCCATCCTCACTCCCGTCTGCCGCAGAGTAGAGCCTGCGGCGCTTTGGGCGTTGCTCCAACGATGAGCAGCACGGACATAACAACAAAAAACCGTCAAAGAGGCTTCACTTATGCGTAAACCAGAACTCGCAGCCGCCATCGCTGAAAAAGCGGATCTCACCAAAGAACAGGCCAACCGCGTACTCAACGCCATTCTCGAAGAAATCACTGGCGCCCTGCACCGCAAGGACAGCGTCACCCTGGTGGGCTTCGGCACTTTCCTGCAGCGCCATCGCGGCGCCCGCACCGGCAAAAACCCGCAAACCGGTGAGCCGGTGAAAATCAAGGCGAGCAACACTGTTGCGTTCAAGCCGGGCAAATCGCTGAAAGACACTGTTAACGCGTAATGGCGTTACCGTCTCGAAGGGGGCGGGGAGGTAGGAAAAATGGGCACGCCGACTGGGTCGGGTGCCCATTTTATTGGGCGTCAAATAGTTCTTGAGCGTTGAATATGGCCTTATTGACTCGCTCTGAGGCGATTGCGCTATCTACGCGCAAATCGTGGGGTATGCGCTCATAATCCATTGCCTCATTCTCATTTAGCGCTCCACGCAGATGGGCAATCACTCTGAAAATAATATGGTGCATGCGCCAGCAAACAGAGGGCTCAACATTTTCCAACTGCTGCTCAGATGCTGGTTTGCTTACGCCGCCGGTCCAGATTTCCGACTCAAACGCGAATTGAATCCTGTCATAACCAGAGGACGATTTTTTGTAGCTCGGATCACTGAAAAGAATCTTCCAGCGAGGGATATCTGAAAAACGCATGCTGCAGAAAATCGGTCGAAACAAGCGTTTTGAGGTATCCACCTCGCTGATGGAGGCAGGAATTTGTGTATGGAATTTTGCAAAAACCTCAATCAGATGTCCCAGCGCAGGAGGGATGAGCTCGAAATAGCGTGCAATCACAAAGCCAGGCTCATCTGAAGCATTGATGGCTGGGATGTAGAAAAGATCACCTGGTTTAGGTGCCTTGAGGGTTTTCATACAGCGGCCTCTTTTAGGTACAAGATTTGATTTTGCTCGGCTTGATGCCCAGCGCTTTGGCCGCAGTCCTATAGTTTTTATAGTGACTTTTGCCCCGTGCATCAGTGCGGCTTTTATTGATGGGTTCGATGACGTTGCCGGGGAATTTGCCCTTCGTTTTGTATTTCTCTCGGTAGGCCTGTTCGTAACCTTTGGCTTGAGAGTAAGTCATCTTGCCGTCCTGACCTTTCAACACACGCAGCTCTCCTTTTCCAAGCCGCGTGGACCTGTCGTGCTGACTTTCACGCGCCGCAGGATCCTGTTCGGTGTGACCGATGTAGTAAGGCGTTTTAGCATTGGGAGCGTAGAGCCCGTAAACATAGAAACCAGGTTTGTTTAGGGGCGTTGGGGTCCAGCCTAGTGGATCCAGCCATGTAATAGGGTTTGCACCGTACAAGTAGAGGTTCAGACCACCCAGCAACCCAATTGGATCCGGCGTCGTAAATCGCCCCACATCCGGATCATAAAACCGAAACGTGTTGTAGTGCAGCCAATTTCCCGATCCAGATACTGCCCCTGAAACCGCAGGTTCTGCTCTTCGATGTAATAAGGCTCACGTACTTCCTCAACCGTATTGCCCCACACCCGATAAGTAGCCTGCCAGACGCTGTGCCCATCGGCCTCGGTTAGTTGCTCGGGCAACCCGTTCAGGTCGTTGTGGTAGTAGCGAATCTTCTGCAACGGACCAATGCCGTCGACGCGGGCAAGGGGTTCGTAGCCGTCATCATCGTAAACATAGACGCTGGTCTGGCTGTGTTTATGCTCCTGCAACAACCGCAGTCCGTCCCAGGTAAATCGAGTTTCGCCTAGCGGATAACCATCACTGCCGTGCTCAGTTTTCTCGATGCGTCGACCCAGCGGGTCATAGGTCATCCTGACCACGCTGCCGTTTTCATTACGCACTTCGATCAGTCGGCTTTCGGCATCGTAGGCAAAACGTTGCAACCCACGCTTGGCGCTGCGCTTTTCAATCATCCGTCCAAACGCGTCGTAGCGATAACGCTTGTCCTGATAGGTCAGCAGCTTGTTATGCACCACCAACCCGGCACCCGCCTGCGGGCCATCCAGCAGGTTGGCAGCGGCGTCGTAGGCGAAGGTTTCCTGCTGGCCGTGCAGGCTGTTCTGGCTGGCTATGATGCGGCCGGTGGCGTCGTAGTGCAGCAACTGGCGGTGTTGAGCGGCGGGTTGTTGGTCGAGTTTGCCGATCAGGTTGTCGGCGGGGTCGTATTCAAACTGTTTTTGCGCCGCAGCGGGCAGCAAGGTTGACTGACTGGCGTGACGGCGCTGACGTGAACGCAGGCGGCCGCTGCGGTCGTATTCGCTGCGGGTGCTGAGTTGGCCCTGGGTGCGCAGCACTTCGCGGTGCAGGCGGTCACGCTCGAAGTCGCTGATGACCTGGCCGTCCAGATTGACCTGGTGCAGATGGCCGCTGCCGTAGTACAGGCGGTTGAGCCACCGGCCGTCCGGCAGTTGGGTTTGGATCAGGTTGCCGAGTTCGTCGTAGTGGTGTTGCAGGTTGCCCGCCGAACTCTGCTCGCAAAGCAGTTGGCCGAGTGCGTCGTAGGCAAAGCCCAGGGCTTGGGCATTGCCCTGCGAATCGGTGAAGGTGACAGCCGTGAGCTGGTCCACCGCGTCGTAGTGGTAGTCGGTGCGGCCATCGTCGGTGGTCTTGGCGACGAGCCGGCCAACCGCATCACGTTCCAGCCGATGGACGCTAGGCGCAGGCGTAAGCTAGGGCCAGCCCCGTTAACTGAAGATTGGGATTGAGCACAATATGATCTTGCCTTTCGGTAAACGAGCCTTGATCGGTGCTCGTTTTTTGCTAGCGTAGTGAACACGACTACAGGAAGCATCCGAGGGCTGTTGATGGTTTCATGTGCTGTGTACTCAAGTAAATTGAACGAGGAAATAGCCACCCACATCTCCCTCTTTCATCTTTTTCGCTCGATTATCGGCAAATATATAGCCGATACCACCACCGAATATCCCTTCGTGGTTAGGACTTATTTTCGCGATGTCAGCGTCGATTAGCTGAGCCAAAAAATAGTAGCGAGGGCTTTCATACAAAGGGTCTTGCAACCACGCGGGGCGCCCGAGAGCCTTGCTGATACCCGCGCCACAGTCCAAGTCTTCCAGTTCTTCCTCCATTTGTTTGGAAGTCAGTGGCTGCTGGGCAATGTACGTTCGCGGAATCGGATCAACCAACGTAACGGGTGTGAGTTCGGAAGTCGCTAGTGCGTGAAGCAGAACTTTGCTATGGCCAAGTTGAAGTTTCTCCATCTCGCTTTGTTGATGGACAGTCAACTTGCGTATAGATGACCGTGTGTACGTTTCGTCAACTCGCTCAACGGAGACGAACACCGTAAGCGCCATCCCGGAGGGTATGAATGGAACGCCCAAGAACGTTGAGGTCATCGTAATCACCGGCAGCATAAGCTGACCGGTTTGCGGGTCTTTAGGCCACAGATCAAGGTCTGTAAGCCACGCACCTCCGCCTATTTGTCCAAGGTTATGGTCTTGCTCTGAGAGAATAATTTGATTGATACCCATAGCCCGCGATCCTTTAGAAACAACCTTTTCGTTTGGCGAATGACGCGGCAGAGCGCCTCGCGGTCCTGGCTTGTTGTTGCGTGATGATGCCGGTTTTGACCAGTGAGTTGTGTATGGCTTGGGACATGAGGCGAATCTCCAGCTTCCCGCGCTTAAGCATCTGATTGGGTCCCATCCCACGAGCGCGCCGCAAACGATTCTCCTCGGCATGCACCATGTCGTGATGCTCGGGAGAGAGGGCAATCGACGGGTTGCCTTTGTAACGCCGACCTTTGGCGATACCTTTTTCTTCCAGAAATTTATTGCGGACAATCTCGTGTGCTTCCAGTCCATCATTCTTGTGGGCCTTTGCACCGTAACCTGCCACTTCGCCTTCTTTGAGCAGGCCAAGCGGATCGATCCACCCGGAGGTATTGGGTGCGTATTGGTAAAGGTTATAGCCACCCGCCAACCCAATCGGATCCGGCGTCGTAAACCGCCCAACATCCGGATCATAAAACCGAAACGTGTTGTAGTGCAGCCCAATTTCCCGATCCAGGTACTGCCCCTGAAACCGTAAATTCTGTTCTTCAATAAAGTACGCTTCACGTACCTCTTGAGTCGTATTCCCCCACACCCGATACAACGCCTGCCACACCGTCTTCCCATCGGCTTCGGTCAGTTGCTCCGGCAACCCGTTCAGGTCGTTGTGATAGTAGCGCACGCTCTGATGCTCGCCCGTGCCATCCACTCGGGCCAGCGGCGCATAGCTGTCTTCTTCATAAATGTAGAGGCTGGTCTGGCTACGCCGATGCTCCTGCAACAGTCGCAAACCTTCCCAATCGAATCGGGTTTCACCCAGCGGGTAGCCGTTGCTGTCATGTTCGGTTTTAGCGATGCGCCGGCCAAGCGGGTCATAGGTCATTGTCACGACCGTTTCGCGCCCGTCCTTCTGGCTGCGCACTTCGATCAGCCGGTGCTCGGCGTCGTAGGCGAAGCGTTGCAAACCACGCGCAGCGCTGCGTTTTTCGATCATTCGACCAAAACCGTCATAACGGTAGCGCTTGTCCTGATAAGTCAGCAGCTTGTTATGCACGACCAGCCCTGCACTGGCTGGCGGCCCGTCCAGCAAGTTGGCGGCGGCGTCGTAGGCGAAGGTTTCCTGCTGGCCTTGAGCGTTGTCCTGGCTGGCGATGATGCGACCGGTGGCGTTGCAGCTATTGAGTTTATTTTTTGCTATTCATCACTGGATCGGCGAGATTTTGATCGCCGTCGTTGAGTCTTTGTAAAAGTTTGATTGCACGCGAAAAACCTTGAGCGGCGGAGCGTTCCAACCACGTTTTAGCCTGTTCAAAATCCTGTTCAACTATCCACCCATCAACGTACATCTTTGCTAGGTCGAATTGGCCATGGGCATCACCTGCCTCGGCTCTGGGGAAGTGGAACGCGACTGTTCCCGCAGTTGTGTCAATCTCCCAGTAATCGCGTTTATTTGCTTGGAATAGTCGAACAGTTTGATCGTTGACCCATTCGACCGCACCTAGTAATGATTCAAAGAGGCCCAGTGAGATGCTGATCCGCGTAGCTGTAAAAAATGTTTCAGAGGTTTTTTTTGCGCCCTGCACCAACACGCCTATGTTGATGTATTGATCTGTGCGCCATGCAGCCGTTGCGCTGAGTGTCTTTGACGGGTTTTTAAGTGGCCGCCCCGTAGTACCTGAAAACTGATACTCACGCTTGATGACCTCGGCGTGGAGCTTGTGTATTGGATCGCTATCCCAGCCCTTTAGCGCCGCCAGTGACAAAAGTGCTTCATTAATATCTTCGATTAACGACTGGCGGATGGTACGGTCTGAAGCGTCTATAGGCAGGTTATCGAGGTGCTTGAACGGGTAAAAGTAGGTGCAGACATCCAAGAGTGTTTGCTCTTCTTCGACAGGGGCTGGTTGCAGAATTACCTTGGAAATCCCCCCTGCTGGCACTTTGCACTTGGTCGCAAGAAGATAAATGTAGAGTACAGCTGCCTCTCGAATGTTGTGAGCCTGTAGGCGCTCCGAAGGGAAGGCAATATCGAGTGTTGATAAATATTTGCTCATCAGAATCTCTATCTCGTCGCGTTTGGCAGTGAGTTGCCCACTGGATTAATTCCAACCTTTGGAAACGTAGGTGCCTGACCGGCCCTCTGAGCGGCTACCGAGTAGCCATTGACTCTACCTTGTTCAACTTTCAGTGCCTTGGACCGCGTAACATTTTTTCTAATGATGGCCGATTCGTACTTGTCGGTGCCGGGGCCCCTGTTGAGTCTGCGGACCTGAGATTCTGCTCGGTAAGACTTCCCTTTCTTAGAGACTTTCCCACCACTAATTCCGTATTTGTAAACCTGCCCCGTCGTTTTGTTGCGGATGACGTAGACGTGATTCACCTTGTTATTTTGCCTAGAGTTTCCGTTCGCTGCTCCGCAGGTTTTCCATCCCCATGGATCTATCCATGCAATCGGGTTGGGTGCGTATTGATAGAGGTTGAATTCGCCGTCTAACCCAATCGGATCCGGCGTCGTAAACCGCCCCACATCCGGATCATAAAACCTGAACGTATTGAAATGCAGCCCAGTCTCCCGGTCCAGGTACTGCCCTTGGAACCGCAGGTTTTGCTCCTCGATATAATAAGGCTCGCGCACTTCCTCCAGCGTGTTGCCCCACACCCGATAAGTCGCCTGCCAGACGCTGTGCCCATCGGCCTCGGTTAGTTGCTCGGGCAACCCGTTCAGGTCGTTGTGGTAGTAGCGCACGCTCTGATGCTCGCCCGTGCCATCCACTCGGGCCAGCGGCGCATAGCTGTCTTCTTCATAAATGTAGAGGCTGGTCTGGCTATGCCGATGCTCCTGCAACAGTCGCAAACCTTCCCAATCGAATCGGGTCTCACCCAGCGGGTAGCCGTTGCTGTCATGTTCGGTTTTAGCGATGCGCCGGCCAAGCGGGTCATAGGTCATTGTCACGACCGTTTCGCGCCCGTCCTTCTGGCTGCGCACTTCGATCAGGCGATGCTCAGCGTCATAGGCGAAATACTGTACGCCACGCGCTGCACTGCGCTTTTCGATCATGCGACCGAAACCATCGTAGCGGTAGCGTTTGGCCGCCGCCGTAGTACAGGCGGTTGAGCCAACGCCCTTCGGGCAACTGCGTCTGATCAATTAGCTACAGAGCTCTGTTAGCCAAGCGAATCTTTAGCAGGGGTCAGTGCAGTCACATAGCTCAGCAAGCTTGGGTGATGGTATGGAAACTCTGTTTCCCTTCATCAAAAAACAGGTAAGCCTGAGCGTTGTCATGGCTAAGCTCGCTTATGTCGAGCTGGCCCAGGAAAACCATAGGCTTCCCATCCACCATCGGCCATACGGGACTTTGAAGCCATTTCGGTGGGAATTTCAGGTACCGAAAATCAAATTTTATTTTTTCCTTCAGCCAAGCCTGCAGCTCTTTAGAACTGAGATTTTTTCGCTCTTCAACCAGCTTGGAGAGATAGTCCGATGGTAGCGACAGCCATTTTGGCTGAACTTTTAGCGTCAGATTGAATAGGTTTTCGTACTTTTTTTCCACCGTGTGGGTGATTTTTTTCTTGGTTAGAACAGTAGATAGAAGTGTCTGAACGTTGTAGATAGATTCTAAGCTTTGATAGTCCTGACTGATTGTGTAGGTGTAGAGATCAGGCTCCGTAACATAAGCAGGGAGGCTGTTCTCACTTTTGAGCAATGCTTCGACTGCCGGGTCTGCGTATATTATTTCTTCAAGTGCTTTAGGCGAAATTGCCCCTTCGACGAATTGCTTGATGATTTCTATAGCTGTCATTATTTGGTTCCTAAATGTCTAAATTCATCAAGCGCGGCGTGCTGTTCCAGAGTAACTTCGCGCAGGTTTCGAGGGTTTAAGGCATGGAGGTATCTACGAAACCCAGGGCGATTCAGTGGCCTGGTATCCAGAACAAGCTTTTACCTCCGGATTTAATGATTTTCTCAACCAGCTCAGTAAATGATTTTGCGATCAGCGTGCTCTCATCGACCGTCGGGTAACTGTCCCAGAACGAGTCGTAGCAATAGCCAAATTGCGGGCGGGGTTTCAGGTCAATTGAAATTATTTGATCCTCACATTTAACGAGCGCGTACCAGTTAGCTGAGTCTGGGTCGTCCAAGTCTTCGTTCATAACGACAAAGTCGGAACGTTCAAGCTCTGGCGTCAGAATTGTGAAGCTGTACTGTGCCTTTGGATAGAAAACAGCGCTGCTGTAATGCTTATAAAAATCGGCCAAGTCATCGGGGACGAGATTGCTCGGCAACCCAGTAGAAGGCGTTGTCGTGCAGTCAGAATTCTCTATCAAATCAACGATTTTAATCAGGCTCATCTTCCGCATCCCTTACGCAGGTAGGTTTTCATTGCTTTGTTGTACAAACCGCGTGAAGCCTTCGGGAAACCTTTCGATAAAGGGGACGGATGTATTTGATTTTTTTACTTACTTGGCTAGGCGATCCTTAAATGAATCTGTCTCCTTTTTCTTCACCAATCACCTCGCCACTCCTCTGCGTACTCTGAAGTTGGGTCTAGGCCCACGATCTCCCCTATAGCATAAATATGCTCAAGCACAGATTCGCGCTCAACAGTTTCTATTTCGTCCTCGAAGTTGTTGATGTTGAGTATGCACTGTTTGAAGTTTTCCAGAATAACTAGTTGAGTTTCTTTTTCGGGAAGAAGCATTAGGTTATCGATGAGCCTGTCGAAAAGGATCTTTACCTTGGCAGCAAATTTTTCTTCGCCGCCCAGGTTAAGGTGATATGTTTTAAAGTTTTGTAGTTCTTTATTTTTCATATGTTTTTTGCAGAGGGTACTGAGATGCCTTTGAATAAAAATTCCTTTGACTTATCCCAGTTTATTCCGTTATCGAAATAATTTATCAAGCGTTCTCGCAATTTTTCCGGATCACCGACCATGCCAGAAAGCTCATATTTGTATATTGTTTCTAAGTCATCGCTGAGCGTTAGATTATTCTTCAGAACCTTAGCCTCCAACTCGTCAAGAGAGTCGGGTAGTTCGATCAAGTCGGCTCCATAGTTACCGCCAATGATGGCTCTCAGCATTTTTTTTTCCGGAGGGCGTTTATCAATGGTTATCTCATCCGGTGACGGTGTGCTGACAGCTAAACTTTTCAATGCCTTGGTCGAGGTGAAGATAAAGAATAAGGTATTGGCTTTTCCAAGATCCATACCTTTCCATTCATCTTGAGCACATGTTAGATCAAAGAATTGAAGATAGTAGTCTGCACGCATCTGGACAAGAGTGTACAAGTCTTCTTTCAGTTTCAAACTGAACACCTTGCCCTCTTCCCAAGTGATTTTTTTCAACATCTTCCAGGACCTTTAGGTTTGCTAGTGGGCTTTTGAGGCTTAACACCTCTGTGTTTATCAGCGGCAGCTAAGTAAATACCCCGCCTTTTGTTTTTCGGACCTACGGGCCTTTGCTTATTGGCGACAGGTCCTTCTTTCAATTTGTCCTCATAAATCCTTTGTTCTAAACCACGTGCAATATCTTTACCTTCTTGTCCGTTTCCTTTGAATACGGCACGCGGTGCTACGTCGAAAATGTCCTTGTTAGGGTAACGATAGTTCAACACATCTCGGGCAGAGTGCCCCAGTCCAGGTTTGCTGGCGTAACCCACATAAGGTTTACCGTCTTTTACGCCGACGTAGGTGATGTGGGTCGCTTTCGCTGGGTCACCTGCCCACCCCCACGGGTCAATCCAGCCAATGGGGTTTGGCGCGTACTGGTACAGATTGAGTCCACCCATCAACCCAATCGGATCCGGCGTAGTAAACCGCCCCACATCCGGATCATAAAACCGAAATGTGTTGTAGTGCAGCCCAATCTCCCGATCCAGATACTGCCCCTGGAACCGCAAATTCTGCTCTTCGATAAAGTACGCCTCACGCACTTCTTCGGCCGCATTCCCCCACACCTGATACCGCGCCTGCCACACCGTTTTCCCATCAGCTTCGGTCAGTTGCTCAGGCAATCCGTTCAGGTCGTTGTGGTAATAGCGCACACTTTGATGCTCGCCCGCGCCGTCCACTCGAGCCAGCGGTGCATAGCTATCTTCTTCATAGATATAGAGGCTGGTTTGGCTGTGCCGATGTTCCTGCAACAGGCGCAAACCTTCCCAATCGAATCGGGTTTCACCCAACGGATAACCGTTGCTGTCATGTTCGGTTTTAGCGATGCGTCGTCCGAGCGGGTCATAGGTCATTGTCACGACCGTTTCGCGCCCATCCTTCTGGCTACGCACTTCGATCAGGCGATGCTCGGCGTCGTAGGCGAAGCGTTGCAAACCACGCGCAGCGCTGCGTTTTTCGATCATTCGACCAAAACCGTCATAACGGTAGCGCTTGTCCTGATAAGTCAGCAGCTTGTTATGCACGACCAGCCCTGCACTGGCTGGCGGCCCGTCCAGCAAGTTGGCGGCGGCGTCGTAGGCGAAGGTTTCCTGCTGGCCTTGAGCGTTGTCCTGGCTGGCGATGATGCGGCCGGTCGCGTCGTAGTGCAGCAGTTGACGCTGGTCCCGATGCTTGTCGCGGTCGCGCTCCAGGCGTCCGATCAGGTTATCGGCCGGGTCGTAGTCGAAGTGTTTTTGCTGGGCGGCCGGCAGTTGCGTGGGCTGGCCATTGGGGCGGCGTATCCGTGAGCGCAGGCGGCCGCTGCGATCATATTCGCTGCGCGTGGTGATCTGGCCTTGGGTACGCAGAACTTCACGGTGTAGACGGTCGCGCTCAAAGTCGCTGATGACGTGGCCGTCGAGGTTGATCTGGTGCAGGTGACCGCTGCCGTAGTACAGGCGATTGAGCCAGCGGCCATCGGGCAGTTGGGTCTGGATCAGGTTGCCGAGTTCGTCGTAGTGATGGTTCAGGCTGCCGGCGGCGCTTTGTTCGGTAATCAGTTGACCAAGCGGATCGTAGGCAAAGGCCAGCGCCTGAGTGGTCTCATCATTACCTGTGAAAGTGACGGTGGTGAGCTGGTCCACCGGATCGTAGGCGTACTCGGTACGGCCATCATCGGTAACTTTCACCAGCAAGCGACCAACCGCATCGCGTTCCAGGCGATGCACGATAGGGGACGGCACTGCCAGTCCTTCATTCGAGGGGACGTACTCTAAGGCAGCCAGATTATCCAACGCATCATAGTCATAACGTCGGGCACTGCCGTCCAAGTCTTGCTGTTCCGTGAGGCGGTCTGCCTCGTCCCAGGCAAAACGGTAGCTTTCCGCGTTTTCATTGGTCAGGGTTTGCAACCGACCATAGGCGTCGTAGCGGAACTCAATCTGCCTGCCGTGGGCATCTATTCGTTGGCGCACTTGCCCGCGACGGCCGTATTGGTAGCGAGTGGTGTGACCCGCTGCATCGGTATAGCCGATCAACAGACCGCTGGTGTCGCGCAGGTACTGCTCGATGCGACCGTCCGGCATTTCGGTTTGCAGCAGGCGGCCTTGGCTGTCGTGTTGATAACGCTGCCGTTCACCCAAGGCGTCGATGACTACCTGCAAGTGGCCCTGGCGGTCGTACTCAAACGCTGTGGGGTACCCTGAACAATCGACATGCTGAATTAACTGTCCGGTTTCATTCCAGCGCAGGGTTTTGCTTTTACCCGTGGCGTCGATGATCTCCACCACCTGACCAAATGTGTCGTAGCGATACTGTGTGACATGCCCCAAGGGGTCGATTTCACTGACGCAATTGCCTCGTTGGTCGTACTGATATTGCCACGCTTGGCCTGCCGCATCGGTCTCCACCAACGGCAGTGACCAATGTTCCAGCCACAATGTGGATTCAATACGCCCCAACGGATCCTGAGTGCTGCACAGGTTCCCGGATTCATCGTAGCCGAACTGCCATTTACCGCCTTGAGGATCCGTTGCACCGAGCAACTGACGCTCGTCGTTCCACTCGAATTGCCAAGTCTTCCCCAGATTGTCGGTGTACTCGGTGATCTGGTACTGCGGGTTCCAGCGGCGTGTGCTGACGCGTTGCAAGCCGTCCGTAATCCGGGTCACACCGGCCGACAGGTCATAGTCGAACCGGTACTCGTCACCTTCATCGGTCCAGTGCCGCACCACACGCCACTCGCTATCTCCCACGCATTCCCAGTGGTAGTAGCAACGTAGCCCGGTGGGTAGTTGGTGCTCGATCATCCGCTGGCCGGCGTCATAGGCAAAACGACGTTGCACGTTTGCGGCGGCGTCGCGAACTTCAGCCAGGTCGCCGCGAGTGTCGTAGGCATAGCTGACGAGGGTTTCTCGACTATGGTCGGGGTAAACGCGATCGACTCCCTCTACCCGCGCCGGCCATTGTTGGCTGTAGCCGAGTTCGACGCGCACATGGTCGAAAGTATCTCGTAATTGGCTCAGCCGACCCTGGTCGTCATAGTCGAGAAAAATGCGGTTGTCATTGCGATCCCCTAACTGGCTGAGGCGCAGTTGCGAGGGAGTGCCTGGTGTTGGCTCGAACAGCCGATAGAGCCCATCAACGCTTTCAATCAGTAGTTGGCCATTGGTATTGCGCCGTACGCTCAAGCCTTCTCCTGCGCTGAATACGGCACCGCCCAGCGGGATGACACCCATGTCGATCTGTCGCGCTTGCTCATCGGTATAGACCAGCCGTTCCCCACCTTCGGGGTGTACGCCAATCTCGACGCAGACCTCGTAGATCACGCTCCAGCTGGCACCGAACAGACCGTCGCGACGCTCGTCCCGGCTGCTGTAGTAGCGCTGCCACTCGATAGGGAGCAGGCCGGGCAGGGCGAAGTCCAGATCGTCTTCCCCATCAAGAATTTTCGCGCCGGTGGAGCTGTGTACCGGGTTGGGCGAGCCTGCTACTGCAGAGGTAATGGCATTGGTCACTTGGCTGGTGCCCCACGACACCAGTCCACCAACAACCATGCACGGCAGCTTGCTGAAAAACTTGGAGCCGCCGCCACGCAGCATCAACAGTGCGGTCACCGCCAGCCCGACACCGGGTGTCTTGCCGCTGCGGATCTCGCGTACCACTACGGGGCTTCCGCCAATACGCACGTTGCTGGAGATCATCCCCGACTCGACAATCGAGGCGTCGCAGGTGCTTCGGTCACCGCTGCGGGCGGCCGGCTGACCGTTGATAGTGACCTTGCTGGAGCCTTCGGCAATAAACTGCGGCGGCATCGGCGGATGCTTGGTGCAGATCACGATATCCAGCGGTTTGGGTACTGCGCCTGGTGCAGGAACCGCCACTGTGGGTCGCCACATCTGCGAGAAGAAACCCTTGGCCATGTCCAGGTAGCTAGCCTCTTCGGGGCTACCACCTTCGGCAGGTTGCGAGCTGACCGGGCCGATGGCGCCTGCGGCACGTGCAGAGGGTATGCCGTTGGTGAAGGTGTTGTGGGAGCCGGTGGCGATTGTTGCCATCACCACCGGCGGGAATAACGCGCTGCCTATCCAGTCACAGACTTTTGTCAGCCCTTTGTCCGCCCCCGTCTTGCTCATGCCTATGCCGACGATAATTCCCACCACGGCGCCCAGCACAAAGCAGCCTAGCCCGCCGGTTACGACCGTAATACCGGTGGCGGCCACAATCGCAGCAGTGGCAACGGCCGTAATAGCGATGTTGGCCGCAATTTCCAGCACGCCTCCCAGGATGTCGGCCATCGCCGAGGTGTGCAGCAGGCCGTCGCCGAGACGTGCCGCCCAGAGTGCGTCAGACATGGAATAGGGACTTCAAGGCTTGGGATTCAGCTGCAAGGTGCTTTTGATGGTTGCCCAATGGGCGCTTTCAGCATCGCCCAGGGGTTGGGCTTTGACATAACTCAGGGCAAGCATCTGCCGAGTGCCGGGTATCACAAGCGCTAACTGGTATTGATGGATACGCTCGGTGCCCTTGCTGAACTGGTTATGCACTTCGATGGCGTCTATATCCTGCGCCGCGCCTACACGAAGTGCCTTGGCCGGTTGGTAGCGCAGGTCCTGTACCTGCTTCTCCAGCTTCGCCAGTTGCTCTTCGAAGTTGCTTTGCAGCGTCTCACCATCACCTAGGAGGCTACGGCTGACGATCAACGACGTACCCAGAGCGGCGAACTTCAGGATATTGATGGAAGCATCCTGAACGTCATCGCTGGGCAGCGTGAATTGCAGTTCGTTAAGTTGATAGGTCATGAAACGGAATCTCGTTATTGGCCGGAAGGCGGGTTAGGAAACATGGAATTGACGGCCGCGTCGATTTCACCCTTGACCCCTTGGCCCATGGGGGTGGTGCCGCCTTTGCCACCAATGTTCAAATGCAAATTACCTCCGGTGTTGATCTCCGAGCTGCCTTCGGAGTAAACGTTAATCTGCACGCCGGTGAGGTTGATCTGCCCGCTGGCGTTGAGCTCCAGCACGCTCTTGCCACAGACCAGACGCAGGTTTTCACCCACTTCAATCAGGTAGCTCTTACTGATGGCATCGGTCTTGCTGAACCCCACCATGAGCATGTCGTCATGCTTGACCGCACGCACGCGGTCGTTGCCGACCGTTACTACCTCGTCATGCCCAATACTCTTATTCCGGTCATGCCCCACGGAATGGCTTTCGTCGACTTCGACGACGATGTCCTGATTCCGCTCGGCATGGATATACAACTGCTCCAACCCCTTCTTGTCCTCCATGCGGATTTCATTGAAGTTGGCCGGCGTGCCACCTTTGCTGGATCGACTCTTCATGCCGCTCTGAGTCGCGTTCTCCGGTAGGTCGTAAGGCACCGTCTGCTCGGCGTTGTACACGCGGCCGGTGATGATCGGCCGGTCGGGGTCGCCTTCGAGGAAGCTCACAATCACTTCCTGGCCGATCCGTGGAATCTGCATCGAGCCCCAGTTTTTCCCGGCCCAGGATTGCGACACACGAATCCAGCACGAGCTGTTTTCGTTGGATTGGTCGTGGCGGTCCCAGTAGAAATGCACCTTCACGCGGCCGTATTGGTCGGTCCAGATTTCCTCGCCTTTGGGGCCGACCACCAGCGCGGTCTGCGGGCCTTTGACGACAGGGCGGTGCGTATTGGCCAGTGGGCGGAAGCTTTGTTGGGCGTCGATGCAGGTGAGGCTGCTTTCAAACTGCGCCGACCCCGAGCCGCCGCCGCTTTCCAGGCTTTCCTGGACGATGTAGTAGCGGCAGCCGACGATCAGGTATTCGCGGTTTTGGTCCTGGCGACTGAAGCCGGTCAGGCTGAACAAATGCCCTGAACCCAGGCCACGGGCGTTGCCGCTGAACTCGACCTGTTCGTGCAGGGTTTGCAGGGCTTCGATGCGGGTGCGCGCATAGTGCTCGCCGTCTTCGCTTTGCACGTAGGTGCCGGGGTAGTCGTACAGCGGATAGTCGCCGGCGGTGTGCGGACGCGGCATGGCCGAGCGCACGTCGATGCTGGCGCTGGGGCGCTGGAAGTCGTAGTCGTTGAGCTCCAGCGAGCCCGGCTGCACTTCGTGCGCCAGGTGCCAGTTGTGCATGTGGTCGCGTTCGCGCTGCTGCTCGTCCTTGGGGTAGTACGGGATCGACGCGTAGCCGGGCACGCTAGTGTGGGCGCCATAGGCGTCGGCCAGCACCAGCACATGGCGGTCCTGTTCGTGGCGGAAGAAGTAATAGATGCCTTCCTGTTCCATCAAGCGGCTGACGAACTCGAAGCTGGTCTCGCGGTACTGCACGCAGTATTCCCACTCGCGGTAGGGCCGGCTCAGGGCGTCTTCGAAGTCGGAAAAACCGAGGTCGCGAAACACCTGCTTGATGATCTGCGGGATGTTCAGGTTCTGGAAAATCCGGCAGTCCGAAGTGCGGCTGAGCAGCCACAGCCACGGGCGCAGCGTTACCTGGTAACTGGCGAACTGGCCCTGGTCGATGTTCTGGCTGCAGCGCGCAACGATGCCGTGGAAATGCCGCTCGCCGCCATCCGCCAGTTGCAGGCCCACGCTCATGGGTTTGCCGAGCAGCTGGTTGAGGTCGATGTTGGCGTCCAGGGACGTCAGTTGCAGCTCATAGTTGAACAGCCTGCCCAGCTCTTCACCGCCGCCCATTTCATTGAGCAGCAGCACATCCGGCCCGAGAGGGCTGGTGATCTTGGCCAGGCGTGAGGCTTGGTTGAATAGCATTGGGCGTCCTGTAAAGGTCTTGATTACTGAAGGAACCGAATCCAATGTGGGAGCTGGCTTGCCTACGATAGCAATTGAACATTCAACATTTATGTTGACTGATACACCGCTATCGCAGGCAAGCCAGCTCCCACATTTTGACCGTGTTCCGTCAGGTCAATCTGCGTCGCTGAAGTCGTAGTGCAATTCATTATCCCGGCTGCTGATCCTCACGCCCGCCAACGCCTTGCCTTCCAGCATGCGCGTGAGGAATTCACGGCTCATGTCCGGCAGCAGGCTGTTGGTCAGGATGGTGTCGATCATGCGTCCACCGCTTTCGGTCTCGGTGCAACGAGAGACGATCAGGTCGACCACCTCGTCGTCGTAGTCGAAGGCGACTTTATGGGTGTTTTCCACGCGCTTCTTGATGCGGTCGAGTTGCAGGCGGGTGATCGCCTTGAGCATCTCGTCGCTCAGCGGGTAGTACGGAATCGTCACCAGTCGGCCGAGCAGCGCCGGCGGGAAAATCTCCAGCAGCGGCTGGCGCAGGGCCTTGGCGATTTCTTCCGGCTCCGGCACGTTTGCCGGGTCTTTGCACACCCGGGAAATCAACTCGGTACCGGCGTTGGTGGTCAGCAGGATCAGGGTGTTCTTGAAGTCGATCACCCGGCCTTCGCCGTCTTCCATCACGCCCTTGTCGAACACCTGGAAGAAGATCTCATGCACGTCCGGGTGGGCTTTTTCCACCTCGTCCAGCAGCACCACGCTGTAGGGCTTGCGCCGCACCGCTTCGGTCAGCACACCGCCTTCGCCGTAGCCGATATAGCCCGGTGGCGCGCCCTTGAGGGTCGACACGGTGTGGGCTTCCTGGAATTCGCTCATGTTAATGGTGATGACGTTCTGCTCACCGCCGTACATAGCTTCGGCCAGCGCCAGCGCGGTTTCGGTCTTGCCCACGCCGGAGGTGCCGGCCAGCATGAACACGCCAATCGGCTTGCTTGGGTTGTCGAGGCCGGCGCGAGAGGTTTGGATGCGCTTGGCGATCATCTGCAGGGCATGGTCCTGGCCGATGATGCGTTTTTTCAGGTGCTGGTCGAGGTTGAGCACCGTTTCCAGTTCGTTGCGCGCCATACGGCCGACCGGGATGCCAGTCCAGTCGGCGACCACCGAGGCCACGGCCTGGTAGTCCACGGTCGGCAGGATCAGCGGGGTTTCGCCTTGCAGCGCGCTGAGGCGCTGTTGCAGGTCGACCAGTTGCTCGCGCAAGGCGTCGTCGCCACTGTCTACGGCGCCGGCTTTCTCGCGCAGGGTTGCACGGGTGGCGAGGAGTTCATCCACCAGGGTTCTCTCTTCGGCCCAGCGGCCTTCCAGGGTCGCAAGACGTTCGCGTTCTGCGGCCAGCAAGGCTTCGCTGTTGCTCTGGCGCGCGCCAATGGCGATGCCGATGGCATGCTCGCGGGCGATGATTTGCAGCTCGGTTTCCAGCGCTTCGATGCGACGGCGGCTGTCGTCCACTTCCGCCGGCACCGCGTGCAGGCTGATGGCGACGCGGGCGCAGGCGGTGTCCAGCAGGCTCACGGATTTGTCCGGCAACTGACGCGCCGGGATGTAGCGGTGGGACAGCTTGACCGAGGCTTCCAGCGCCTCATCGAGGATCTGCACCTGATGGTGTTTCTCCATGGTCGAAGCCACGCCACGCATCATTAGCAGCGCCTTGTCTTCCGACGGCTCGGCAACCTGTACTACCTGGAAGCGGCGGGTCAGGGCTGGGTCTTTCTCGATGTGCTTTTTGTACTCGGCCCAAGTCGTGGCGGCCACGGTACGCAAGGTGCCACGGGCAAGGGCGGGCTTGAGCAGGTTGGCCGCATCGCCAGTGCCTGCAGCACCACCGGCACCCACCAGCGTGTGGGCTTCGTCGATAAACAGAATGATCGGCTTGGGCGACGCCTGGACGTCTTCGATGACCTGGCGCAGGCGCTGTTCGAACTCGCCTTTCATGCTGGCGCCGGCTTGCAGCAGGCCCACGTCGAGGCTGCGCAGTTCCACGTCTTTGAGTGCAGGCGGTACGTCGCCGGCGACGATACGCAGGGCGAAACCTTCGACCACGGCGGTCTTGCCCACGCCGGCTTCGCCAGTAAGGATTGGGTTGTTCTGGCGGCGGCGCATCAGGATGTCGACCAGTTGGCGGATCTCTTCGTCACGCCCCACGATAGGGTCAAGCTTGCCGCTGCGTGCCTGCTCGGTCAGGTCGACCGTGAAGCGTTTGAGCGCTTCCTGCTTGCCCATCGCGCTCGGCGCCATCGCACCGCTGGCTTCGCCCGGCACGGCGCCGGCATTGAAGCCATCGCTGGCGCTCAGGGCATTCTCCGGCGAGTCACCGACGTATTCATCAAAACGCTCGCTCAGGGCTTCGGCTTTGATCTTGTCGAACTCCGACGACAGGCTCAGCAACGCATGACGCAGGCTCGGCGTCTTCAAAATACCCAGCACCAGGTAACCGGTACGCACCTGGCTTTCGCCAAACATCAGGCTGCCGTAGACCCAGCCGCGCTCCACGGCTTCTTCCACATGGGACGACAAGTCAGTGATCGAGGTCGAGCCACGCGGTAGGCGGTCCAGGGCTTCGGTCAGGTCACGGGCCAGGCGCGCCGGTTCAACGTTGAACTGGCGGATGATGCGGTGCAGGTCCGAGTCCTGCAGTTGCAGCAATTGGTGAAACCAGTGAGCCAGTTCCACATACGGGTTGCCCCGCAGCTTGCAGAACACGGTGGCGGCTTCGATGGCCTTGTAGGCCACGCTGTTGAGTTTGCCGAACAGTGCGGCGCGACTGATTTCACCCATGCTCTGGATTCCTTGAGGTGGTGGCCTGATCGGCGTAATGCCGGGCCAGGATTAGGTCGTTGGCGTCGTGCGCAGGGCGACCGAGCCAGGTGTTGAAGCCCAGGCGGAACTGGCCGTTGAGTTGTAGCGCCGGGACTTCGGGTTGTTGCAAAACCAGGTTCAGGTCCCAGTCCAATTCATGGCCCAGGTACTCGGCCACCCACGCCACCAGCTCGTTGAACGGCTGATGGCCGGGCAGCATGCCCATGTAGTCATCCAGCTTGAGCGGCCCCAGGCGGATACGGAATTTGTGCTGGCGGTCCCACACGAAGCTGCCCAGGCAAAAGTCCACACCCAGCCTGTGGGCGCTCACGCCCACGCGGCTGCGCTCGGGCAGTTCCAGCCATTGGCCGACGTATTCTTCTATCTCCACCGGCAGGCCGAAATACTCGCCGAGGATCGCCTTCAAACCGTCCGGGTAACGGGTTTGCGCCGACAGGTGGCCGCTGTAATGCAGCTTCGCCGTATCAGGGATGAGTCCCTGATTGAGCAGGCTCGGCATACCGCGCCCGCTCAAAGCCGCCAGGCGTGCAGACCAGTAATCATCGTCTGGACGGTCGTGGCTGACCGTCGGCCGTGCCTCCGCCCAGGCCCGGTAAAACAGGCTCAGCAGGCGATGGTGGAACACATCCAGGAATTGCTTGCTGGTGCTGTCGGCGTTGTTGCGCTGGCGCTCGCGCACGTATTCGGTGATATGCAGCGGCAGCGGGCCGTTGGGGCCGCCGAGGCCAAAGAAGAACTGCTCGAGTCGCGCCGGTTTGCCATCGCCACCCGGATCGACCGAGGCCAATGTGGCCGGGGCGAAGGTGCAATCGGCCTGCTGGCCCAGGCGCAGCGGGTCATCCGCCAGGCGCAGGGAATGGCCCAGACGCGGCAGCTCGGGCGATTCACACTCGATACGCCGCAGCGCCTGGAAGAAATCGTATTCCCAGGGCTCCTGATGCATCGCATCCAGGGTACTCACAGGGTCGGACGACGTCCGGGCTTGGCTTTCCATCGCATGATCTCGCCGCGTTCGGTGGTACGGATCACCGTCTCGGTAAAACTGTTGATCGACACGTAGCGTGCCAGGAAGCGTTCCAGTACTGCACCGAGCAGGAACACGCCGGTGCCGCGAAACGCGTTTTCATCAAATTCCAGGGTGATTTCCAGGCCACGCCCAAACACAATCGGGCCGGGCATCGGCAGGCGTCGGGTCACGGCTTTGCTGCTGACTTCGCGCAGGCCTTCGATCTGCAATTGCAGGGCGGCGTCGTTGCTGTCGCCATACAGGCGCAGCAGTTCGCGCAAGGCGCCGGCGCCTTGGCCCTGTTCGCTCAGCGAGAGGTAATTGAGCGACAACTGACTGATCAGGCGCCAGGCCTTGGCATCGTGGGCGTGGCTGGGGCGCGGGCGGCTTGGGCCAGCCACACACCGCACGGCCAATACTGGCGCGCTGTCGGCCAAGGTAAAGTCGGTCTTGCCATTGCCCACGGTCATGAACAAAGGCAGATCGCGGTTGGTGCACAGCGCCGTCACGCCGAGTTGGCGCAGGTCATGGCGGTAGGGCGACTGCCGGCTGTCCACCAGGCTGACAAAGGTTTCGCTGCCCACGTAAGTGGAGCGCGGGCCGTTGCGGCGCTGGTCGCTGGACAGCACTCGCGGCTCACGGCGCACCGTGTAATAGGCCTGGTCGCGGCCGTAGCGGGATGGATCGCGTACCGCGTAGAACGGCAAAAACGGCTGCTCCGGCCCGGTGCCGTGGCCGGTGATGCTGCTCAAGGAGTGAATCTCGAAATCCATCGGCCGCGTGCGGTCAGCGATCACATGGTGTTCGTTGACGCGGTCAGACAGGTGAATACGGTCCACACGTTTCGGGAACAGGTTGATCGCCGGGGTGCAGAACGGCAGGAACTGCGCCGGGCCGACGCTGCCTTCCAGGCTCGGCTCGTGGCGATCAAACAGCACGATCAGTTCCAGCTCCTGACCGTCGCAGCGCTTGACCGCACGGCTCAGCTCGGCGAATTCGACGAACAGGAAACGATGGGGCAGGGCGAAGTATTCCTGCAGCAGGCGATAGCCCTGGAACGCGCGTGCAACCACCGGCATGGCCGCGTCGGCATCGTCAAAACCACGGGAACGCAGCGCGTCTGGCGGCAGGCGCTCGACCCAATCGCCGCCGGGTTTGCGCGCGAACACCGCGCAGGCGTTGCCCAGCAGCTGTTCGTAAAGGCGAAACGGTTGCTCATCGGCACCACTGAGGTACAGCGGCAGGTTATCCAGGTCGAGGCTGTTGAACGGCAACTCGGCGCCGGTGCGCAGAGTCAGGCGCAAACCCGCTTTGGCCTTCGGCTCGCTTGCAACCAGGCGCCCGAGCACGGCGGCGGGGTTGCCGAAGTACTCGGCGTTGCTCACCTGCAACGGCCACAACGTCACCGGGTGGGCGGTGCGGTACTCGCAGCAAGTCTGGGTTTCACGGCCCAGCGCGGCACGCAATACCGTGTCGCGGGGCAGGGGGAAACCGCTGGCCAGCGAGCCTTCGTCCGGGTCGGTCTGCAATTGCACCACGGTCATCGACGGCGTCGGTGCCAGGTAGTGCGGGTAGGCGATTTCCAGCAGGTTGTGGGTGAAGGTCGGGTATTCGGCGTCGAGCTTGAGCTGCACGCGGGCCGTGAGGTAGGCAAAACCTTCGAGCAAACGTTCGACGTACGGGTCGGCGCAGTCCATACCGGACAGGGTCAGCCGACTGGCGATCTTCGGGTATTCCTTGGCGAACTCGGCGGCGCTTTCGCGCACGTGGTGCAGTTCCTGATTGTACAGCTCCAGCAGGCGCGGGTTCATGGGCGTCTCCGCTGGTCGGCGTTGACCACACGTACGTGGCCAGACTCCAGGTCCAGGTCGGTTTGCAGCAACAGGCGCAACGGCACCGGCTGCGCCCACAGGTCGCCTTCGATCTCGAAACTCAGCGCGTTGTGGTTCATCTCGCCATGGCCGACGCGGGCTTTGACGCGCAGGGTGTGGCGCAAAATGCGTGGCTCAAAAGTGGCAATGGCCTGGTAGATCAGGGCTTCAAGCGCCTTGATGTCCACGCTGGAAACGCTGTTGCCCGCGAGCGCCGGCAGGCCGTAATTGACCACCGAGGTACCGGCCGGGGTGTGCAGCGTGGCGTCGGCATCCAGCAACGACGTGGTGTTGAGCAGCCACGCCAGGTCGCGCAGAACCGAGGCTTTTAATTGGGTCAGGGACAGCACGCGTTTGTCGGCGCTTTCCTTGGGGTTGGTTGGGTCATCGTCGGTCAACCGGTCCAGCAGGGATGGTTGCAGACGGTCGCGGGTGGCGATTTCGGTTACCACGTAAAGGGCGCCACATACATTTTTTGGTCGCCACCCGAGCCGCAGGATGCAAATGTACTAACGGGGGCCGCTTCAAACAGCCCTTGAGACTGACGAATAGCTTGCATCTTGCTGAGGCAGTCGCGGCTCGGCGCAGGCATGTGCTCGCTGTGCCAGACCGCAAAAATCGGAATGTCGTTGAAGGTCTCTACGCGCAGTTTTTGCTGTCTATCCAGGCTGAAGCTGCAAGGCCACGCCATGTCCAGCTTTATGTGGTTTTGGTCTGGCTTGACCAGCGTGCATTGGCCCTGTTCATCAATCAGCTTGAGCTGTTGCCCGACGAAGACGGCCTCGGTCGCTGGATTCTCGGCATGTTCGGCGCAAGCGCTCAGACTGATCAAATTCATGGTCAGGCAGAGGGTGAGTAGTGGTTTTTTCATTATGTGAGCTCCCAAAACCAGACAGCTCTGGAGCGGAAAAAGAGATCGCCAGTTTGGGTTATTCCTCGGTTCCATAGATCAATATGGTCGCCGGTACGGTTATCCAGGGACTCGCCTGATTGCTGGAAACAATCCTTGAAAAAGATGAGCCCGGTTTTGCCCATCAGCGTGCGACGGTCTTCGGCGGTGTTACCCAAAATGGCCGGTCGTCCCAGATGCCTTTTCCACAGCCAATTAGCCAACGACTCGGCACCCCTGGCGTGTTCATGGGCACACTTGGGCTCGGTATAGGTAGATTTGTTGACCTTGATGGTCAGCTCGGCGTTGAGCACCAGGCTCATGCGGATAGCGCATTGATTGGCCCAGGGACCATTGCAAGGGTCTGCTTTTGGATGCGTAACCAGAAGATCGGAATACGCTTTCCACAAATTGATGAACGAAGGTTTGGCCATGACTCAGATACCGAAGAGGAAAAGGTCGAATGCGAGCAAGCACCAAACCTCCGGCGCGTGGCGCCAGAGGTGTATCGGATCAGCGCTTAGTGTTGGAACGGATATTCCAGCCAAACTTGATCGGACCGCCGTCTTTGGTGCCGTCGGCTTTCTGCGGCTGGTAGTCGACCATCACCTGGGCGAAGTTCAGGGTGACGTTTTCGGTCAGGCGATCATCGGTGCCCGAACCGCCGGTGCTCAGGGACGTGACCAGCACTTCTTCCAGGTTGATTACCATGTACTCGACTTGGCTTTCGCCACCGGCCTTGCGCACGGTCAGCTTGACCTTGTCGATGTGCTTGCCGCTGGCGCAGTGCATCATCAGGTTCGGCGAAGCCTTGTCGACGTACTTGGTCAGCGACAGGTCCTGGATATTCACCTTGCCCGCGCCGCCGCCACCGCCAACGTGCATGTTGCCGGACTGGGCCATGCCCCAGCTCCAGTTCAGTACGTCGATTTCGTCCTTGTGGGCCTTGTCCATGGACTCGCCCTTGATGTCGCCGATTTTGATGAAAATATCAACAGCCATGTTTTCTCCCTATGTGGCACGGGCCACTGAAGTGGGTGATCGTTCCCACGCGGAGCGTGGGAACGAGCGAGTTACTTAGGCACTTTTTGCCGAAGGCAGCTTCGATACCAGGCGCAGCGACACGGTCAGCCCTTCGAGCTGGTAGTGCGGGCGCAGGTAGAACTTGGAGTTGTAGTACCCCGGGTTGCCTTCCACTTCTTCCACGATCACTTCGGCGGCAGCCAATGGGTGCTGGGCCTTGGTGGTTTCGGTGGAGTGCGCCGGGTCACCGTCTACGTAGTTGAGGATCCAGTCCTGCAACCAGCGCTGCATTTCGTCCTTCTCTTTGAAGGAACCGATCTTGTCGCGCACGATGCACTTCAAGTAGTGAGCGAAACGGCAGGTGGCGAACAGGTACGGCAGGCGCGCCGCCAGGTTGGCGTTGGCGGTGGCGTCCGGGTCGTCGTATTCGGCCGGTTTCTGCAACGACTGCGCACCAATGAACGCGGCGAAGTCGGTGTTTTTCTTGTGCAGCAGCGGCATGAAACCGTTCTTCGCCAGTTCCGCTTCACGGCGGTCGCTGATGGCGATTTCGGTTGGGCACTTCATGTCCACGCCACCGTCATCGGTCGGGAACGTGTGGGCCGGCAGGTTTTCCACTTCGCCGCCGGACTCGATGCCACGGATGCGCGAGCACCAGCCGTAGTGTTTGAACGAACGGTTGATGTTCACCGCCATCGCGTACGCGGCGTTGGCCCAGGTGTACTTGGAGCTGTCGGCACCGTCGGTGTTTTCTTCGAAAGCGAAGGCTTCCACCGGGTCGGTCTTGGCGCCGTACGGCAGGCGTGCCAGGAAGCGCGGCATGGTCAGGCCGATGTAGCGCGAGTCTTCCGATTCACGCAGCGAGCGCCAGCCCGCGTATTCCGGGGTGGTGAAGATCTTGGTCAGGTCGCGCGGGTTCGACAGCTCCTGCCACGAGCCCATGCCCATCACGGTCGGCGAGGCCGCAGCGATGAACGGGGAGTGCATGGCGGCGCAGACTTTCGACAGCTCGCCCAGCAGCTCTACGTCGGGAGGCGACTGGTCGAAGTAGTAGTCGCCCACCAGGCAACCGTACGGTTCGCCGCCGAACTGGCCGTATTCTTCTTCGTACATCTTCTTGAAGATCGGGCTCTGGTCCCACGCGGTACCCTTGAATTTCTTCAGGGTCTTGTGCAGGTCCGGCTTGGAGATGTTGAGCACGCGGATCTTCAGCTGCTCATCGCTCTCGGTGTTGTTGACCAGGTAATGCAGGCCACGCCAGGCGCTTTCCAGCTGCTGGAAATCCGGGTGATGGATGACCTGGTTGACCTGGGCGGTCAGCTTGGCGTCGATAGCGGCGATGATCGATTCGATCGACTTGATCGCGTCATTGGACACCAGGTCGGTTTGCGCCAGAGCCTGTTCGGCCAGGGTGCGCACGGCCGTTTCGACGGCTTCGCGGGCACGCTCGGTCTTTGGCTTGAACTCTTGCAGCAGCAGGTTCGCGAACTCGCTGGCTTCTTCGGTGGCACCCAGGATCTGGGAGCCTTCGCGGGCGGTATTGTCAGTCATGATTACTGGTCCCCTGCAGGCTTAGGCGCGCTGGCAAGTGCCTGAAGCAATGCCGGGTCCTTGATCGCCTTCATGATGATTTCTTCAGCGCCGGTCTTGCCGTCCATGTAGGTCAGCAGGTTGGCCAGCTGGGTGCGGGCTTCAAGCAGTTGGTTCAGCGAATCGACTTTGCGCGCCACAGCAGCCGGGCTGAAGTCGTCCATGCTTTCGAAGGTGATGTCCAGGCTCAGGTTGCCTTCGCCGGTCAGCTCGTTCGGTACGTGGAAGGCCACGCGCGGCTGCATGGCCTTGAGGCGCGAGTCAAAGTTGTCGACGTCCACTTCAAGGAACTTGCGGTCAGCCACCGCCGCCAAGGGCTCGGCAGGCTTGCCGGCGAGGTCGGCCATCACACCCATTACGAAGGGCAGCTGGACCTTTTTCTCGGCGCCGTAAAGCTCGACGTCGTACTCGATCTGCACTCGAGGCGCGCGGTTGCGCGCGATGAATTTCTGAGAACTTTGCTTCGCCACGTTGCTGCTCCTGGTCGCTTGAGCGACGGTGTTGTTACTGGACTGCCGGGCGACTTACTCGCCGTCCGGGCCGCGCAGGTTTTCAAATTGGGACATGCCGTCGGGAATCAGATTGCGCACGATGGCCGCGAAGTCGGCGTGCACCAGATTCTTCGCGCGGTTCAACAGCACCGGCAGCGGGCTCGAAGGCTCGTGCCGGGTGTAGTACGCAAGGATCTTGTCGAGGCTGCGCAACACGTCGTCGCGATTGGCGATATCGCCAGCGGGGCGCGGTGCTGCGGGGGCGGCGGCGAAGTCGACCGAGGGGGCATTATCGTCACTGACGGCCTCGGGTTCGCTGCTGCTGTCGGTGCCGGGCACCGCTTGATTGAGTATCTGCAACGCCTGTTTAAGCGGTTGCTTCAAGGCACTGAGGTCCACGCCCTGGGCGGAACCGACCTGATCATTGACGTGCTGTTCGATGGCTTCGCAGGCCGCGCGGGCTGTACTCAGGGCGTCGCGGGTGGCTTGCAGTTGCTCGGGGTCGCTGTCGAGGAACGCGGCGTTGAGTTGCTGGGCGCCGAGTTGTTCATCGGCGAAACTCAGCAGGCCGCTGGCGTTGAGCGCGGCGCGCAGGCTCACCGGGCCGAAAGTGCGTGAGCGCGTGAGGATGCTTTCGCGCAGCAGGCGAGTGTTCGTGTCACAGGTCAAGCCGGTGAGGGCGTTGATGCGTACGGTGGGATCGTTATCGTCGTCGGCATCCAGGCGCGGGTGCAGGTCGGCCCAGTAGTCGCGCAGCAACGCGTTGATCAGTGTCAGGGCTTCGGCTAAGCCAGCCACGCCCTGCAGGGCAAGGGAGCTTTGCAGCAGGAAATGGGTGATGCGCAGGTCCTTGCTGCGCGCCAGCAAGTCGAGGCTTTGCTGCTGGATGCTGCGCCATTCCGGCGGTTCAGCGGGCAGGATCGAGTCGCCCATGCTGCGCTCGGGTTGGCCCTTGGCATCACGCTCCAATTGCAAAAATTGCGCGTCATATTCCATGTCTTCGCCACACGGCGAAGTGGCAGAAACGGCGGTGAGCAGCAACGGCACATCCACTGAAATCGATCTCCCTATCAGCCCGTTAGATGGCGGGCAATTCATGCATTAGTTGTGCGAGGAACTTTGCATGTTTTCTTGGTCATATAGGCGCAATGCCATTAATGTGCCATTACTGGTGTTCAAGAAGTTGTGCATTTTTGGTGTAGTAGTTATGCCTTGTCAAGGTAAGCTATTCGCCCTCTGTGACAGATGTGCGGTGCTTAACAACCTGCGCGACTGGTGGGTCGAGTGATGCACCGGGGCAGAATTTTTGTCATAGAACCCAGTTAAGATCAGCGATCATGCTGGCATTGGCAGGTTTTAGAGGGTCGATTGTTCGACCTGATGGGGATATCCCGGCGGCGCAGTTCCGGGAATCGACCGCGAGTGAAGTATCAGCAAGGAGGCAAGATGTCGCTGTGTTTGACTATCACTAGTTATCACAAGATTACCCCTGGGCAATGCTCCGAAAAGTCCATGAATCAGGGTGCGCTGGCTATCGGCCGCAGCTCTGAGAATGACTGGATATTGCCTGACCCTGAGCGGCTGGTTTCCTCGCAACACTGCGTTATTCAATACAAAGACGGCCGTTACTACCTAACCGATAACAGCACTAATGGTGTGGAGTTGGTTAAAGCGGGCGTTCGTATGCGTCGGGGTAACAGCGAGCCGCTGCAAGATGGTGAGTTGATCCGTATCGGCGATTACGAGATCCAGGCGCGTATCGATTTCAACGTGCAGGCCGTCGATAGCCAGCCGTTTGCCGGTGACTCACCGAATAGCTTTGAAGCGCTGATGGGCGCCGTGGTGAGCACACCCACGCCAATCCCAACACCCTCGATTGCACCCCAGTTCCAGGGCGCCTCGTCGATGGACACCCTGCCGGACCTGTTCGACTTCCTTGGCCCCTCCGCCGTGCCGCCGCCGACCGTGGCGGATCACGTGCCTTCTGAACAACATGACTTCCGCCCGCCGACGCCCGTCGCCGTGCCCGCGCCTGTGGTTGAAACGCCTGGGTTGTCGGGCTCGGTGATTCCCGAGGATTGGGACCTGTTCGGCGACGCGCCGGCGCCAGTGACCAGTGCACCACCACCGCCTCCACCACCTGCTCCGGTGATCCAACCGCCACCTGTGGTCGAGCCCCCGGTCCCTGTGGCCGATACCCAGCAGCAGCCCGACCTCCTGCAAGCCTTCCTGCGCGGCGCTGGTCTCGATCAGCTACGCCTCGACAAGGCCCAAGCGCAAGCCCAGATGGAAAGCATCGGCCGCAGCTACCGCCTGATGGTCGAGGGCCTGATCGACGTGTTGCGTGCCCGCGCCAGCCTCAAGGGCGAGTTCCGCATGCAGCAGACGATGATCCAGCCTGCTGAAAACAATCCGTTGAAATTCGCCCCGAATGCCGACGAAGCGTTACTGCTTTTGCTACGCCACGGAAACCAAGCGTTTATGGCGCCGGACCTCGCCGTGCGCGACAGTTTCAACGATCTGCGCGCCCACCAGTTGGCGGTGATGGCCGGCGTGGAAGCGGCGATCAAGCACCTGCTCAGCCGTTTCGAGCCGGCGCAATTGGAAGAACGCATGGGCAAGCCCGGCGGGTTGTCGAGCATTTTCAACGGCTCGCGCCAGGCCCAGTACTGGCAGCAGTTCACCGAGCTCTACAGCAATATTTCCCGCGAGGCCCAGGAAGATTTCCAGGACCTGTTCGGCCGCGAATTCAGCCGGGCCTACGAAGAACACAGCGCACGACAGCGTCGCTAAACCCGCGCCGCAACACATGAATTAACGGATAGCTAAGTACGTCATTGAGGACGCAGGATGATTCCCAGGTTTTTACTCGCAGTCGCCACCGTGCTACTGCTGACGGCGTGTGCCAAAGACGCCGCGAAACCCGAAGCGGTGGCAGAAGCAGAGGCCGATACAGCTGCTGTCGAGCTGCACTTCCACGCGATCAACGGGCTTAACCCCGGCGCCAGCGGCCAGGCTGCTCCGGTGCGGGTGCGTATTTTCGAGCTGAAAAACGCCGCCACCTTTGCACGCGCCGATTACTTCGCCTTGGCTGACCGCGCGCAATCCACCCTCGGCCTGGACCTGTTGGACCAGGACGAAGTGACGGTGCAGCCCGGCGAGCAACTGAGCATTCAGCGCGACCTCGACCCGTCCACGCGCCAGATCGGGCTGTTGGTGGGCTATCGAGAGTTGGACCGCGCGCAATGGCGCACAGTGATCAAAGTGCCCGCGCGCCAATACACCGAATACCAGATCAGCCTCGATGTACGCGCCGTGCGCGCCGACCTCGTGGTCTCACCATCCAGCCCTGCCCAATAAGAAGCAATCGGAGCTCCCATGTCCTGGAACAATCGCGTGGTCTGGTCGGAAGGCATGTTCATCGGAACGCAGCACTTCCAACAGCATGACCGTTACCTGGAAAACCTGATCGACGCCCGCAGCCGCCCGTTGTCCGCGGGCGCCTGGGGTTTTTCCGAGTTGCTGATCGACCAGGGCCTGCTAGCCCAGGGCAAGCTGGCAATCGTCTCTGCGCGCGGCCTGTTGCCCGACGGTACGCCCTTCAACATTCCCCATGATGACCTCGCGCCAAGCCCGCTGAATATTGACGACAACCTGCGCGACGGCCTGGTGTACCTGGCCTTGCCGCTCAAGCGCGCGGGCGCCCGCGATACCGTGGACGAAGGCGAGGCCCTGGAAGCCGCGCGTTATATGAGCCAGGTGCGTGAAGTACGTGACGACAACGCCCCCTTTGAAAACCGTGCGCCAGTGGCCGTCGGCTCTCGCGCCCTGCGCCTGTTGACCGCCCAGGATGGCATCAGCGACTACGCCGCTATCGGCCTGGTGCGCATCAAGGAAAAACGCGCCGACCGCGCGCTGGTGCTCGACGACACCTACATCCCGCCCTTACTGGACGTGGCCGCAAGCAAACCGCTGACGGCGTTTCGCAGCGAACTGCTCGGCCTGCTGCACCAGCGCGGCGAAGCCTTGGCCGGCCGCGTAGTTGCCTCGGGCGCGGGTGGTGCGTCGGAGATTGCCGATTTCATGCTGCTGCAATTGGTCAACCGTGCCCAACCGCTGATCCAGCATTTGAGCCAGTTGAGCCCGCTGCACCCTGAACGCTTCTTCAGTGAATTGGTGAGACTGGCCGGCGAGTTTTCGACGTTCTCGACCTCGGGCCGCCGCCCTCAGGAATACCCGCACTACCAGCATGACGATCTGGTGCTGAGCTTCGCCCCGGTGATGGCCGCGCTGCGTGAAGCGCTGTCGATGCTGATCGACAGCAAAGCCACGCCGATCCCGATTGTGGAGAAAGCCTATGGCATCCACGTGGCGATGCTGGCCGACAAAACCCTCATCGACAGCGCCAGCTTCATCCTTGTGGTGCGCGCCGATGTGCCCGGCGAAACCCTGCGCGCGCGCTTCGGCCAGCAGAGCAAAGTCGGTTCGGTGGAACACATCCGCGACATGGTCAACCTGCAACTGCCGGGCATTGGCCTGCTGCCGTTGCCGGTGGCGCCTCGCCAACTGCCGTACCACGCAGGCTCGACGTATTACGAGCTGGATCGTGGCAGCGAGCATTGGCAACAACTGAGTAATTCCGGCGGTTTCGCTTTCCACATCGCCGGGCAGTTCCCGGGCTTGAACCTGGCCTTCTGGGCGATCCGAGGATAATCCGCGATGCATCCCAATGATGATGACCGCACCCAGTTCATGCCGCGCCCCGGTGGCCGCGCGCCGGAACCTGTGCGTGCTGAACCCTCGCCGCTGGCGATGCCGGCCGCGCCGATGCTCACTGGCAAGAGCCAGGGCCTCAACCCGCTGGAAAGTGCCGCCGGCCCGTTGCTCGCCTTGCTGACGCGCCTGCGCAACACCATCGCCCACCCGGCGCCGGCCAGCCTGCGCGCGCAGTTGCTGGCCTACCTGCGCCAGTTCGAAGAGCGCGCAGAAGCGGCCGGCATCGCCCGCAATGAAGTGCTGTTGGCGCGTTACGCGTTGTGCACCGCCCTTGATGAAGCGGTGTTGAGCACGCCTTGGGGCAGCACCAGTGATTGGGGCAAGCAAAGCCTGTTGATCACCGTGCATAAAGAAGCCTGGGGCGGGGAAAAAGTCTTCCAGTTGCTTGATCACTGCCTGCAAAGCCCGCGGGAACGCCTGTATCTGCTGGAGCTGTTATACCTGTGCATGTGCCTGGGTTTCGAAGGCCGCTACCGCGTGATGAACGACGGTCGCAGCCATTTGGAAACCCTGCGCGAACGCACGGCCGCCGCTATCCGCAGCGCGCGCGGCGAACATGAGCGCGAGCTGTCGCCGCACTGGCGCGGCGTGACCGTGGCGCGGGATCGCCTGGCGCAATTCATGCCGCCGTGGATCGCCGTGGCCATCGGCGTCGCGTTGTTGCTGGCGTTGCTGTTTGGCCTGCGCCTCAAGCTCGCTTCGGATGCCGAGCCGGTGTTCAAGAATATCCATGCACTGGGCGAAATTCCGGTGCAGGCCATCGACCGTCCGGTGGCACAGCCGAAGGTGATCGAACGCCCGCGCCTGGCTGGCTTCCTGGTGGAGGACATCAAGGCCGGCCGCGTTGCCGTTGAAGATGCCGTCGACCGTTCTGTGGTGACCATCCGTGGTGATGAACTGTTTGCATCCGCCAGCTCGAGCATCGTGGATGACTACCAGCCGCTGATGCTGCGCATCGCCGACGCCATCCGCAAGGTCAAGGGCCAGGTGCGCGTCACCGGGCACAGCGACAACCGCCCGATTGCCACGCTGCGCTTTCCGTCCAACTGGGCGTTGTCCGAGGCACGGGCCAAGTCAGTGCTGGAGATCCTCGCGGCCAAGACCGGCCAGTCGGATCGCTTCAGCGCCGAAGGCCGAAGCGACACCGAGCCGGTAGCCACCAACGCTACAGCCGAAGGCCGCGCCCGTAATCGTCGGGTTGAAATAACCGTATTGGCGGAGGGCGTCGAGTGAAGGCGTTTTTCAGTTTCATGATTCGCTGGGTGATCCCCGTGCTGGGCCTGATTGCCCTGAGTTTGATCATCTGGTTTGTCGGGCCGTTGCTCGACGTGCTGGTGCCGGAAGGGCGCCGTTGGGCGCTGATCATCCTGGTGTTTGCGGTGTGGATCGCCTACCGCATGTTCCGCATCATCCAGGCCCGCCGCCAGGCCGCCGAAGTGATGCGCAGCCTGGCCGCCGAAACCCCGGCCGACCCCAACAGCGTCGCCACGGCCGAAGAACTCACCACCTTGCGCCAGCGCATGGACGAAGCGCTGACGCTGCTGAAAAAGGCCAAGCTCGGTGGCGATGAGCGTCGCAATCTTTACGAGCTGCCGTGGTACGTGATCATCGGCCCACCGGGGTCGGGCAAGACCACCGCGCTGGTCAATTCCGGGCTGCATTTCCCATTAGCCGCGCAGTTGGGCGCCGGTGCCGTGCGTGGTGTGGGCGGTACGCGTAACTGCGACTGGTGGTTTACCGACCAGGCCGTGTTGCTCGACACCGCTGGGCGCTACACCACCCAGGACAGCAACTCCACGGTGGATAAAGCTGCGTGGCTGGGCTTCCTCGACCTGCTGAAAAAGCAGCGCTCGCGTCGGCCTATCGATGGCGCTTTTATCGCCATCAGCCTGTCGGACTTGCTACTGGGCACCGATGCGGAACGTGCCGCCCACGCTGCGGCCATCCGCCTGCGTATCCAGGAGCTGTACACCCAACTGGGCGTACGTTTCCCGATCTACCTGATGCTCACCAAGCTCGACCTGGTGCCGGGCTTCATGGAGTTCTTCGACAACCTGAGCAAGGAAGACCGCGCCCAGGTGTGGGGCATGACCTTTGCACTGGACGATGGCAAGAACAGTGACAGCCCGCTGGCGCACCTGCAGAGCGAATTCGCCGGCCTGGAACAGCGCCTCAACGAACGCCTGGTCGAACGCCTGCAGCAGGAACGTGACCCGGCGCGGCGCGACCTGATCTACGGTTTCCCGCAGCAGTTCGGCGCGTTGAAGGATTGCCTGCAGAGCTTCCTCGAAGGCGTGTTCAAGCCCAATGCCTTTGAGGAGCGTGTGTTGCTGCGCGGTGTGTATTTCACCAGTGGTACCCAGGAAGGCAGCCCGATTGATCGCTTGATCGGCGCGATGGCCCAGAGCATGAACCTGGACCGTCAGCACCTGGCACGCCAGAGCGGCACCGGGCGCAGTTACTTCATCGAAAAACTCTTCACCGCCGTGGCGTTTGCCGAGCGTGGCCTGGTGGGGGTGAACCCCAAGGTCGAGCGGCGGCGCAAGTGGATTGCCCGTGGTGTCCTCGCCGCCACGGTTGCGTTGGTAGTGGTGGTCAGCAGCCTGTGGTGGGTGAGTTATCGCGCCAACCAGGCTTATATCGCCCAGGTTGACCAAAAGGTCGCGCCGCTGGGCCAGACCGTCCAGAACCTGAGCCCGGCGCAGCGCGAAGTGCTCGCCGTGCTGCCGTTGCTCAACGCCGTGAAGAACCTGGCAGGCGACTCGCCAAGCTGGTCCGAAGGGCTGGGGCTGTATCAGGGCGATATGCTCGAAGCCGAATCCGCCAGCGTCTATCGCAAGCTGTTGATCGCCGTGTTTGCACCACGCTTGGTGACGCGTATTGAAGAACAACTGCACGGTGGCGGTAGTTCCGACTTCCTCTACGAAGGCCTCAAGGCCTATTTGATGCTCGCCGACACTGAGCATTACGACCCGGACTTCATCAAAGCCTGGATCGCTCTTGACTGGGACCGCAACCTGCCGCGCGACCTGCCGGCCGATCAGCGCCAGGCCTTGGCCGGGCACCTGCAGGCGTTGTTCGAGCGCCATCCGCCGAGTGTGCGCCTTGACCCACGCTTGATTGATGACCTGCGCCGCCAGTTGCAACAACTGCCGGTGGCCCAGCGCGTCTACGACAGGGTCAAACGCCAGAAACTGCCCGAAGGCATTCCGGATTTTCGTATCAACGAAGCCGCCGGCCGTGACGCGGCGCTGGTGTTCAGCCGTAAAAGCGGCATGCCGTTGGGCGAACCGCTGAGTGGGTTCTTTACCGCCAAAGGCTATCGCCAGGCGTTCCTGCTGAGCAGCCTGAACCAGACCGGCACCCTCGCCGAAGAGCAATGGGTGCTGGGCCATGAGCAGGCCGACCAGCAGAACGTAGTGAGCCTCGCCGCTGACGTGCGTCGCCTGTATTTCCAGGACTACCAGCGCCAGTGGGATGCCTTGCTGGCGGACATCGACTTTGTGCCGATCACCAGCGTGGCCCAGGCGGCCGACGTATTGCGGGTGATATCCGGCCCGACCTCGCCGCTGAAAAAACTGCTGGTGGCGGTCGCCAAGGAAACCGACCTGCAAGCCGAAGAACGCCAGTTGGCCGCCAAAGGCGTGCCAGTGGAAGGCGGTGTCGACAAGCTCAAGGAACGCCTGGGTAGCCTGCTCGGCCAGGAACAACCGACCACCCATGCGCCCGCCGCTACGGATGATCCAGTGACCGCGCACTTTGCCGAACTCAACAGCATCGTCAGCAAGAGTGAAGGCGAACCGGCGGCCATCGACGGCCTGCTCACGGACATGAACGCGCTGTATGTGCAGGTCAGCGCCATGGTCGGCGCCAGCGGCGATGCCTTGCTGGGCGAGGCGAAGAACCAGGCGGCGGCGGCGGCCACGCGGGTCAGCCTGAATGCCGAGCGCCAGCCGCCGCTGGTGCAGGGCATGGTCAAGTCGGTGGTCAATTCCACCACCAACAGCATGATGGGCGGGGTGCGTAACCAGCTGAACGCGGCGTGGGTCAGCGAAGTGGTCAACGTGTATCGCCAGTCCCTGGCTGGGCGTTATCCGATGTCGCCGGGCAGCGCCCGCGATGCCACCTTGGACGACTTCGGCCAATTTTTCGGCGTGGGCGGGGTGATGGATAACTACTTCCGCAAATACTTGCAGCCTTACGTCGACACCTCCACGCAAACCTGGCGCTGGCAGCCGGGCGCGGCGCAGAAACTCGGGATTGCACCGGGCGTGCTGCAAACCTTCCAACGTGCGGCGACCATTCGTGATGCGTTCTTCAGATCGGGGGGCACGCAGCCCGTCGTGCGTTTCGAACTCAAGCCCGTGTCGATGGACCCGACCATCACCCAGTTCCTGCTCGACCTCGACGGCCAGCAATTGAGCTACGACCACGGCCCAAGCCGCCCGGTTGCGATGCAATGGCCGAACCCCGGTAGCATTGGTGTGGTGCGTATTTCCATCATGCCGCCGTCGGCCAGTGGCCGCTCCGGTGTGACCCTCGACGGGCCATGGGCGTGGTTCCGTTTGCTGCAGCAATCGGACCTCACCGCCGGTAATTCGCCCGACCGTTTCAACCTGCGCCTGCGGGTCGACGGCGCGAGCATCGCCTATGAGTTGCGCGCCAACAGCGCCTTCAACCCGTTCAAGAGCCGCGTGCTCAGCGGCTTCAGCCTGCCGGAGCGGCTATGACGACGCTGGGTTTCTACGGCAAGTTGGCCAGCCGCGGCGACTTTGTCAGCCGCGCCTTGCCCCAGAGTTTTATCGGCCCGTGGGACAGCTGGCTGGCGGCAGGCTTGCTCGCCAGCCAGAGCAGCCTCGGCGGTGATTGGCTCAATGTGTACCTGGTCAGCCCGTTGTGGCGTTTTGTATTGGCGCCGGGCGTATGCGGGCCGGATGCGGCGGCGGGTGTGGTGATGCCGAGCATTGACCGGGTCGGGCGGTATTTCCCGCTGGCAGTGGTGGCGCTGCTTGATCACGACACCAATCCAGCGTCCCTCGTGGGCGGGCCGGACACTTGGTTCGAGCAGGCCGAAGAGCTGTTGCTCAGTACCCTGGATGCCGGCGCCACCTTTGAGCGTTTCAATGACGGTCTCGACACCCTGGGCTTGCCGGCGACTGAGCCGCGCGCAGTGGACAGCCGCTTCGCCGGCCTGCAGCGCGTGAGCGCTACCGTGCCCCATGGGCGCATGACCGCACTCGCCGAACAGGCCTGTGAAGGCGCGAGTTTGTGGTGGGGCCGTGGTTCGCAACGGATTTCCCCTGGTTTATTGCGGTGTCAGGGCCTGCCTGCCGCTGGCGATTTTGCGCAGTTTTTGCTCGGACAAGAAGGTGTGGTGTAGATGGGCGCGACGTACAAATCCGCGAGCAAAAGCCATGTGGGCATGGTCCGCCAGGTCAACGAAGACGCCTGCCTGGACCTGCTGGAAAACCGCCTTTGGGTAGTTGCCGACGGCATGGGCGGGCATGCGGCGGGGGATTATGTCAGCAGCCTGATCATCGACAGCCTGCGCGGTGTGGCGCTGGGCCGTTCCCTTGAAGAATATTGCGCGGCCTTGCGCAATGACCTGATCCGCATCAACGCGGCCGTGCGCGAAGAAACCGCCAACCGGGGCGTGACCATGATGGGCAGCACTGTGGTGTTGCTGGCGGCGCGAGGCTTGCGCGGCGTGTGCCTGTGGGCCGGTGACAGCCGCTTGTATCGCCTGCGTGACGGCGTGCTTGAAGGCATTTCCCGCGACCACAGCTACGTGCAGGACCTGCAAGACAGCGGCTTGCTCAGCGAAGCCGATGCGCGCACGCATCCGCGCGCCAACATCGTCACCCGCGCGGTGGGTGTGGAAGCCCAGCTGGAGCTGGCAGCGGTTGACCTGCTGATTGCCCCCGGCGACAGCTACCTGCTGTGCAGCGATGGGCTGAACAAGACCGTCGAAGACCATGAAATCCGCGAAGTCCTCAGCCATGACACGCCGGATGAAATCGTGCGCAGCCTGGTGCACCTCGGGCTTAGCCGGGGCGCGCCGGACAACATCACCGCCATCGTCGTGAAGGTATCGTCATGAACATCGTCATCCCGGGTTATGACATCGAAGGCGAGATCGGCGAAGGCGCCATGGCCAGCGTGTACCTGGCGACCCAGCGTTCGCTGGAGCGCAAGGTGGCGTTGAAGGTGATGGCGGCGGCGCTGGCCGCCGACCCGAGCTTTTGCGAGCGTTTCCTGCGCGAGGGCAAGACCCTGGCGCGCTTGTCGCACCCGCACACCGTGACCATCCATGACATCGGCAATGTCGGTGAGCTGTATTACATGGCGATGGAATACCTGCCCAATGGCACGCTCAAGGAGCGCATTGCCGCAGGCCTGACGCCGGAGCAGGGCGTGACGCTGATCCGCCAGATCGCTTCGGCGCTGGGCTATGCCCACGCTCAAGGCCTGGTGCACCGCGATGTGAAGCCGGCGAACATTCTGTTTCGCGCCGATGGCACGGCAGTGCTGTCCGACTTCGGTATCGCCAAGTCTTTGGATGACCGCACTCAATTTACCCAGGCCGGTTTTGCCGTGGGCACGCCGAGCTATATGAGCCCGGAACAGGCGCGGGGCCAGGAGATCGACGGCCGCGCCGACCTGTATGCGCTGGGCGTGGTGCTGTATGAAATCCTCGTCGGCAAGTTGCCTTACAGCGGCCCCGACGCGCTCTCTACGGCACTGGCACACCTGACCGAGCCGTTGCCGGAGTTGCCGGTGCACCATGGCCGTTATCAGGGTGTGCTGCGCAAGCTGTTGGCCAAGGACCCGGCGGAACGCTTCCCGGATGCGGACGCGCTGTTGCTGGCGCTGGACGAACTGCCGGCGGATTCACCGGAAGCCACGCTGGTGCGGCCGCTGCCGATCCCGCTGAGCTTTGATCTGGGGGGTATGACCCCGGTCACCATCGATATTCCGACCGATAAACCACAGCCGCAACCCGTGGTACGCCAACCTGTGGTGACCCCGACGCAACACAAGGCCGTGTCCGAGCAACACCGTGGGCCGGTGTTGGCCCTGGCCGCTGTTGCGGTAGCGGTTGCATTGGCCATTGGTGGCGCCAGTTATTGGTGGTTGAGCGGCAGCGATGAGCCGGCCAAACCGCCTGCTGCGGTGGTGCCCAAGGTGACGCAACCGCCACCTCCAGTCGCTGAAGTGGATGGCGGTCAGCGCCCGCTGTTGATGGCGGGTAAGAAGACCCTGTTCCAGCGCGTGCTCAGCAAGCCCGGTGCGAAGCTTTCGGCGCACGCAGGCAGCGCGCCAGGAAAGGCGCTGCCGGCGTTCTCCGTACTCTACGTTTACCAGCGCAAAGACATCGACGGCAGCCCGTGGGTACGCGTCGGCGCGGCCACCGATGGGCGCAGCGATGGATGGTTGCCGGCCGCGCAGGTCAGCGACTGGAAGCAGAGCCTGGTGCTGAAATTTACCGAGCGCTCGGGCCGGGCACCGGTGATGTTCCTGCGTCAATCCAGTGAAGTCGAAAAGCTCTTGGCTGACCCGGCCGCCGCCAAAGGCGTGCTGGCCAAGGCGCAGAAAAACAGCGAAGACAATAGCCAAATCCTTGCGCTGGAACCGACTGCCAGCGCCGTGCCGCAGAACCAGTTCTACCTGTTGCCGATCTTCGACTCCAAAGAGAGCTTTGACGAAAACGGCCAGCTGGTGCAGTTGCTCAATGTGGCCTCCATCGACCCAGGCACCAGCGCGGTTAAACCGGCCACGCCTGTGATCAAGGCGAATGCCGACGCCTTCCGCACGGCCGTTGTATTGGTGGTCGACACCACCGTGTCGATGCAGCCCTACATCGACCAGATCCGCGATGTGGTGCACGAACTGCAAACCCGCATCGGCGAGCGCGGCGAGTTGGACAGTGTCAGTTTTGGCATGGTGGGTTTTCGCAGCAGCGTCAAGAAAACCCCTGGCCTGGAATACGTCGCCAAGACGCTGATCAGCCTCGACCAGGGGCGCGATCCGCAACGCTTCCTCGACATGGCGCGCCAGGTCAAGGCTTCCACCGTGTCCAGCCATTCCTTCAACGAAGACGCGTTCGCCGGGGTGATGCAGGCGGTGGACGGCATGGATTGGTCCGGTTACGGCGGGCGCATTATCCTGCTGGTCACCGATGCTGGTGCGCTGCGCAAGAACGACCCGTTTGCCGCCACCCAGATGAACGAGGCGGAAGTGCGCCAGGCCGCGCTGGGCAAGCAGATCAAGATCTACGCCCTGCACCTGCGCACCGACGCCGGCAAGAAAACCCACGCCGGCGCCGAAAGCCAGTACCGCATCCTCACCGCCGACGCCAACCCGCAGATTGGCGACCTTTACACGCCGGTGCCGGGTGGCGACGTGCGCAAGTTGGGCGAGCGCGTCGACGAGATCGGTACGGTGTTCGCCAACCTGGTGCATCAGGTGCGCAGCAACACGCCGCAGCCGGTGCCGTTGCTGAGTTCTGCGCCAACCCTGGCAGACAAATCCGCAGCGGTCGGCTATGCCATGCACATGGACTTTCTCGGTCGTAAGACCGCAAGCCAGGCGCCGCAACTGGTCAGCGCATGGACCGCCGACCGCGACCTTACCAACCCGGCGCTGCCGGCGTTCCAGGTGTGCGTGATGCTGACTAAATTACAGCTCAACGACCTGCAGCAGTCGCTGAAACTGATCGTGGATGCGGCGCGCAAGACCCAGACCTCACCCAAGGATTTCTTCCAGGAAATCGCCAGCGCCTCGGCTTACATGAGCCGCGACCCGCAAGCCTTGCGCAAGGGCGGCAACCTGGCCGACGGCGGCGTCCTCGGCGAATACCTCGAAGGCCTGCCGTACCGCAGCAAGTCGCTGAGCATGACCCAGGACCTGTGGTTGTCGTTGAGCGTGGCCGAGCAGGAAGACTTTATCGACGAGCTGGATTCGAAAATCCGCCTCTACGAGACCTTCCACAATGACCTGGCCAACTGGGTCCGTTTCGGTGATGCCGAACCGGGTGATGCGTTGTACCGCGTGCCGTTGTCGACGCTACCGTGATGCTTAACCTGAGCGCGGTGCACAAGAGCCGGGGCGTCGGTAGCCAGCGCTATAGCCTGGTGATTCCGGCGCTGGCGCTGCGTGCGGGCGAGCAATTGGCGATTGTCGGGCCCAGTGGCTGTGGCAAAAGCACTTTGCTGGACCTGTTGGCGCTGGTGTTGGCGCCGGATCAGGCCGGGCAGTTTGAATTCAATCAGCACGATATCCGTGGGCTGTGGCGCAGCGATCAGCAATCCACGCTGGCCGCACTGCGTAGTCAGCATTTGGGCTATGTGCTGCAAACCGGCGGCCTGCTGGGCTTTCTCGATGTGCGCGGCAATATCGCCTTGTCGCGGCAACTGCTGGGGTTGAAGGATGACGGCAGCGTGGTGCGTCTGGCCGAGCAGCTGGAAATCGGCGACCAGTTGGCCAAGAAACCGGCGGCGCTCTCCGTGGGCCAACGCCAGCGCGTCAGCTGTGCCCGTGCGCTGGCGCATGCACCGCAACTGGTGTTGGCGGACGAGCCGACGGCGTCCCTCGACCCCTTGAATGCCGAGCGCGTGATGCAGGCGTTGCTGGCCCAGGCTCGCGAACATCGCTCAGCGTGTGTGATTGCCACCCATGACGAACCCTTGGCGCGCGCCAGTGGCTTGCAGGTGCGGCGTATCAGTTGCCGTCGCGAGACCGACGGCGGCGTCACCGCCACCCTTGGGGAGGCGTGCTGATGCGCATCGGCCTGGTGGCGTCGCTGGCCTGGCAGGATTACCGCAACGATGCGTGGCTGTCGGCCTGTTCGGTGCTGGCGCTGGTGGCGGTGATCGCGCCGTTGCTGGTGTTATTCGGCCTGAAATTTGGACTGGTTAGCAGTTTGACCGAACGTTTGCAGACCGACCCCGCCACCCGCGAAATTATTCCGTTGGGCGGTGGTCGATTCAGCAGTGCATTTATCGAGCAACTCAGTCAGCGCAGTGACGTGGCGTTTGCCGTGCCGCGTACGCGGCAGATTGCAGCGACGGCGCAAGTGGGCGAGCTGAGCCTGGAAATGCTGCCGACCGCGGCGGGTGATCCGTTGTTGGGCGGTCTGCCGTTGCCAAAGGGCCTGGATCAGATCGTGCTGAGCCACACCGCGGCTGAGAAGCTCGCTGCGCGGCCTGGCGATTGGCTGGAGACCCGCTTTGCACGGCAAGTGGCGGGACGCGTAGAAGCCCAGCGCACGCGCTTGCAGGTGTTGGCGGTATTGCCGCTGGAAGCCTTTGCCCGTGACGGTTTGTTTGTTGAATTGAGTTTGCTGGAAGCCGTTGAAGATTACCGCGATGGTCGTGCAGTGCCGAGGTTGGGTTGGGCCGGTGATGAGGTGGGTGTGAGCGCACAGCGCGTGTATCCCGCGTTTCGCCTGTATGCCCGCAACCTCACCGATGTGGAGCCGCTGCGGGTGTATTTCGCGAGGCAGAATGTGTTGGTGTCGACCCAGGCACAGACCATTGCGCAAGTGCAGTCGTTAAGCCGCAACCTGTCGATCATATTCTGGGTGATCTGCGGGCTGGCGTTGGCGGGCGCGTTTGCGGCGATCTTTGCCGCAGCGTTGGCCGCCGTGGCGCGCAAGCGTCGAGAGTTGTCAGTGTTGCGCCTGTTGGGGTTCTCCACGGGCGGGCTGTTGGTGTTTGTGGTGGTGCAGGCGCTGTACAGCGCAGGTTTTGCTGCTGCGCTCAGTGCCGGGTTGTATGGCCTGGCCGAGGCCGCTTTGAATCAACTATTCGTGCAGGTGCCGGGCGAATACGCCAGCCACCTGCTGGCGCGTCATTACGGCCTGGCCCTGGCTGCTGTGCTCGGCGTAAGCGCCGTGGCGGCGGTTTGTGGCGGTTGGCGAGTGGCGCGTATCCAGGCTTCTGAAGGAATCAGAGATGTATAAGTTACTGGGCGCCGCCGTGGCGCTGAGCCTGGCCTCGATGGCCTGGGCTGATGAAGCGAGTGACAAACTCGACAACCCCAAGCCGTTGCCGGATGACGTGAGCCTGCCGCTACCGTGTGAAGGCAACATGGTGTTCCGCTACGCCTATGTGCTGGCTCAAGGCACCCTGGACGATCGCGAAATCAGCCTCGGCTACCCCTTTGCCGAAGGCGAGGCGGGCTATAAGCAATCGTTTATTTCCGGTTACCGCCGCGACTTCATCAACGGCCAGTTCACCCTCAAGGATTTGCCCAAAGGGTGGAACAAAGTCATCGCGCCGTTGATGCCGAAGACTGACGCCAAGACCCCGCTCAAGCCCATGCTGTACTTCATCGGCAAGTACGAAGTGACTGCACGCCAATACGCCCAAGTGATGGCCCAGGCGCAGTCACTGGCCAGTGGCGAACCGGCGCCTGCGTGCGATGCGCCCACCGGCATGGCCGGGCGTTTGCCCAAGGTGAAGCTGTCGCGCTTTGAAGCCGAGCGCTTCTCGGCGGTGTACAGCGCCTGGCTGATGAAATACCACCGCGAGTTACTGCCGGTCAGTGGGCGCGGTTCGTCAGCGGAGGATGGCGGGCTGGGCTTTGTGCGCCTGCCCACCGAAGTGGAATGGGAATACGCCGCGCGCGGTGGCCAAGCCGTGAGCCGTCAGGACCTTGAAGGGCGCCTGTTTCCGCGCCGTGTCGAAGGCAGCGAAAGCGACGGCCCGCTCGGCAATTACGCCGTGTTCAACCAGGTCGCCGGCGGCACTGGCCAGGCCGCACGCCTGATGCCCATCGGCACCAAATTGCCTAACCCGATTGGCCTGTTCGACGTGATCGGCAATGCGGCGGAAATGGTCCAGGAATCCTTCCAGCTGGTGCATGCCGGGCGCCGTCAGGGCACCTACGGCGGCTTTGTGGTCAAGGGCGGCAACTATTTGGAAGGCGAGGGCACGTTGTTCACCGGCATGCGCCGCGAGTACCCGTTGTTTGCGGCCGACGGCACCGAGCAAAGCAACGAGACCACCGGTTTCCGCGTGGCGATTGGCGCCTTGGCGGCGCCGCGTTCGCGCTACAAGGAACTGTTCGCGCAGTGGCAAAAGGAGGGTCGCCTGGCTTCGTTGACTGACGCCATCGACGACGCCCAGGAGCCGACCAAACGCCTGGACAGTATCATCGCTGCCAGCGTCGATCCCAAGCTGCAAGCCGAGCTTGGGCTGGTCAACGAAGAGCTTAAGCGCAACGTCTCGCTGATCGCCCAGCAACGCGAAGAAGCGGCGGGCAACCTGATTCAGTCCGCCGCGTTGGTGGCCGAAACCATCAGCAACTACAACATTCGCTTGGCCAATCTGCAGAAGAGTCGCCAGCAGGCTACCGACAACAAAGACGAGGCCAGCGCGCAGCTGTTTGACATAGCGATTGCCAACGGCCGCAGCGCGCTGGATGGCGCAGTGGCGATCTACATCGACAACCTGGCCACCGGCACGCGCTATACCGATGCGGTGATCCAGGCGCAGTTTCAACGGATCAAGGAAGAGTTGGATCGCAAGCCTGTGCTCGGCAAGAGCCTGGTGACGCGCGCAACACTGTTCGTTCGTCATGTTGGCAACTACCGCAAGCAACAGCGGGCCGACCCGGCAACGATCTTGAAGGAACTGCTCGCAGCGAGCGGTCAGCGATGATCGCTGGCTGTATGGCGAGCTTGGAAGGGACTCAGGCGGCGGTGGGCCGTGCTGGGCAATTCAAACTTAAAAGAGAACACATCTATGTTTTTTTCCCGTAAGGCGGTTTCCAAACGTCACTTGCTGCTGATCGCGGCCGGCTTCAGCACAGTGCTGACCGGTTGTGCCACGTCGCCGGCCTCCAAGGTCGCGTCGAGCACCAAGGTCGAGTACTACCCGAACTGCTACGAGCCGGTGCAGCACCTGCGCGCGACTGATTCGGACATGACCAAGTCGGTCGTCACTGGCGCGGCCATCGGCGCGGCCGGCGGTGCACTGCTGGGGGCTTTCACTGGCGACAAGGAAAAGCGCGGCCGCAACGCCGCGATTGGCGCTGCGGGCGGCGCCTTGGCTGGCGGCGCGGCGGGTTACTACACCGAGCGTCAGAAGCAGATCAGCGATGACAATCAACGCATTGCTTCCTACTCCACCGACTTCAACAAAAGCGCGTCCGACATCGACCGCAGCACTGCCTATGCCAAAGCCTCGCAGCAGTGCTACCAGGGCGCATTCACCAAGCTGGTGGCCGACCGCAAGGCCAAGACCGTCAACGAGACTGAAGGCCGCAAGCGCCTGGCGGAAATCGTTTCGGGCCTGAAGGAGTCCAATGACCTGATCGTCGCGGTCAACGGCAAAGCCAGCGAAGACCTGAACAATTACACCCAGGCCTACGAGAAAGACCTGCAGCAAGTAGGCGTGCAGCGTAATGACGTAGTCACCGTGGCCCAAGCCGACGTGGCGCCGCTTGTCGTTCCGGCCAAGAAAGGCAAGAGTTCGCCAAAAGTCGCGAAGAAGAAGAAATTGCCGGTCGTGCCTAAAGAAGCGGTCACCACCGAGAAGAGCATCCAGGCCGTTCAGGCCAAGCAAGCTGAAAGCAAGCAGGTCGCCAGCGCTGGCAAGGCTCAGATGGAAGGCGCCTGCCGCGATCCAAACCTGGCCGACTGGGCCCCGGTACCTTGCCCAAACGTTTAAGTAACATGCTGCTATAAGCGTCAAACGCCAGCCGATCTTCCGCTAATGCGCAAGATCGGTGGCGTTCTCTTAGCAAATCGTTAAACTGCTGCGGCCACTCAATAATTACACCGAGGCCGTGTGCATGAAATTTCGTCTTCTGCTGTGGGTGCTGGGCCTGATGATGGGCAAAGCCAGCCGCACCAATCCTGCCTTCCAGCAGCAGCTGGGTGATAAAGACCTGGCTTTCCAGCTGCAGACCCTCGACGGCAAGGTTGCCCGTCACTTCATCGTCAAAGACCAGCGCATCACCAGCCGCTCAGGTGTTCACCCTGCGCCGGCGTTTGCCATTGCCTTTAAAGATGCCGCCTACGGCTTCGCCACGATGCAGGCGAAGAACAAGCAACTGGCGTTCATGACGGGGATTCAAGACAAGTCGATCCAGATCAAGGGTAACCCGGCGCTGGTGATCTGGTTCCAGGGGTTGACCAAGTATTTGGGGCGTAAGCGCAGCTCCAAGCGATGAGCCATAAGCTGCAAGCTTGAAGCTGACTACTTGTTGAAGCTTGCAGCTGCTGTTAAGCCTGACTGAATTGCGACGCCAACTCACGCAACAACACCTCGGCATCCAGCACTTTGCCGACCACCTCTTCAGCCTTGTCCCGCGTCAGCCCCAAGCGCTCAAGCAGCGCATCCGGAATCGTCTCATCCGGCCCGGAACCAATCCCTCGGCTGCGCAACAAGCGCACGGCCAAACACACCAGGTTCGGATACTCAGCGTATTGCCCGTCATAAGTCGGGTCGTGCTGGAAGCGCAGCGCGGTGGATAACTCATCCGGCATGTCCCAGTAGCGCATCAGCCAGGCACCGATCTGCTCGCGGCTGATGCCCAGCAGGTGTTGCTCTACATAGCTGTGGCACAGGTGCGGGTTGACCTCCAAGTGACGGCAGATCAGCGAGAAGTGCGGCGGGAACACGTGGGCCAGCAGCAGGTAACCGAAGTTGTGCAGCAGGCCGGCGAGGTAGGTCAGGCCGGCTTCCGGGCGCTGGGCGCGCGGCATGGCGCGGGTCAGACCCTCGATTACGGCGGCGGTGTAGATCGACTGATGCCAGTACGGCGTGGCTTGGTGCGGGTTGTCCTTGGGCAGGCTCAAGGTCTTGCCCAGAGCCAGGCCCAGCGCCAGGCTGATCACCAGGTCAAAGCCGAGCACGCGCACGATGGCGTCCTCAACGGAGCGGATCTTGCCCGGCGACGCGTAGTAGGGCGACGCGGCCCAGCTCACGACTTGCGCGGCCAGGGCCGGGTCGGTCTCCACTACGCCGGTGATGTCATCGATGGTGGCGTTGGGGTCGACACGCAGCTTGATAATCTTCTGCGCAGTGTCGGCCAGCGGTGGAATCTCGATGGTCGCTTCCAGGCGCTGCTGGATGCGGCGCGCGGTGAACGCCTGCATGGCCTGGGTGATTTCCTCACGGTCATCATTCGGGCGGTCAAGGTTGGGGCGGATGTTGCTCAGCGGCTCGCCGAAGTGGCCGGCGCTGGCCTTGGTGAGCATGGTCTTGAAGGCGTCGCTGGAGATCTCCAGCAACAGCCCAGCTTCGCCCGAATGCACCAGCAGGCTCGGCTCGTTGAGCAGGCTGCCTTCGTATAGGCACGGCGAACTGGTGAGTGCCGGCAGGCCCGGCAGCAGGCTCAAGCTGTGCTTGCCCAGCATGCGCGCGACGCGATCCGGCGATACGGCCGTAAGTCGGCGACCCGTGAGTTCGGTGAGGCGGTTGAGGTCGAGCAGTTGGTTCTGCGGGAACAGCACCATCAGAGCGCCCACCGCGTCTTCCAGCAATACGGCCTGGACTTTTTGCGCAGGGTTCAGGCCCGGTAGATCGCTGACTTCCGTGTAGGGGATGGCGAGTTTTGCGAGCAGAGCCCGAATGACCGGCGGGGCGGTCAGTGGGGCTGTGGCGAGGGCAACTTCTGACATGGCCTGATCCAATTTCTTACATTCAACGAAGTATAACCAGCTTGATACATATGTTGGTCGACTAACTGTGGTTTGTGACGCGGTTGGCTATGGGGGCTGTCGTTCCTGCTGGCGCCATCGCCGGCAAGCCAGTGCCTACACAGTCTTCAGACCTGGCCGTATTGCTGCCCATGGCGTAACCAGCGATCCAGCAAAGGGCTGACATGTTCGGGCCAGCGCTCCATCAATGCTTGCGCCGCATCGCGCACGGCGGGAAGCAAATCGGCGTCGCGCATCAGGTCGGCGACCTTGAATTGCAGCAGGCCGGTTTGGCGGGTGCCGAGCATTTCGCCGGGGCCGCGCAGTTCGAGATCCTTTTCGGCGATGATAAAACCGTCGTTGGTTTCGCGCATGATGCCCAGGCGCTGGCGCCCGATCTGTGACAGCGGCGGATGGTACAGCAGCACGCAATGGCTGGCGGCGCTGCCCCGGCCGACACGACCGCGTAACTGGTGCAGTTGCGCCAAGCCCAGGCGCTCGGGGTTTTCGATGATCATCAGGCTGGCATTGGGCACGTCCACCCCCACCTCGATCACGGTAGTGGCCACCAGCAGTTGCAGGTTGCCGGCCTTGAATTCGGCCATCACCGCGGCCTTTTCCGCAGGCTTCATGCGCCCGTGGATCAGCCCGACCTTGAGCTCACCCAGGGCGCTGGTGAGGTCTTCAAAGGTGGTCTCGGCGGCCTGGCAGGTCAGCTCTTCGGACTCTTCGATCAGCGTGCACACCCAGTAGGCCTGGCGGCCTTCGGCACAGGCACCGCGTACGCGCTCGATCACTTCGACACGGCGGGTGTCGGTGACCAGCACCGTGTTGACCGGGGTACGGCCGGGCGGCAATTCGTCGAGGATCGAAGTGTCGAGGTCGGCGTAGGCGCTCATGGCCAGGGTGCGCGGGATCGGCGTCGCGGTCATGATCAACTGGTGCGGGTTCATCCGGCCACCCACGCCTTTCTGGCGCAGGGCCAGGCGCTGTTGCACGCCGAAGCGGTGCTGTTCGTCAATGATCACCAGGGCGAGGTTCTTGAACTTCACTTCCTCCTGGAACAGTGCGTGGGTGCCCACCACCATCGGTGCGCCACCGGCGATTTGCTCCAGCGCGGCGGCACGCACCTTGCCCTTGAGCTTGCCTGCCAGCCACGCGACTTCCAGGCCCAGCGGTTCGAGCCAGCGCTTGAAGGTGATGAAGTGTTGCTCGGCGAGAATCTCGGTGGGTGCCATCAGCGCCACCTGGTAACCGGCTTCCAGGGCTTGCAAGGCAGCGAGGGCGGCGACCACGGTCTTGCCCGCGCCCACGTCGCCCTGGATCAGCCGCAGCATTGGCTCTTTCTGGCTGAGGTCGTAGGCGATTTCATTGCCGACGCGCTGCTGGGCACCGGTCGGCGCGAAGCCGAGGTTGGCCAGGTATTGGGCCGGCAAACGCGTTGCCTTGGGCATCGCCGGCGCGCGCAGGGAACGCATGCTCTCGCGCAGGCGTTGCTGGGACAGTTGGTGGGTCAGCAGTTCTTCAAAGGCCAAGCGGTGCTGGGCCCAGTGATGACCCAGCGCCAGTTCATCGACATCGGCGTCGGCGGGCGGGTGATGCAGGTAGCGAATCGCATCGTCCAGCGGCGCCAGTTGATAGTCGCGGGCCAGCTCCAGGGGCAGCCAGTCGGGCAGGCTCTTCGGGCCAAGCATCGCCAGGGTCTGCATGCACAGTTGGCGCAGGCGCTGCTGGGTCAAGCCCTCGGTGAGCGGGTAGATCGGGGTGAGTGTAGTGTCGACCGGCGGCGGTTCGTCGCCCGTGATGGCGCGGTATTCCGGGTGGTAGATCTCCAGGCCCGACGCGCCGGGCCGCGCTTCGCCATAGCAACGCACGCGGGTGCCGCGTTTGAGGCCTTCCTTCTGCGCATTGCTGAAATGGTAGAAGCGCAGGCTCAGGCCACCGGTACCGTCCTGCAGGCGCACGACCAGGCTACGGCGCTTGCCCATCACCACGTCGGCGCCGCTGACGGTGCCTTCGACCACCGCATCCTGCCCAGGGCGCAGATGGCCGATGGGCACCACGCGGGTGCGATCCTGGTAGCGCAGGGGCAGGTGAAACAGCACGTCCTGGAGGTTCTCCAGGCCGACCTTGGCCAGCTTCTCGGCCATGGCCTCGCCGACACCCTTGAGTGCCGTCACCGACACCTGCGACAGCTCCGTCATATCGTTGCTCAGCTCGCGGCAGGCGGCTTGGCCACCGAACACAGGCGGATCGAGTCGGCGAGGATCTCAATCGCTTTGGGCCGTGGGAAGCTGGCGCGCCAGGCGATCGCCACGGTGCGGAACGGCACCGGCGGCGTCAGTGGGCGCACTGCGATGACGCCGGGGGCGTAGTGATGGCTGTCCACCGCCGACAGCGGCAGGATTGAAATACCCAGGCCGGAAGCGACCATGTGGCGAATGGTTTCCAGGGAACTGGATTCCACGGTGGTGTGCTTGGCACCGTCGTTGCCCTTGGTCAGGGTTGGGCAGGCTTCCAGCACCTGGTCGCGGAAGCAGTGGCCTTCGCCGAGCAGCAGCAGGCTCTTGTCGTTGAGCAGGCCGGCATCGATGGTGTCTTTTTGTGTCCACGGATGGGAGGCGGGCATCAACACGTAGAACGGCTCGTCGTAGAGCGGCAGGGTCAGTACGTCTGCTTCGTTGAACGGTAAGGCGATGATGATCGCGTCCAACTCGCCGTTGCGCAGTTTGTCGCGCAATACGTGGGTGAAGTTTTCTTCGATATACAGCGGCATCTGCGGCGCAACGCGATGCAGTTGCGGGATCAGGTGCGGAAACAAGTACGGGCCGACGGTGTAGATGGCGCCGACTTTCAGCGGTGCGGTCAGCTGGTTTTTGCCGGCCTGGGCCAGTTCGCGAATGCTTTGCGCCTGCTCCAGCACCTTTTGGGCCTGGGCCACGATGCCTTCGCCCACCGGTGTGAGGCGCACGGCGCTCTTGCTGCGCTCGAAAATCAGCACACCGAGTTCGTCTTCAAGCTTTTTCACGCCCACCGACAGCGTCGGCTGGCTGACGTGGCAACGCTCGGCCGCGTGGCCGAAGTGCTGCTCTTGGGCGAGGGTAACGATGTAGCGTAATTCTGTAAGAGTCATAGCGGGCGTCCATGAGGTTGCGGGCCAAGCATACCGGCTGCAATCGATAGACGCACGTTATCAGAACTTTGGTTGGGATTGAGCGGGGAGTGCGGAGGATTTAGCTGGAAAACGGATTTTTTGAGGCAGTGAAATCAAATGTGGGAGGCCCCACTACATCTTCGACGTAGCGCTGTCGCGCATCAAACTGGTTCATCGTAAGGTTATAGAACGCGTGCGGGGCAAAGGCCGTAGCCAGCACTGGTGTGTCAGCACCCGAGTGGGAGAGTGGCCTGCA